>JAHBWH010000129.1 GCA_019637115.1 Myxococcales bacterium | reverse complement strand
GCTGCTGCGGCCGCTCCAGGACGCCCTCGACGAGGCCTCGGCTCACGGAGCCCCCGGCGAGGCGCACCTGCGCGCGTTCACCACGGGCGTCGCGCTCTGGCGCTTCACGGGCGGCGACCTCGACGTCGAGCGTGTGCTCGTCGACCACGCCATCCCGGTCGCGTGGGAGCTCTATGGCCACAAGCGCTGGGAGCTCCTCCGGCGCCTCGACGGCGCCCTCGCGCCCGCCGTCGACGCGCTCGCGGCCCGCGTCGCGGAGGACCCCGAGCTCGTCGCTTACGCCTCGCGGTGCGCGCAGATGCTGGTCTTCCGCGCCGAGCTCGAGCCACGCCTCGACGCGCAGATCGCGCTGGCCGAGCGCGCGCTCTCGCTCTGCGACACGCACCGAAACGGTCGCCTCGTGCTCTCCGATCTCCTCTCGCTGCGAGCGCAGCGCGCGCTCGAGGCGGCGCCGATCTGGAACCGGCGCGAGGCCGTGCTCGGCGCGCGCGACGACTTCCGGCGCGCGCGCGCGCTCTGGCCAGAGCTCGAGCGGCTGCGGGCCCTCGAGGCCGCGCTGCGACGCGAGGGAGTCGAGCCATGAGCAGCGAGGGAGTCGAGCGATGAACAGCGAGCGCGTCGAGCCATGAACAGCGAACGCCCGAACCCCTTCGAGCGCTATGGGCTCGACCCGATGGCGGGCCCCGCGGCCATCACCGAGCGCCTCCGCGAGCTCGCCGAGGACGCCCCCGACGCGCAGGTCGCCGCGGAGATCCGCGAAGCTTGGGAGGCGCTGACGCTGCACCCGCGGCGCCGCGTCGAGCTCGCCCTCGAAGCGCACCCGGAGACCCGCGCGCCCGCCCCCTCGCCGCCACGCCCGGCGCGCCGGCCGCGCGCCGCCGCCACGCTCACCCTCGACGACCTCGTCGCGCTCCCCTCGATCGCGAGCGCGCTCGGACCGGGCCCCGACCCGCTCCCGGACATCCCGCTCGACGAGGACCCGGTGCTCGGGGGATCGTAGCCCCGAAGGACCTCTCCGCCCCCCAAGCCCATCGTCAGGAGCCCTCGCATGTTCGTAGACCGCCCCGTCGGCATCGACCTCGGCACCACCAACTCCGAGATCGCGATCCTCGATCCCTCGGAGCGAGACCTGCTCGTCTACGCGGACGAGCTCGGGCGCCGCACGATCCCCTCGGCCGTCGCCTGGGACGACGCGACATCCTCGCTCCTCGTCGGCCGCCCCGCCCGCCTGCGCCGCGGGCGAAGCCCCGGCCCCGTCGAGAGCATCAAGCGGCAGATGGGTCAGCACGCGACGGTCGCGGTCGGTCCGCGCGCGATGAGCCCCGAGGAGGTCAGCGCCGCCATCCTCGCGGAGCTGCGACGCCTGATGCTCGCGCACCTCCGCGCCGGCGCTCCGAGCGAGATCGAGATCCGGCTGGCGCGCGCGGTCATCACCGTCCCGGCCTACTTCGACGCCCCACAGATGGAAGCGACGCGGCGCGCGGGCGAGCTCGCTGGCCTCGAGGTCCTCGGGCTCCTCCAAGAGCCGACCGCCGCCGCCATCTACCACTCCTGGAAGAACGAGCTTGGCGCCCCACCGGGCGAGGGGCGGAACTTCCTCGTCTACGATCTCGGCGGCGGCACCTTCGACGTCTCGATCCTCCGCCAGCTCGGCGGCGAGTATCAGGTGCTCGCGATCGACGGCGACAACTACCTCGGCGGCGACGACTTCGATCGCCGCTTCGCCGAGAAGCTCCGCCAGAAGCTCGTGGCGCGTGGCTACGCGCTCGACCTGAAGGTGCGCGAGCGCCCCGAGGACGCGGAGCGCTTCCTCCGCCTCGTGCATCTCGCGCAGGAGCTCAAGGAGAGCCTCTCGACGCGCGACGTCGTCCACCTCTCGAAGGAGGCGCTCTTCGACGATCAACGCGGGCAGCCCGTGAGCTTCGAGGACGAGATCGGGCGCGCCGAGTACGACGCCGCGACGGCGGATCTCGTGGCCACCACCCTGCGCTGCTGCGAGCGCGCGCTCGCGCGGAGCGCGGAGGTCGCGGGCGTGGGCCCGACCGATATCGATCACGTCGTCCTCGTCGGCGGCTCGACGCGCGTCCCCGCGGTGGTCGCCGCGGTCACCGAGCACCTCTGCGGCCCCGCGCGTTGCGAGCGGCCGCTCCAAGAGGAGGTCGACACCTGCGTCGCGCTCGGCGCCGCCGTCCACGCCGCGCAGCTCGGGGGTCTGCGTGTCGGCGACGAGCGCGCCGTCGTCTCGTTCCTCTCCCCCCTCGTGGCCAAGGGCCCCGTCCTCAAGCTCGCGCTCGAGGTCGAGCAGGGGCCCGCGGGCTGCAGCGAGCTCGCCGTCAGCGACGCCGAGGGCGCGCTCGTCACGAGCCCCGTCGCCGAGCTCCCCACCGGGCGCGTGCGCGTCGAGGTCCCCCTCACCGACGAGCCCGAGCAGCGCCTCTCCTTCGAGCTCTACGGCGACGCGGACGAGCCGCTCGCGTCCCTCCCCTTCGCGCTCTACCGCGGCGACGTCCGCCCGCGCGCCAGCTCGCTCAGCAAGCCGAGCGTAGTCGCCAAGGATCTCTCGCTCGAGGTCGTGAAGGCGGGGCGCCGCGAGCGGCGCGTGCTCATCCCGCGCGGTACGGGGCTGCCCACCGAGGTGCAGCACCGCTTCTACACCGCGGATCAGAGCGGCGCGGTCGTGCTGCGTCTCCTGCAGAACCGCCTTCCCATCAAGACGCTCGTCGTCTCGGTCCCCGAGGGCACCGAGGTCGGCGCGCCCGTCGATCTCACGCTCCGATGCGACGAGACGATGCGCCTCGAGGCCAAGGCGAAGGTGGCCGGGCAAGAGCTCTGGGCGCAGATCGAGCCGGCCTCGCTGGCCCCACCGGAGTCCACCGAGGCGCTCGACCGACTCATCGAGCAGGCCGAGGAGATCTCGCGGAGGCTCTGGGGTCGCGAGGGTCAGGCATATCGGCGCGAGCTCGAGCCGCTGACGGTCGGCCTCCGCGAGGCCGCCTCGACCGACCCTGCGAAGGCCGCGGCGCTCTCCGCGCGGCTCCAGCTCCTGGTGGACGAGTTCCGCGACGCGAGCGGCGAGGGGCTCACACCGCCGCTGCGCCGCTTCGAAGAGCTCGTCGACCGCGTCCGCCGCGTCGTCTTCCGCGCCGGCGGGGGCATGCTCGGCATGGACCTGCCGGCGTGGGAGGAGCGCATCGATCGCCTCACGCGGCGGGGCCAGCAGGCGTGGGACGATCTCGACGGCGCCGAGTGGCGACGCGCCTACAACGAGGCGCAGGCGCTCTACGAGACCGCCAGCGAGCAAGAGTTCGCGGGCAAGCGGGTCGACGATCCCGAGGTGCTCCAGCGACGCCTCGGGAACCTCACCGTCTGGGCGAGCCTCCTCGAAGGGCAGCTGCGCGACTTCGTCCCCTCCGCGGCCGAGGAGGTGCGCGCGCTGCAGGTCGGCGAGCGCGATCGCCTGCTCGGGGTGCTCTTCGAGAACGTCCGCGCGCCGCTCGACACGCTCGGCTCGGGGACCGCCTCGGACATCCGACGCGGGCTCGACCAGGTCGGGGCCGAGCTCGAGCGCCTCGAGCTCGCCTTCGAGCGCCTCCCGCAGATCGGGCTCGTGACGGATCGCTGATGGCGGGACGCTTCGCGCTCGGCGCCGCCCGCGAGGTGGGGCGCGTGCTCGGCCCCCGCGCGGGGCTCGCGGCGCTGCGGCCGCTGCTCGACGGCATCGAGGACGTCGCGCTGCGCCGCGCCGCGCACCTCGACGCGATCGACCTCGCGGCGCGGGTGGACGAGGCGAGCCTCGCCGAGATGACCCTCCGCTGGTCGAGGCTCCCCGCAGGCGGGCGCTTCGAGGCCCTCGCGCGCCGCTGCGTCGCCCTCGCGAAGGGCGGGCGCGTGGCGGCGGCGCGCGCGCTCGCGAGCGCCGAGGTGGAGCGCTCGCCGGGCAACGGCCGCGCGCCCTATCTCCGCGCGCGGCTCACCGACGACCCGCAAGCCGCGCGCGCCGACCTCGAGCGCACGCTCTGGCTCGCGCGTCGCGACCACGACCACACGCTCGTGGCCGCCGCCTCGAGCCGGCTCGCGCGCCTCGAGCTCGAGCCGCCGCGACACCCGCTCGACCTCGCCGCGCTCGCGCCAGAGGCGCGCCTGCCCCTCTTGGTCGCGCAGCTCCGCGCCAAAGGCCGCTACGGCCGCGTCGCCGCCCTCGACGGGCTCGTCGCGCTCGCCGCGGCGCTGGACGAGGGCCCCCCACACGACGCGCTGGGCACGCGACGCGGCGCGCTGGGCACGCTCGGCGAGCCGAAGGGCACGCTCAGTGACGCGCTGGGCACGCTCGGCGACCCGCAGGGCACGCGCGGCGACTCACAGGGCACGCTCGGCGACTCACAGGGCACGCGACGTGGCGCTCGAGATGGGCTCCGCGATGCGCGGGCCGCGCGACGCGACGCGGTCGCGCGCGCCGCGATCCGCGCCTGCGCCGAGCACGCCGATCGCGAGGCCCGCCTGACGCCCATCGAGGTCGATCGCGTCCGCAGCGCGCTCGCGCGCTGGCCCGATCCGATCGCGCGCGACGTCGCCCTCGGCCGGCTCGCTGCGCGCGAATCGCTCTGCGGGGCCCCCAACCAGCGCGCGACCGCGGCGACCTCCGCGGCGACCTCCGCGGAAACCGACGCCGCGTCGAACGGAAGCCACCGCGAGCCCGCGGACGCCGCGCTCGGCGAGGCCTTCGCGCGCGCTCGGGCGGTGCTGGAGCGGAGCACGGCGGGCCCGCCAGGCGCGTCGCTGACGGTCGAGTGGCGCGCGCTCGACGCCATCGCGGCCCAGCGGCTGGGCGAACCCGACGTCGCCGATCGGATCGAGGCGCTGCTCGCCGCGCTCGACGCCGCGCGCCCCGCGCCGAGCGCCCCGCTCCTGACGCTCGCGTGGCTCGCGTGCACCTCGTCGGCGCCGCCGTTGCGGGCCATCGGCGAGCGCCTCGCCGAGCGCATCGTGGCGCTCCGAGGGCCCCAGCCGCCGCGCGGCTGGCTCCGGCTCGCCGAGCGCGTGACCGACCCCGCGCTCGCGGGGACGCTCCTCACGCTGGCGCGCGAGCACCGCGAGCCTGGCGCCACGGAGGCGATGGTCGCCGACCGGACGCGCCGGGCGTTCGCGGCGCACGCCGCCGGGCGTGGCGAGGAGGCGCTCGAGCTCTTGCGCGAGGCGAAGCGGCTCTCGCAGACGTGATGGACGCCCTCGCGCGTGGTTGGTACACGAGAGCGTGGCCAGCGCACGATCGAAGGCAGACGAAGACGAAGCGGGCCTGGAGGTCCGGAGCGTCGTCGTCGCGACCGACCTCTCGCGCGCTTCGCGCGCGGCGATCACCCGCGCCGCCACCTTGGCGCTCGCGCCAAAGGCGCGTGTCCAGGTCGTCCACGTGGCCGCGGCGCCGAAGCTGAAGTCACCGGCCGCCGCCGCGCGCGCAGCCATCGCGGAGCTCGAGCGGGCGCTCGCCGCCGAGGCCGCGCCGCTCCTCGAGGCCGCCGAGGCGCGCGGCGCCCGCGTCGAGCTCGTGGTCGTGGAGAGCGACGACGTCGCCGTCGAGCTCGCGACCCGCGCGACGCGAGCGCGCGCCGAGCTCGTGGTCGTCGGCCGTCGCGGCGGCGGGCGCCTGCGGGAGCTCCTGCTCGGGACGACCGCCGAGCACGTCGCGCTGGCGGCGAGGACGCCCGTGCTCATCGCGGGGACCGACGCGCGCATGGCGGCGTACACGCGACCGCTCGTCGCCGTCGACGGAGAGGCCGGCAGTCGCGAGATCGTCGCGGTGGCCCGCCGCGTCGGCGCCGCGGCGCGCGAGCTCCGCGTCGTCACCGCCTACTCGATCTACGGAGAAGGTTGGCTCTGGTCGGGGACCTCGAGCGCCGACGTCCAGCGCCTGCGCGCGCACGCCCGCGAGCACGCGCGCGCGTCCCTCGCCGACGCCCTCTCCCCCTTCGAGGGCCGCCCGCGCGTGCGCAGCGTGCTCCGCGAGGGCGACGCGCGGCAGGTGCTCGTCGCCGAGGTCGAGCGCTACGAGCCCGACGTCGTCGTGCTCGGCGCGCGCAAGAAGCGGGGCCTCGGCCCCATCCGCGTCGGCCGGGTCCCCGCACACGCCCTCCGCGTGATCGACCGAGACCTCCTCATCGTCCCGACCTGAGCGACGCCGCACGTCCGCACGTCCGCACGTCCGCACGTCCGCACGTCCGCACGTCCGCACGTCCGCACGTCTGCGCCGGCGAGGCACCTCCGCACGTCGGCGGCCGTAGGCGAAGGGCGAACACGGCACGTGACTTGGCGGCTCCTTGGCGAGCCTCCGCCGACGCGACTCGGCCACGGCGGACGCCGGGACCCGGAAGGCTCATTTTCCACGCAACTCGGCGTCCGTGGCTCCGAGAAGCCCTCCGACGAGGTGCTTCGATGCAGCTGACCGACCACGTAGAGACCTGCCCCCGAGGACCGAGCGCCCCGCGTGCGCCGACGAGCGAGCCCCCGCCCGAGCCGACGATGGGGCTCACGACTGGGCCGACGATCGAGCCCACGCCTCCCCTCCCCGGGGCTTGCGTCGCCGAGTGCCTCGACGCGCGGCACCCGACGCTCGTGGGACGCGTGCTCGCGCGCTGGGAGCTCGACGGCCACCACCACGAGCGCTGGGTGCCCACCCTTCAGGGGCTCGCGCTGCGCGCGGGCGATCGCCTGCTGCTCCTCCCTACCGCGAACGCGAGCGAGCCCGTCGTCATCGGCGTGCTCGACGGCTTCACGCGGCGACCGGCGCCCACCGTGCACGGAGTCGCCCAGCTCGAGCTGCAGCCCGACGAGAGGGTCGCCGTCAGCGACGCGCGGGGTCGCCCGCTCCTCGAGGTGGTCCCGACCGACGCGGGCCCAACCTTGCGCCTGCTGAACGAGGATCTGGACCTCGAGCTCCCGGGGCGCCTGCGCTTCCGCGCGAGCCAAATCGTGCTCGACTCGGTCGGCGCCATCGACGTGCGCTCCGAGGAGGACGTCGTGATCCGCGGCGAGGTCATCCACCTCAACCCCTGAGGCGCGCATGCCGAGTTCACGTCGCCTCGAGACGCCGATCGCCCGCGCCGCGCGCGCGGGCGGGCCTCCCCTCCCGCGCGCCGGCCTCGCACACCCGCCGCCCGTGGGGGGCGCGCGCCCCCCACGGGCGGTGGGTGCGCAGCTGGCGCTCCTCGCGGTCACGCTCTGGGCGAGCCTCGCCGCCCTCACCTGCGCGGAGGTGGCCCGCGCGGATCTCCCCTGCGCGCCAGCGCGCGTGCTCTTCGTGGTCGATCAGAGCTCGAGTATGCGGGATCCAGCGCCCGGCGGCGGGACCAAATGGGACGCCGCGCGCGCCGCCCTCCGCGAGATCGCGGCGGAGCTCGCGCCGACGGTCGAGCTCGGGCTCGCGGTCTTCCCGCATCCTCGTGCGTGCGGGCCAGGCGTCGTCGTGCACCCGATTGGGCTCACGCGCGCCGACGCGCTGGTCGACGCGCTCGGCGCTCCTCCCCCGCGGGCGGGCAACCACACGCCCCTCGCCGAGACGCTCGACGCGCTGCACGCGCACGCCGCGCTCTTCGACGCCGCCCACGCAGCGCACGTCGTCCTGCTGACGGATGGATGGCAATGGTGCGATCCCCACGACCCCTCTCGACGCTTCGCGCCGGTGACCGCAGCACACGGCCTGCGCGCTCGCGGCGTCGTCGTGCACGTCGTGGGCTTCGGCGCCGGCGTCGACGCGCTCACGCTCGCGCGCGCCGCCGTCGCGGGCGGGAGCGCGCCGCCGGGCTGTGACCCTCGGCTCGCCGCAGACGCCGAGGGCGAGCGTTGCTACCACCACGCCCACGACATCGCCGGCCTCCGCCGCGCGTTCGGCGCCGTCGCGCGCGCGCTCACCGAGGAGGTCTGCGATGGCGTCGACAACGACTGTGACGGCCTCGTCGACGAGGGCTTCGATCGCGATGGCGATGGCTTCACGACCTGCGGCACGTCGCCCGGAGGCACAGACCCCGCGTGGGTCGACTGCGACGACGAGGACCCACGGGTGTTTCCGGGCGCGAGGGAGCGCTGCAACGGCCGCGACGACGACTGCGACGGGAGCGTCGACGCGGGCTGCGCGTGCCACGAGGGCGAGGCGCGCGAGTGCGGACGCGTCCCGGGGGCTTGCGCGACGGGGCGGCAGCATTGCGTCGGCGGATTGTGGTCCGTCTGCGAGGGCGAGCGCGGCGTCGCGGAGGTCTGCAACGGCCTCGACGACGACTGCGACGGGGTCGTCGACGAGGGGGCCGAGTGCGAGGACGGCGAGCTCTGCCTCGCGGGCGCCTGCGAGCCGCTCGAGCCACCGTGGACTGGCGAGCCCGCCGCGCCCGAAGAGGCCCCACCCTATGCCGCGCCCTCGCTCTACGGGTGCGCCTGCGATCCGAGCGGGGGGCCGCCTCCGTCCGGGGCCGTCGGGCTCCTCTGGTGGCTTTTGACCTTCAGACGCGGATCTTCGCGACGATGTCGGACCAATACGTCGACTCGCCGACGAGCTCGACCACCATGATCGCCTCGGCCGCTGCGCGATCGGGTCGGCACGCGTGGTCCGCGCGCAGCGTCCGCGCGACCGCGCGCGCGATGGAGAGCCGGGTCGCGAGCTCGACGCAGACCACGTCGAAGGTCCGATCGTCGGTCCACTTCAGCGACCAGATCTCGTCGGCGATCCAGTCCGAGAAGACGTCCACGTCCGTGCGCGGCTCGCCGTCGCGCGCGAGCGCCCGATCGAACGCCGCCGCCCAAGGGCGCACCGGCAGGCGCAGCCGGTGCTCGCGATCGAGCCGCCGCCGCCCGTGCTCGACGAACCAGAGCGCAGCGAACCCGAACGAGCTCCCGTCGAGGCACTCCGCCGCGATCGCGTCGAGCTCGGTCGCCCAGTCGCTCTTCTTCAGCTCGGGGAAGGGGCGGACGCCGAGCACGTTGCGGGCGTCCTCGCCGGAGGCCAGCCGCCCGAGGAGGTCGGCCTCGACCGCGCGCCACTCGTCGAACGACACCTTGGTCTTCTTCGTGAGCGCGACGCGCTTGACGCGCCGCTCGGCCTTCGGGCGCCCCTGCCGGTCGACGATGGACGACATGACGTTGTCCTCGTCGAGCAGGGGCCGATCCCCGAGCGTCCGACACGGGCAGCGATGCTCGGTCGTGACGCGACCTCCCTGAGGCGTCGCGACGAGCCCCACCGGGAAACGACGGCAGAAGTCGGGCTTCTGCATCGGACCGTGCGAGGCGTGGATCCCGCAGCGCCGATCCGGGAGCAGGAAGTGGCAGCCGCCGTCCGTCGCCACGCGCAGGACGGGCTGCTCCTCGTCCCCATCGTCATCGTAGGTGAGTCCGCTCGGGTCCACCTGCGCGACACGCTTGGCCTCGCGCTTCGAGAGTGGACCGAGGATGTGGATGTCCGTGCAGCAGAGCCCGTCGCCGAAGCATTGGTAGCGCGCACCGGGACGAACGACGATCGGGCGGACGCGCGGTTCCGAAGACATTGCGCGCCGTCTAGCAGCCCGTCGGAATACTTCAACGGCACCAACACGGACACGGCTCGAACCGGACGGGCACGCACGCGGACCCGGACGCGGACCGGACGCGGACCGGACGCGGACCGGACGCGGACCCGGACGCGGACCCGGACGCGGACCCGGGCACGGACGCGCACGCGGACCCGGGCACGGACGCGCACGCGGACCCGGACGCGGACCCGGACGCGGACCCGGACGCGGACCCGGACCCGGACGCGGACCCGGGCACGGATGTGGACCCGGGCACGGACACGGCTCGAACCGGACGGGCACGGACGCCAGCACGGCCGCCGTCCTGGGACACCGGAAGCCGCGTGTGTCGCAGCGCAGACCGCGGGGCGGCAGTCCTTGACCGCCCGCCCCCCCTCGATAGGATGCGCCCGCGGCCCCTCCCCCGGCGACCGCGCGGAGCTCCTCATGCAGCCTGCCCACGACGACCTCGGCCTCGTACAAGCGCTCCGCGACGACGGGAGCGTGGATCCGTCGACCGATCCGCAGCTCGACGACGCGACGCTCCAGACGCTCTTCCGCCACATGATCCGGCTGCGGCTGATCGACGAGCGGATGTTGATGCGGCAGCGCCAGGGGAAGGTCGGCTTCTACGGCGCGAGCACGGGCCAGGAGGCGACCCCCATCGTCACGGCGCTCCAGCTGCAGCCGCAGGACTGGGTCTTCCCCGCCCTGCGGGAGGCCTCGATCATGCTCGTGCGCGGCTTTCCGCTCGAGACCTGGCTCGCGCAGATCTATGGCAACGCTGCCGACGTGATGAAGGGTCGCCAGCAGCCGATGCACATGGCCGGCAAGGCGGTCAACCAGGTGAGCTGGAGCTCGTGCCTCGGCCCGCAGCTCCCGCAGGCCGTGGGGGCCGCCTGGGCCGCGAAGATCAAGGGTGACCACGACGTCGTCAGCGTCGCCTTCACGGGGGACGGCGCGACGAGCGAGCCGGACTTCCACGCCGCGATGAACTTCGCCGGCGTCTATCGCCCGCCCGTCGTGATCATCTGCCAGAACAACCACTGGGCCATCAGCGTGCCGTCCAGCAAGCAGACCGCGTCCGCGACCTTCGCCGTGAAGGCCCGCGCATACGGCCTGCCCGGGATCCGCGTCGACGGGAACGACGTCCTCGCCCTCTGGCGCGTGCTCTCGGACGCCTGCGGCCGGGCGCGGCGCGGCGAAGGCCCGACCTTCGTCGAGGCCGTCACGTACCGCATCGGCGCGCACAGCTCGAGCGACGACCCGACGCGCTATCGCAGCGAGGACGAGGTCGAGCGCTGGCGGCAGCGCGACCCCATCGCGCGCTTCGAGCGCTACCTCCGCTCGCGCGGCCTGCTCGACGACGGCGGCCGCGCCGCCCTCGAGGCCGAGCTCACGGAAGAGATCCTGACGGCGATCCGCGCCGTCGAGGCCCACGGGCTCCCGGAGCGCACGTCGATCCTCGACGACGTCTACGCGGAGCGTCCGTGGCACCTGGAAGCGCAAGCGGAGGAGCTCCTGAGGCACCCGCCCGCTCCCCAGCATTGACCCCCAGCATCCCAGCATCGACCCCACAGTCCGCACGACGCGCCGGTGGATGGGCGCGCCACGAGAGCGAGAGAACATGGCTGAGAAGACCTACGAGGCGATCGTCATCGGCGGAGGCCCGGGCGGCTACCCCGCCGCCATCCGGCTCGCGCAGCTCGGCGTCAAGACGCTCTGCGTGGAGAAGGAGCATTGGGGCGGCGTCTGCCTGAACTGGGGCTGCATCCCCTCCAAGGCGCTCATCGCCGCGAGCGGCCTCGCGCACCGGATCGAGCACGCGCAGCACATGGGCATCACGGTGCAGGGCCTGAAGGTCGACGTGCCGAAGATGCAGGAGTGGAAGGACGGCATCGTCAAGAAGCTCACCGGCGGCGTGCAGCAGCTCATCAAGGGCAACGGCGGCGAGCTGATGCTCGGCACGGCGAAGCTCGTCTCGAAGGACACCGTCGAGGTCACGACGCCCGACGGCAAGAAGGAGCGCATCAAGGCCACGAAGGCCATCGTCGTCGCCACGGGGACGCAGATCATCCGCATCCCCGGCTTCGAGCCCGACGGCAAGCAGGTGATCACCGCGAAGGAGGCCGTGAGCCTTCAAGAGGCGCCGAAGCGCATGGTGATCATCGGCGGCGGCATCATCGGGATGGAGCTCGGGATGGTCTACCAGAAGCTCGGCACCGAGGTGACGGTGGTCGAGATGATGGACCAGATCCTCCCCGGCGTGGACAAGGACGTCCTGAAGGTCGTCGAGAAGGCCTTCACCAAGGGCCACAACCCCGCGACGGTGCTGACCAAGGCGAAGGCGGTCGGGCTCGAGAAGTCGAAGAAGGGCGTGCAGGTCACGGTCGAGGTCGCCGGCGAGGCGAAGGTCCTCGAGTGCGACACCGTGCTCGTCTGCGTCGGCTTCAAGCCGAACAGCAAGGACCTCGGCCTCGAGTCGCTCGGCGTCAAGCTCGACGACCGCGGCCACATCCTCGTCAACGAGCGCCTCGAGACGAACGTCAAGGGCGTCTACGCCGTCGGCGACGTCCGCGGCATGCCCTACCTCGCGCACAAGGCGACGAAGGAAGGCGAGATCGCCGCGGAGGTCATCGCCGAGCACAAGGGCGCCCTCCTCGACGTCATCGCGATGCCCTCGGCGATCTTCACGGAGCCGGAGATCGCGACCGTGGGTCTCACGGAGATCGAGGCCGAGAAGCAGGGCAAGAAGGTCCACATCGGCAAGTTCCCCTTCAGCGTCCTCGGCCGCGCCATGGCCGTCGACAGCACGGAGGGCTTCATCAAGGTGCTCACCGACCCCGAGCACGACCACAAGGTGCTCGGCGTGACCATCGTCGGCCCCGAGGCGGCCGACCTCATCAGCGAGGCGGCGCTCGCCATGGAGATGCACGCCTTCGCGCACGACGTCGCGCTCACGGTGCACCCGCACCCGACGCTCGGCGAGGGCGTGATGGAGGCCTTCAAGGTCGCCATCGGCGAGGCCGTGCACGTGGTGCAGCGCAAGAAGAAGTGAGGACCTCGTCGGCGCGGAGGCGACCTCCGCGCCGACGATCGCCGATCATCGTCAGTCATCCGCGACGGGGCTCGGACCGCGGGGCTCGGACCGCGGGTACTGGCGCGGGCGCGGTCGCTGCCGTATCTGACGCGGGTGACGCGCACGCTCGACGCGCATTGGATTGGCGCCATCCCCTACGGGGAGGCGCTCGCCCTTCAGGAGCGCCTCGTCGAGGCGCGGAAGGCCGGCGAGATCGGCGACACGTTGCTCCTGCTGGAGCACGCCCCGCCGGTGATCACGCTCGGGCGCGGCGCGAAGGAGAACAACCTGCTCCTCTCGCGCCCGCTCCTCGCGGCCCGCGGCGTCGAGGTCTTCGACACGGGGCGCGGCGGCGACGTGACCTACCACGGCCCCGGGCAGCTCGTCGGCTACCCCATCCTCGACCTCGCGCCCGACCGACAGGACGTGCGCAAATACGTCTCCTCGCTCGAGGAGACGATGATCCGCCTCGCCGCCGACCACGGGCTACGCGCAGAGCGACTCGAGGGCTTCAACGGCACGTGGCTCGACGCGCACGGCCCGCGCCCTCGCAAGATCGGCGCGGTCGGAGTCCGCATCAGCCGCTGGGTGACGATGCACGGCTTCGCCTTCAACGTGCGGACGGATCTCTCCCACTTCGCGCTCATCGTCCCCTGCGGCATCAGCGACAAGGGCGTGACGAGCCTCGACGCCGAGGGGATCGAGGCCCCCACCCTCGAAGAGGTCGGGCGCCGGGCCGCCGAGCACTTCGCGGGCCTGCACGAGTCGACCCTGCGCTGGCGCGACGGCGCGCCGTAGGCGTCTCCATCGCCCGGCGCCGGACGCGAACGTGATCACAGCCTCGACGGGCACGGTCACCTCCTCGACGGACACGGTCACCTGCTCGAGCGTCGACGGAACGGTCGACGGAACGGTCGACGCGACGCGACGCGCACGCGGTGACGTCGCCACCACTCGATCGCGTCTCTTCCTGATTCCCCGAACGCCGCGTGGCGACGTGCACGGGTCACTCGCCGCCACCTCGGTCACCGCTCTCCCCGATTCACCCAGCGCCGCGCCGGCGGCAGCGTGCAGAACGCAGGGCCTGCGATAAGGTGCGCGCCCATGAGCGTCAGCCTCCACGTCAACGTCGACCACGTCGCGACCCTCCGCCAAGCGCGCGGGACCCGCTACCCCGACCCGGTGCACGCGGCGGTGGTGTGCGAGCGCGCGGGCGCCGCGGGCATCACGGTGCACCTGCGCGAGGATCGCCGACACGTTCAGGACCGCGACGTCGAGGTGCTGCGCGAGGTCGTGTCGACGCGCTTGAACCTAGAGATGGCCGCGACCGAAGAGATGCTCCAGATCGCGCTGCGCGTCCGCCCCGACATCGTCACGCTCGTGCCCGAGCGACGCCTCGAGCGCACGACCGAAGGCGGCCTCGACGTCGTCGCGCGCCGCGAGGAGCTCACGCGCTTCGTCGGAACGCTCGCCGACGCGGGCATCCCGACGAGCCTCTTCATCGATCCCGTCGCCGCGCAGGTCGAAGCCTCCGTCGAGACGGGCGCGCCCGTCATCGAGCTGCACACGGGCGTCTACGCCCACGGTCACGGCCTCGAGGCGACACGAGCGCTCCACGCGCTCGCCGCCGCCGCCGAGCTCGGCGGGACGCGCGGGCTCGTGATCGCCGCTGGGCACGGGCTGACCTCGCGGAACGTGGGCGAGCTCGTGCGCCGCGTGCTGCCGCTCGAAGAGCTGAACATCGGCCACGCGCTGGTGAGCGACGCGCTCTTCGAGGGGCTCGACCACGCCGTCGCGTCGTTCCTCGCCGCCATCGCGGACGGCGAGAGCCAGCGATAGTCCGGGCCAGCGCCGTCCGGGTCCGCGTCCGTCCGCGTCCGCTCAGCCGCCCACGAGCTCCGCCGCCGCCGTCGCGAAGATGTCCGCGAGCTCGTCGTAGAGGCCCTCGCCCTCGGCCTCGGTCGCGTCCGCGGGCCAGCCGAAGTAGGCGTTCGGCCCGCCGGCCTCTTCGAAGCTCGTCTTGCCGTCGCGGATGGCGACGCTCAGGGAGCTCGGGTTCGGCGCGAGCGCCGTCTGCAGCTCACGCCGCACGAGGAAGGGGCTCGCCGCCAGCACGAGGCTCGTCTCGTAGCGGCCCGCGTGGCAGGCGCCGCTCTTGAACTCGTCGCCGAGCCTCAGCGCGTGCGGCTTGCGCGTCACGTCGGGGAAGACGGCGCGCGCCCCCTCGGCCGCGGCCAGCTCCATGCCCTCCCGCAGCGCGACCAGATTGCCGGGCTCGAGGTGCGCGTTGCAGATCACGACGCCCACGAAGCCGGCCCGCTTTGCGCCCACGAGGACGTCGCGCACGAGCAGGCGCGCGGTCTCGATCGAGATCGACACGGTGCCATCGAAGCCCGCCGCGAACTCCGTGACCGCGTAGGCCAACGGCGGCAGCACGATGGCCTTCTCACCTGCGGCCCGACGACGCCTAGCCGCGCGGGCCGCCGCCGTCCGCGAGATGATCACGTCGGTCGCGAGCGGGAGGTGCGGGCCGTGCGCCTCCGTCGCGCCCGTGGGCAAGAAGGCGACGGCGCCCCTCAGCTGGGCGGCCTCCGCGTAGGTCAGCTCCTCCAAGAACAACGAGAGCTCGTCCGCGCGCACCATGCCCGGGACTGAAGCACGAGGCGGCCCGCTAGGAAACCCCTTCTCGCGCGAGGGAAGCGCCGCGTGCCCCCTCTCGGCCTTCAGTCGCTGACGCGGAGGAACCACGCCATCGCGCTCCGGCCCACCGCGAGCGTCCCTGCGCCCGCGACGCTGCCGCTCACGATCATGCCCATGCCGGGCACGAGCTTGGCGGCTTGCTGCGCGCCCCAGCGGAGGCCGAAGCCTGCGGCGCCCACCACCCCGAGGCCCCCGAGCCACTCGAGCGCGACCCGCCGGTCCCAGGGGCGGCCCGAGAGGTAGGCGATGGTCGTCACCATGATGCCCTGCAGGGGGGCGAGCACCGCGAGATCGGCGAGCGGCAGCGGCGTGACGGCGACCGTGGCGGCCAGCATCGAGGACGCCCTGACGACGTCCGACGCGACGCGGCGGCGTGCCTCTACAGCCGCCGGGAACGCGCGCGCCGCCTCGACCCGCGCCGTCTCCGGGAGGGCCTCGACGAGCCGCCCCGCGAGCGCCTCGAGGCCCACGGGAGCGAGCCCCTCCGCGAGCCCGAGGGCCAGCGGCTCGAGCGTGACGAGGCCTGCCTCGGCGAGCTGGCGCTCAAAGGCGCCCCGCGCTGGCGCCACGACCGCGCGCGGCGAAGCGCCCGTCGCGCGCGCCACGTGCACCTCGCTCGGCGGCTGCACGACCAAGGGCAGGACGGCGGGGGGTGGGTCGCCCGCGGTCGTGAGGCCCGCCAGCAAGGACGAGAGCGCGTCGAGGTGGTGCCCGAGGCCGGCTCGCACCTCGTCCGGGGTCGCGAGCACGACCACGAGATCCGGCGCCGCAGCGTCCGCCGCTGCCCGGAGGGCCTCGATCGCGTCGGGACCAGGCGCCACCGCGACCACGTCGACGCGACGCCCGTCGGCGTCGAAGGCGAGCCAGCCGGCGCCGAGGTCGCTCGTCTGCGCCTGATGGTCGAGCAGCGCGGCGAGCACCGCGACGACCCCGGCGTCCGCGTTCGCGACGAACGCCAGGCGCGGCACGCGGCGCTCGTACACGAGCCGCGAGAGGCGCGCGAGGTCGCGCTTGAGCGTGCCGACGAAGGGCACCCGCTCGAGGACCCGCGCGAGCTCGTCCCACGCGTCGTCCGAGGGCGCGGGGTCGCGCCGAGGCGCGCCCTCGTCGGGGGCGACGAGCTCGTGCTCGTCCGGCTGGGGGTCGGGCATGACCCATCTTTCCCGCCCGCGCCCATCAGAGCAAGCCCGGCTGTCGACCGTCGGTTCCTTCGAGAGGCGAGCATCTCTTCGCCTCCTGTCCGGCTGACCTTGGACGCGGTCATGGTCACGGTCTCGGACACGGTCCCGGACACGGGCCCCCGGACACGGTCCCGGACACGGACGAGGTCCCGAACCCCGAGGCCCACCCTCAACGCAGCGCGCGCCGGAGGACCTTGCCGCGGTCGTTGCGCGGCAAGGCGGGGAGGAAGGCGACCGCGCGCGGGAATTTGTAGCGCGTCAGCCGCGCCTGGGCGTGGGCCTGCAGCTCGGCCACGAGCGCGTCGCTCGGCTCGACGCCCTCGCGGAGCACGACGAAAGCCTTCGGGATCGTCAGGCCCGCGTCGTCCTCCACGCCGATCACGGCGCACTCCTTCACGGCGCCGTGGGTGGCGAGGCAGTCCTCGATCTCGAGCGGCGAGACGAACTGCCCGCGCACCTTCAACATGTCGTCCGCCCGCCCGGCGTACCAATAGTAGCCCTCGGCGTCGCGCCGGAAGAGATCCGCGGTGACGCACCAGTCGCCGTGGAACGTCGCGCGTGAAGCGTCCTGACGGTTCCAGTAGCAGAGCGCCGTCGAGTCGCCGCGGACCCAAAGGCGCCCCATCTCCCCGTCCGGCACGTCGTTCCCGTCGGCGTCGACGATGCGGAGCGCGTAGCCCTCGACCGGTGTGCCGAGCGATCCGGGGCGCACGTCGCCGGGCTTGTTGGTGAGGTAGATGTGGAACATCTCCGCCGAGCCGATGCCGTCGAGCACCTCCGCGTGCGGCCACCGGCTCTGCCACCGCGCGAGCAGCTCGGGGGGCAAGGCCTCACCCGCGCTGAGGCAGACGCGGAGGGAGTCGAGCGCCGGCGAAGGATCGAGCTCGAGCATCTGACGGATCATCGCGGGCACGTTCGTCAGCACGGTCACGCCATGCCGCTCGACGTGCTCCACGATGCGCTCGGGGGTCGGCTTGTCCGGGAAGAAGACGGCCTTGCCCCCAACGGCGAAGGGGAACATCAGGTTCGTCCCCGTCCCGTAACCGAAGAAGAGCCGCGAGACGCTGACGAAGACGTCGTCTTCGCGTAGGCCGAGCGTGCGCTTGGCGTAGACCTCGGTGTTGAACGCGAAGTGGCGGTGGAAGTGCACGGCCCCTTTGGGCTTGCCCGTCGTGCCGCTCGTGAAGAGCCAACCCGCCACGTCGTCGGCGAGCGTGTCGGCGTTCTCGGTGTGGTCGGCCGCCCCAGCGAGCGCGTCCTCCCAGCCCTCGAAGCCCTCGGTGGCGGCGCCGTCTGTGGTGGCGGCGTCCGCGCCGACGACGAAGCGAGCCCGGCAGCGTGACGGCAGCTCGGGGAGGCGCGCGAGCACGCTGGCGTCCGCCACGATGGCGCGGCAGCGCGTGTACTCGACGAGGTAGGCGAGCTCCTCCGCGGTCGCGAGGGGGTTGGCCATGCAGAAGACCGCGCCCGCCTTGAGCGTCCCGAACCACGCCTCGACGAAGGGCAGCCCGTCGAAGAGCAAGAGGAGCACGCGATCCTCGAGGTCGACGCCGCGCGCCCGGAGCGCGTGGCTTGCGCGGTTCGCCCGCCGCTGGACGTCCGCGTAGGTGTGCTCGTCGTCGCCGACCGCGACGGCCACGCGGTCGCCGCGGCCCTCCTCGACGCGGGCGTCGAGGTAGTAGTGGGCGAGGTTGAAGCGCTCGGGAAAAGTGGGCAGGTCCCCCATGCCGCGAGCTAACTCCGATTCACGCCCTCGGGGCTGTGAGTGCTCGCAGCCGAGGCCCAATCCAGCGCCTCACGCTCGCTTGGGCCTCGACCTGCGGAGGATCTCGAAGAGCTCCCTCGGCTGCGGGAGCAGCTCCCTCCGCCTTCGCCCGAGAGCGCGCGGCCGGCGCGTCCAACCCGCAAAACATGGCGCCTCCCTGCGGAGGCCGCGGGGCTCACTCGTAGACGACCCAGGCGCCGCATTGGCGTACGGCGTCTGCCACCCCCTCCACCAGCGCGCGGAGCGCCTCCGCCTCACCGGCGGGCAGCCCCTCCACATGCGCCCCCTTCGGTTGACCGATCTCGACGCGATGCGCGACGTCGGGCAGCTCGCGCGCGAGGGCGCCGCGGAGCTCCTCGACGTAGCGCGCCAGGCTCGCCTCGACGTCGACCGCGGCGTTCGTCCCGCGCAGCGCCCTTGGATCGACCGTGACCCTGACGAAGATCGGCATGATCCGACGATGCGCGCGGGCGCGTCACCGAGCAAGGCCGCGCCTCGTTTGGTCGTCGCCTCGCTCGCCGCACGCCGCGGTCCGTGGTCGGACGTCGACGCGCCGAACTTCCGGGCCGAACTGCCGGGCCGAACTGCCGGGCCGAACTGCCGGGCCGAACTTCCGCGCCGAACTTCCGCGGCGGGCGCGCGCGGTCGCGCTTCACGGTTGGCCGCATCGTGTCGTGGCGGTTCGGCGCCCTCCGCGGCCACCATGCCCTCCGTGCGCTCGACGCGTCCGCGGTCGGGCTCGACGCGACGCCCAACCGCGGACGGCGCGGGGTCACTCCGTACAGTTCGGCGGCATCGTCTCGTCGCGGCAGCTCGGCAGCTCGGCCCCCTCCGCGAGCGCGTCCGCGAGGGCCACCGTGAAGGGGGCCGCCGCGCGCGCGAGCACGTTGTGGTTCGTCTCGTCATAGACGCAGACGTCGATCTCGACGCCCCGCCCCCGCTCGTCGCGGATCGGACAGACCATCGACGAGGGCGGCACGCGGATGTCGTCGGTGCCGAGGTGCACCCACATCGGCGGGCCGTCGGGATCGAGCGGCGGACGGTCGGCCGCGAAGCGCTCGCGCCACGTCATGCCCACCTCGTCGCAGATCCCGAGGAAGGCGCAGTTGCCCACGCTCCCCCGCAGACCGGCGTCGAAGAGCTCCGCGACCTGCGTCGCGATGCCCGCGAGCCCCTCGCGGAGGCTCACGCCGTCGGGGTTCTCGAGGCAGCGCGTCTCGAAGAGCGTCCGCGTCGCGTCGCGTCGGTCGCCCGCGATGAAGTCGTAGCCGCGCGCCTCGCCCTCGTACGCCACCGAGTGCCCGATGAAGTACATCGCGCCATAGACGACGTTCCACCCCGTCGCCTCCGAGTCGATCCGGTAGTTCGACTGGCTGAGCAGCAGCCCGAAGCTCGCGGTGTCGAACCAGACCGGCGCCATGGCGTTCACGCCCATCACGTCCAGCTCGGGCGCGTAAGAGCGCTGGAAGGCCTGCGCCGCGAACGCCGCGTGCCCACCCGCCGAGTGACCCGAGACGAGAATCTGCCCCGAGAGCGCGCCTTCGGGCGCGATCGCGAGCGCCGCGCGCGCGCCGTCGAGCACCGAGTGCGCCGCCTCGATCGGCTCGAGCCAGGCGTAGGGGCCGGGCGTCCCGAGGCCGAGGAGGTCGGGCACGAAGACGGCTTGCTGACCGCTGCCGATCAGCACGTAGAGCGTCCGCTCGAGGTCCGCGAAGCGCGCGCGGCTCGGCGCGCAAGCATCGGCCATCCCCGTCGTACCCGAGACGTGCACGATCAGCGGGAGGTCCGCCGCGCCCGCGACGTCGGGCAGGTAGAGCGTGCCGCTCGAGAATCCGCCCTCGCCGTTCCGCCGCTCGGTGCGGTAGCTGACGAAGGTCACGGACGCGCCGCTCGTCAGCTCCGGCCCGTCATAGCCGCGCTCCTCTGCGCGCTCGCGCACCGTCTCGACCGAGAGCGTGGTCCCCGCGCCGCAGCGGACGACGACGCCACGCTGCGACTCGTCGAAGTCCCGCAAGCGGTCGGGCGGCGTGTAGACGTCGACGCCGGTCTCGCTGCAATCCCACACGGGATCGACCGGCCCTGCGTCCAGCTCCTCCGAAGCGTCGTCTGCACCCGTGTCGCGCATGCCCGCGTCCGGGTCGACCACGTCGTCGTCGCCACAACCGACGGCCAAGGCGAGCAGCACCAAGAAAGGTGTCCATCTCGTCATCGTTTCTCCTTCGTTCACACGTCCGTTGCCACCGACACCACCCTATCACAGAGACACTGCACCCCTGCCGCGCTTCCCCCGACACGCCGCGGGCATCCAGCGCGAGAGCGCGGCCCGTCTCCACCAGTCTCCATGGAAGTCGACGTGAGCATCACGCACGCCAGAGCGGACCGCTGCCTGCGTCATGCCGCGGGACCCCGACAATGCCTCTCAGGGCATGGGCACGGGCATGGGCACGGGCATGCGTACGGGCGCGGGCATGGGCATGGGCATGGGCATGGGCATGGGCATGGGCATGGGCATGGGCACGGGGCACGGGCACGGGCACGGGCACGGGCACGGGCACGGGCACGGGCACGGGCACGGGCATGGGGACGGGCATGGGGACGGGCATGGGCACGCGCACGTCGAGCCAAGGCGCGTCGAACCGCCAAGCCCGCGACCCCGTCGCCCCATACCCAGAAGGTATTGGAGCCACGCGCGCTCGACGCGCACGCTCCGCGCATGTCCTTCAGCCGCCTTCACCGGGGCCAGATCGAGAAGATGCGGGCCGCTGGACAGGTCGCCGCCGCGACCCTCGCGCGGGTCGGCGTCGCGCTGCGCCCCGGCATGAGCACGGCCGCCATCGACGCGCTGGTGCGCGCGGACACGGCGCGCTTCGGCGCCCGCCCGAGCCAGCTCGGCTACCACGGCTTCCCAGGGGCCGTGTGCACGAGCCGGAACGACGTCGCTTGCCACGGCGTCCCGCGCGAGGACGAGCGCCTCGAGCCGGGCGACATCGTGAGCGTCGACGTCACGTCCGAGCTCGACGGCTACCACGGGGACACTTGCGCGACGTTCTTCGTCGGCGAGCCCTCCGCCGAAGCCCGGCACGTCGTCGACGTCGCGCGTCGCTGCCGCGACGCTGGCATCGCGGCGGTCCGCGACGGCGCGCGCCTCGGCGACGTCGGCTTCGCGATGCACCAGCTCGCGCGGAGCGAAGGTTGCGACGTCGTCCGCGTGGTCGGAGGCCACGGCATCGGCCGCCGCATGCACGAGCCGCCGCACGTCCCCTTCTTCGGCGAGCCGGGCGTCGGCGCCCGGCTCCGCGCGGGCATGGCGATCACGATCGAGCCGATCGTCACCCTCGGCGCGCCAGCCCTCGTGGAAGACGCCGACGGCTGGACGCTGCGCACCGAAGACGGTCGCCTCGCCGCGCAGTTCGAGCACACGGTGCTGGTGACCCGCGCCGGGTGCGAGATCCTCACGCGCTGCTGAGGCTCGTCGCGCGTGCCGTGGACAGCGCCGTTGGTGGACAGCGCCGTTGGACGGACAGCGCCGTTGGACGGACAGCGCCGTTGGACGGACAGCGCCGTTCGACGGACAGCGCCGTTGGCGGACAGTGCCGTTGGACAGCCGAGCTCCGCGCTCGCACCCTACCCCCATGAGCCTCGCCCAGCTCGAGTACTTCGTCGCCGTCGCCGAAGAAGGCCACATCGGCCGCGCCGCGGCGCGGCTGCACATCTCGCAGCCCCCGCTCACCCGCCAGATCAGGAGCCTCGAAGACGAGCTCGGCGCGCCGCTCTTCGCGCGCACGCCGCGGGGCATGATGCTGCTTCCGGCTGGAGAGCGCTTCCTCTCGCGAGCGCGGGAGGTGCTCGACGCCGTCGAAGCCGCGCGCCGATGCGTCCACGACCCGGACGGTCACCTCCCCGCCCACCACGGCCCGCGCCGCCACGCCAGCGCGACCTCCATCCGGACCCCGGGTTCGTGATCGCCGACGCCGCAACCCTGGCGCCAGCGGCCGGCGCTGACTATGGTCCGGCTCCCACGCCAAGGCGCGGGTGGATAGCTCAGCGGTAGAGCGCCGCCCTTACAAGGCGGATGTCCAGGGTTCGATCCCCTGTCCACCCACCACCAGTCCCCAGCAAACGCGGCCGCCGCGATTTCGCTTCCTGCGGAGTGGTCGACGCGCCACCCTTCCCGCCGTGCAGATCCGTGACGCCACCCCCGCGGACGTCGACGTGCTCGTCGCGTTCAACGCCGCCATGGCCGAGGAGACCGAGGGGCTCGCCCTCGACCGGGCGCGCCTGCGCGAGGGCGTCGCCGCCGTCTTCGCCGATGCGCGGCGCGGGCGCTACCGGGTCGTGGAGGATGACGGAGAGGTCGTCGGCGCCCTGCTCGTGACCTACGAGTGGAGCGACTGGCGCAACGCCGAATGGTGGTGGATCCAGAGCGTCTACGTGCGCCCTACCCACCGCGGCCGCGGCGCGTTCTCCGCGCTCTACGCCGACGTCGAGGCTGCCGCGCGCGACGCGGGCGCTTGCGGGCTGCGGCTCTACGTCGAGCAGCACAACACCCGCGCCCAGCGGACATATCAGCGCCTCGGGATGAGCGCCTCGCACTACGCGATGTACGAGCGAGCCTTCGCGGGCGGCTGACTCGGACCCGGAATCGGACCCGGAACCTACCCGACCCAGAGAGCGACTCGGCGCACCCCAGCCAGCACCGTGGACTCGATTCACCGCGCTTGGTACCAACGTCCCGTGGAGCAGGGGCAACTCCCGACGGATCTCGCGGGCTACCAGATCACCGGCGTGCTCGGTGAAGGTGGGGTGGGTGTCGTCTATGCCGCCCTCCGCGACGGGCGCGAGGTCGCGCTCAAGGTCGCCAGCCCCGGCACCACGGGCGTGCGCCGCGACTGGATGCGGCGCGAGGCCTCCCTCGCAGCGCGGCTGCGCCACCCTCACATCGTCGAGCTCCTCCACGCCGGCGAGCTGCCCGATGGCCGGCCCTTCCTCGTGCTCGAGCGCGTGGTCGG
This sequence comes from Myxococcales bacterium, assembly GCA_019637115.1. Taxonomy (GTDB): domain Bacteria; phylum Myxococcota_A; class Polyangia; order Polyangiales; family Houyiibacteriaceae; genus JACKEH01. Next base: position 1,663 of record JAHBWH010000129.1, on the reverse strand, counting down.
CGCCTCGCTGGACGTTCGCGCCGACGCGCTATCCAGCCGGGAGATCATGCGACTCGGCGCGGAGCTCCTCGACGCGCTCACCTACGCGCACGACGCCGGCATCCTCCACCTCGACATCAGCCCGGGGAACGTGCTCCTGCGCGCCGACGGCGCCGCGATGCTCACGGACTTCGGGCTCGCCGCCCCGCGCGACGGCCGCGGCGGCCTCGCGACCTTCGTCGCCGGCACCCCCGGTTACCTGAGCCCAGAGCAAGCGCTCGGCTCGGGCGTCGGCCCACGCTCGGATCTCTTCGGCGTCGGCGCCCTGCTCTACCGGCTGATCGCCGGCTTCCCACCGCACGGGGGCACCGACAGCACCGAGGCCCTCCACCGCACGCTCCACGGCGACGCGCTCCCGCTCCGCCCCCGAGCCGGCCTCACGTTCCACCCCGACGCCCTCGCGCTCGTCACTCGGCTCATCTCGCGCGACCCCGAGCTGCGTCCGCCGTCGGCCGCCGCCGCGCGCGCGGCGTGGGCCGCCGCCGTCGCGCAGACCCCGCCGCCCCCTCGCTTCGATCCGCACCTGCCGACCCCGCTCGCGCCGCTCAGCCGGCCGAGCCTGGTGGCCACGCTGCACTCGGCTGGCGCCGGGCCCACCGCGCCGATCTCCGCGCCTGAGGTCGACGAGCGCACCGAGGTCGCGAGCGCGCCCGACGCGTCGCGTCCCGCCTTCGCGAGCGCTGCGGCGTCCACGCCGCGGCCGTCCCACGTCGCCCTCGCCGACGCCCTCGCCGCGCAGCTGCCACCCGCCGCCGGAGGGAGCGTGCGCTGGCTGGTCGGGCCCCCCGGCTCGGGGCGCTCGAGCGTCCTGGATGCCCTCGTCGCCGCGCTGCACCGGGTCGACGCCCAGGTCGTCCGGGTGACGGGCCGCCGGGGCGCGGCGTCGCCTCCACTCGAGGCCATCGCCGCCGTCGTGGTGGGGCTCGCGAACGCGGATGTCGGCCCGCCCTTCGCGGTCGCCGAGCGGCTCACCCACGAGCTCGAGCGTCGGCTCGAGCGCCCTCCCGGGACCTCGCGCGTCCTCTTCGAGGACGACCTCCGGCTCGGCCGCGACGCGCTGGTGGACGGGGTCCTCGGTACGGGCCGCGCGACCGACGTCGGCGGCGCGCGCCTCCAGATCTTCCGCGCCATCCAGCGCCTGCGCGCCCCCGGCCGCCCCCTCGTCTTGCTGGTCGACGACGCCGACGCGCTCGACCCCGCGAGCCTCGCCATCCTCGAGAGCCTCGCCGCCGACGTCGGCGTCGTGCTCACCTCGACCGAGCCACGATCCGGCGCGCTCTCGCTCCCCGATCTCGGTCGCGGCGCGCGGACGTGCGCAGACCTCGCGCTCGTGTGCGAGGACGAAGAGCTCGACCTCGCGCGCTGCGACGACGCTACGCTCGACGCGCTCGTCGCGCGCGCCGACGCCGTACTCGACGCCCTGAGCCAGGACGAGCTCGCCTTGCTCGCCGTGGTCGCGCTCTTCGACGGCGACGCGCCGCGCCGCGGGGTCGCGTCGATCGCCTCCGCCGCCGCCGGTCGTCTCCTCACCACCGAGCAGGTCGACGGGCTCGTGAAGGCCGGCCTGCTGCGCCCCGTCGAGCGCCCGATCGCGCGGGCGGAGCGTTGGGTGCGTCTGGCCGCG
>JAHBWH010000128.1 GCA_019637115.1 Myxococcales bacterium | reverse complement strand
TGCAAATTCCGACTTTCACTCGGATGTCCGACCACTTTTCGAGCGCGCCTGCCGCCCCCACGCACCACGCCGCCACCGAGGCGCACCGTACCGTCGAGCGCACCCACTCCGCCCCCTCCCACCCCAAAACACACTTACTTTCCACGCAAATTCCGACTTCCGATCGGATATCCGACCACTTCTCGAGCCTGCCTGACGCCCCCATCCCCCGCCGCCGCATCGGCTACACCACCGTCGCGATCCGCTGCCGCGAGGACGCCGCGCTCCACTACCGCCAGCTCGAGGCCAGCTATGCGCGCTCCGGCCTCCCCGGCGACTTCCTCCGCTTCGCCGTCACGGCGCTCTGCCACGTCATGCTCCCGCTCATCGAGACCGGCGGTGGCAAGTACCGCGACGTCCACCTCCGCGACCGCCTGCGCTGCTCGAGCCCCGTCTGCGACAGCCGCAACGTGACCTGCCACCACGTCGTCTTCCGCGCTCACCAAGGCGGAGAGGAGCTCGAGAACCTGACGAGCCCCTGCGAGTTCTGCCACCTCGAGGGCGTGCATGGCGGGCGGATCCGCGTCGAGGGGCGCGCCCCGGAGCTGCGCTGGGAGCTCGGCCGCGATCCCATCCTCGTCATCGAGGGCCGCGAGCTGCGCGACGCGCGTTAGGTGCCCGGCTGCCGTCTGGCACGCCGCCGTCTCGGACAGGTCAAGAAGCGCCACGACGAGCCCACCGCCGCACACCCCCTCTTCAACCTCGTCGACCGGCGTCACGGCCGCGCATCCACCGCCTTCACCTCGAACATCAAGCTCAGCGAGTGGGGCGATGGCTTGTTCTTCTCGCTCGAGCCCGACGAGCTGCGACTCTATCTCTTCCTCGTCCTCGCCGCGGATCGCTACGGCGTCAGCTTTGCGGCTACGACTCCATCTGCCGAATCGAATGAGGGAGGTTTCCCGAGGCTGGTCATGGCTGGCCTCCGTCGCGTACGAGGAAGTTGTCCGTCACCGCCCCGAAACCACCGAGCATGGAGTGGGCGAGAATGTTCAGCAATCGCAAGAGGTTCGCGACCAGCGCGTCTGCCCGTTGCCGTCACGCGGCGGATGCCATTTTTTCGAGCACCGATTGCGTCAGCAGATCCACGACCGGTTCGCCAGGCTTGGCGTGAAGCGCGATGTCGGCGAGCCCGGCCTGGTAGAGCACGTCGAGGGTGGGCACCCGATCGGCGAGCAGCAACTCGAGGACGTTATGGGTCGCGCGTAGCTCCTCGAACCACGGAGACGGCGGCGCTCCTGCCAACCCGACGCGTGCGGCGTAGAGGGCGCGCCGATGCGCCTCTGCTTGTGTTGCTTTGGACGAGCCTTCCGTCAGACGCAACTCGGCGAGCGCGGTCGTCAAGCACAACAGTGGTCGCTCAGGCTGTAGCACGGCACGAGCGCCCCGCAGCAGCGCGTGGGCATCGGCTGCGGGCAACAGGTCGACGCCAGCGAGCACGGCGGACGCCTCGATGTAGGGGTCGTCGGGAGCCAGCCTCCGCGCGCGCTCGATGGAGCGCCACGCTTCGGCCTTGCGCCGGGGCGTGGAGTTGGCGAGCAACCAGTAGCGAGCCCACCAGAAGCTCCCGATGCCCGGGAACTCGGCCAGCATCGACTCCACCGCGGAGAGCGCGAGATGGCGGTCTTCCGCTGTTTGTGGCGCACGGGAAAAGAAGCGGAGTGGAGCGACCTTCTTGCCGTAGTGAAGGCGTGCCTTCTCCACCCTTGCTTCGAGAGACCCGAGGATGTCCGCCGCACTATCCGTCGCGGACCGAAGCTGAACGATCTCCCCCCATACTTTGATCGCCCCAGGGGGATCGAGGCCCATCAGGAGGCACGCGCACGCCTCGGCCAGAGCTGTCAGCTTGGTCTCGACCGCGGCGTCGATGAGCCGCACGGCGCGACGCTCGATCCGGGCGGCTTCGTGGAGAAGTACGCACGCTTCGAAGGTCTCGTCCGGCTCATCGAACGCGAGCTTCGCGCGTGCCTTCACCTTGAGCTTGCCGGCCGATGCGCGGGCTTGCTCGTAGGCGTCGAAGCTCATGCCTTCACCTGCTCGAGGAGCGTGAACCGCGCCGACTTCGACCACAGGGAGAGTGTGACCTCCGCGAGGTTTGGGTTCGCGACGAGCGTGGGCCGCTTTTCCGCCGCGAGCTGCGAGAGCGCTCTTCGACCTCCCGCCGCACGCCCAGCGCACTCGACACCACGAAGCGCGTTCGGGGTGACGTCGAAGAGGAGGTCGGGCGCGGCGAAGAGGTTGCAGGAGATGACCCGGCGGCCTGGCATCCACGCGGAGATCGCCACGAGTGAGAGCCCGACGGCCGCGACCTCGGTCAGCTTCTCGGCCACGACCGTGCGTCGGGTCGCGTAGCGCTTAGCCTTTTCGAACACCTGGGAATCATGCACCAGAAGGGCGGACTCGTCCCATGAGAGCTCGAGCACGCCTTCGTGGACTTCGCCACCTGACGAGCGCACGACCGGGAAGCGAAACGGCTGGTTTCGGAGCTTCTTCGATGTCCCGGGGACCCACGCGACCACGGCCGGGATGGTGTCGATCACCCAGTCGCGGTCTTGATCGGAGTAGAGCCGTTCGAGGGGGTAGGGCGTTGCGGTCATGTCCCGTGATGATGGGAGGCCACCACGCCACCCGCCAGGTGTAAGCGAGAGCGCCCAAACGAGACAAGGAGGGATCCACCGCCCGCGACCCCTGCGATGCGAAGACGCCGACGAAGGTCGGAGTGTCGACGACGGCGTTCGCGCGGAACCTCCGCGCCGCGTCAGCCACGTGGCTTACCACGAGGGGCCTGTCGCGACTTCGCCCCGTGCTTCGAGCTTTGCTACGGGAGCGTTGACGACCACGAGGCCCGTCAGCTCGGGCGTCAGTGCATGGCGGTTGGCTGCTCGATGCGCGCGGGGAGCGGCTGACCGCAGCCGCCCCGAACGACGCCCGCGTCGGGGTGAGCACGACGGGCGGACTGTGCTCGTTCGCCTGGTGCGACGTGCGAAGAAGAACACCAGCGCCCCCAAGAGCAGGCCGGCATCCCGCGGCCCGCTCGCCCGGCAGGCCTCCGCCCGCTCCCTCCCGCAACCCCCACCTCCGCGACCGCCTGCGCTGCTCGAGCCCCGTCTGCGACAGCCACAACGTGACCTGCCACCACGTCGTCTTCCGCGCTCACCAAGGCCGAGAGGAGCTCGAGAACCTGACGAGCCCCTACGAGTTCTGCCGCGCCCCGGAGCTGCGCTGGGAGCTCGGCCGCGATCCCATCCTCGTCGTCGAAGGCCGCGAGCTGCGCGACGCGCGTTAGGTGCCCGGCGGGCGCGGCGTTCGTGGTAGAACGACCCCTCGCTTCGTGTCGGAAGGGGTAGCGGCAGTGACCAGGTGAAGGCGCTCTTCGACCTCCCGGAGAGCATCCACAAGATCGGCTTCGTCGAGGTCCTGAGCCAGGCGATCGGACGGCCCGAGCAGACCGCGCAGACGTACGTCGTCACGTTGCCAATCCGCGAAGCGTTCGAGCAAGCGCTCAAGCTCGTCGACACGTCGCTCCGGCAGAACCGGAGCCAAGCGAGCTTCCTTCACGGCAGCTTCGGCAGCGGCAAGTCGCACTTCATGGCGCTGCTCTCGCTGATGCTCGAGGGCAGCGAGCCCGCCTGGTCGCAAGGGCCTCGTGCTGGTCCTCGACGAGGTCGAGACGATCCAGCGGGTGCGCACGGACAGCCGCGAGAAGAGCCTCAACGCGCTGCGACAGCTCGTCGACGACCTGATCGGCAATCGTTTCCCGGGCCTCTACGTGCTGATCACGGGCACGCCGCAGTTCTTCGAGGGGCCGCAAGGCGTCAAGCGCTCGGTGCCGCTCGCGCAGCGGCTCGAGACGGAGTTCGGCGACCAGCCGCGCTTCGACAACCCTCGCGCGCCGCAGATTCGTCTGCAGCCCTTCGAGCTCGATCGGATGATCATCGTCGGCCAGCGCGTGCGCGAGCTCTACCCCACGGAGGTCGGCGACCGCCTGCGCATCAAGGTCGACGACGCGACCCTGCGCGCGCTCGCCGAGGGCGTGTGCGGTCAGCTCGGGGGCAAGGTCGGGATCGCGCCGCGCATCTTCCTCAAGCGCCTCGTCGACCTGCTCGATCGCGTGGACCAGTTCCCCGACTTCGACCCGGCGAAGGACTACCGGCTCGTGGTGCGCCCCGACGAGCTGACGGTCGAAGAGCGCGCGGCCGCCGGGACGTCGGCGGCGCTCGACGACATCGCGCTCGACGACCCCGCGCTCGACGTCGACGACGAGGGGCTCGGCTGATGACGGGGTTCGACCGGCTGACCGGCGCGCTCCAATACCAGATCGCCAACACGCTCGGCTTCTCGTCGCTGCGGCCGGTTCAGACCCAGACCATCGACGCCATCCTCGACGGGGATGATTGCGTGGTCCTCGCGCCCACCGCGGGGGGCAAGACCGAAGCCGCATTCTTCCCGCTCCTCTCCCAGATGAACGACGAGGACTGGAGGCCCGTCTCGGTCCTCTACCTCTCGCCCATCCGCGCGCTGCTCAACAACCAAGAAGACCGCGTGCAACGCTACGCGGGGCTGCTCGGTCGTCGAGCGTTCAAGTGGCACGGGGACGTCGGCGACTCCGCCCGACGCGCCTTCATCGACGAGCCCGCGGACATCCTGCTGACGACCCCCGAGTCGCTCGAGGCGATGCTCATGAGCCCGCGCGTGTCGGCGCGCGAGCTCTTCACCGGGCTCAAGGCGGTCGTCATCGACGAGGTCCATGCGTTCGCGGACGACGACCGGGGCGCCCACCTCGCGTCCGTGCTCGAGCGGCTCTCCCGCTTCGCCGGGCGCGACGTGCAGCGCATCGGGCTCTCGGCGACCGTCGGGAACCCGGACGAGATCCTGCGCTGGCTGGTTGGCGGGTCGGCGCGTCGCGGGCGCGTCGTCGATCCCGGCGGCGCGAGCGCGAGCCCGAACGTCCAGCTCGACTACGCGGGGAATCTCGAGAACGCGGCGGTCGTGATCGACGCGCTCCATCGCGGGCGCAAACGCCTCGTCTTCGTCGACTCGCGGCGGGGCGCCGAAGAGCTCGGCGCCAAGCTGATCGCGCTCGGGGTCCAGGCCTTCGTGATGCACGGCTCGCTCTCCGTCGCCGCGCGCCGCGACGCCGAGCGCGCGTTCGCGCAGGGTGAGAACTGCGTGATCGTCGCGACCAGCGCGCTCGAGCTCGGGATCGACGTCGGTGACCTCGACCACGTCGTGCAGATCGACTCGCCCCCCTCGGTCGCGAGCTACCTGCAGCGCATGGGGCGCACCGGACGCCGCGCCGAGATGGGCCCGCCCAACTGCACCTTCTTGGCGACCCAGAGCCAGCGCCTGCTCCAGGCCGCGGCGCTCGAGCGCTTGCGTCAGCGCGGCTTCGTCGAGCCCGTGCGACCCTCACGCCGCGCCAGCCACATCCTCGCGCATCAGATCCTCGCCCTGGCCGTGCAGTCGGGCGGCGTGGGGCGCCCCGACTGGTGGGGGTGGGTCGACGGAGCTGCGCCCTTCGAGGACCTCTCCGCCGAGGAGCGCGAGGCGGTCGTCGAGCACATGCTCGCGCACGAGATCCTCGCGGACCACTCGGGCCGCCTCTGGCTCGGCCCCGAGGGCGAGAAGCGGTACGCGCGCGCCAACTTCCGCGCGCTCTACGCGGTCTTCGACGCGCCGCGCTTCATCACCGTGCACCACGCGACCCAAGAGATCGGCACGCTGGACGCCACCTTCCTCGCGTCTCTCGAGGAGGCTGACGACCCGGGGGCGTTCACCCTCGGCGGACGCAACTGGCAGGTGCTCGACGTGGACTGGTCGCGAGGCCGCTGCGCCGTGAGGCCCGCCGACGCGGGGAAGGCGGCGCGATGGTCGGGCAGCGCGCGACACCTCGGGTACGAGGTCTGCCAAGCGATGAGGGAGATCCTCGTCGGTGACGAGATGGACGCCGAGTGGTCGCAGCGCGCGCGGAAGATCATCCAGCACCTGCGGGCAGAGCACTGCTTCCTCCGGGAGGGCGAGGAGCTCGTCCACGATGGCGAGGACCAGATCACGTGGCACAACTTCGCCGGCGGCGCCGCGAACCTGCTGCTGGCGCGGCTCTTCGAGGAGGAGCTCGGGGGTCGCGTTCGGAGTCGCAACACCTCGCTGACCTTCATGATGGCCGCCGGCAAGAGCGCCGCGGGGATCCGCCAGGTCGCGAGCGCCCTGCGCGAAGCGAAGGGTCCCACGTGGGCGGACGCGCTGCGTTTCGCGCCCGAGGTCAGCAAGAGCCGCGTGTCCAAGTTCCAGCCGTGCCTGCCCGACGCGCTCGCCCATGACCTCTTGGTCCGCAAGACCGTCGACCTCGAAGGCGCCCAGCGCGCCCTCAATCCACCGGCGGAGCCGGCTCACGACCCCCAAAGCGCGTCGCGATGACCGCGCCGAGCCCGAGCGCCGCGAGCAGGAAGCCGATGAGGCCGCCGATGACCGGGACGAGCGAGACGAGGAAGAGGACCGTCACGCCCACGCCGAGCTGCGCGATCGGTCGCTCCTTGAGCGCTGGGATGGGCAGGACGGCGCCGAGCACCGAGGCGCTCACGGCGATGCCGGCGTAGACGCCCACGAAGGTCACGAGCCCGATGAGCAGCGCGCCCGGGATCCCGATGAGCGTGATCAGCAGGACGATCATCAGGATCGGCGCGCCGATGAGGCCGAGCAGGCCGAGCAGGCCCGAGCGCATCGGTCGCTCGACCATCGCGCGCGCCAGGTTGGCGTGGCGCTCGCGGAACGCGCCCAGGAGCAGGAGCCCGAGCAAGAAGAGCAGGCCGTGCTTGATCGCGGCGGACGCGACCTTCTGCAGCGTGCTGTCGCGGATCACGCGGACTTCGACGCGCGGCGGCGCGATGGGCGGCGTCTGCACGTCGGCGCCGTCGTCGATGTGGACCGAGCCGCCGGTCATCACGGTCCGGCCGCGCACCGTGCCGCCCGGGCGCACGAAGAGATCGCCGCCCGTCGCGACGACGTCCCCGCCGACGACGCCGCCTTCGCGCACGTCGACGTCCCCGCCCCAGCTCACGACGCTGTCGACGACCTCGCCCTCGATCCGCACGTCACCGCCGAAGGCCGACACGGATTGCACGCGCTCGTCGCGCGCGACCACCACGTCGCCCCCGAAGGCGCGACGGGTCGGCTGCACGGGCGCGGCGGAGCGGTCGACGGCGGAGCGGTCGACGGCGGGCGGCGGCGCTGGCGTCGGCGGCGTGGCCGCGACCTCACTCGCGCGCCGGACGATGAGCATCCGGCCCTCCCGTTGGACCTCGTGACCTTCGTCGAGGAGCGCCCGGAGCACGTCGCGGAGCGGCAGATCGCGGACCTGCAGGCTGACCTGGGGATCGTCGTCGAGTCGGAGCACGACGCCGAGACCGGCGGCGTCGGCGGCGCGGCGGACCACGACGCTCGTGCGCTCCTGCTCGGCGTCCACCGAGATCCGGAGCTCGTCGCCCGACCAATCCCCCGTGAAGCGCTGCGCGCTCGCCTCGGCGCCCGGGCCCGCCATGAGCGCCACGAGCACGAGCGCGCCGAGCGCGTTGCGCGCGAGCCGGCCCGCCGGCGCGAGGAGCACGATCAGGCCCAGCGCGAGCCCGCCGCCGACGAGCGTCCAGCCGCCGGGCAGCGCGGAGACGACCTGATCGATCGCGCCGACCATCGCGAGCGCCCAATGCCCGAGGTCGAGCACCTGCCTCGCCGAGGGCAGCTCGAGGGTGAGCAGCGCGAGGGCCGCCGTGCCGAGCGCCGCGAGCGCCGCCGCGAGGCGGAGGCTCTGCCCCGAGGGCGCCGGGGGCACCGCCTGCAGCGCCCGCGCGACCATCGCGTCGACATCGACGGCCGGGGTCGCGTCGCGCAAGACGAGGCCCAGGTCGATGGAGAGCGCGCGGGCGGTGGCGACGCGCGCGCGCACCTCCTCGTCGGCGCGGAGGGCGTCGAGCCGCCCTGCGTCGAGCAGCCCTGCGTCGAGCAGCTCGTCGAGCAGATCGTCGCGCCCGTGCGCGAGCGCCTCGATCGCGAGCTCGTCTCCCGTGTCCAAGCGGTCGTCTCGGTCGGTCACGACGTCGCCTCCTGCACCCCCGCCGCCTCGAGCGCGGCGCGGAGCCTCTGCCGGCCGCGGTGCAGCCAGGTCATGACGGTCCCCTTGGGGATCGCGAGGGTCTCGGCGATCTCTTCGTACGACGCTCCATGCACGTGGAAGAGCACGATCGCCGAGCGCATCCCCTCGGGCAAGGTCTCCATCGCCCGCGAGACCTGCTCGGCCCCCACGCGCGCGATGACGAGGCGCTCGGGGCTCGGCGCCTCGTCGGCGGCCACGGCGACCCGCTCGTCTCCGTCGGCCCGGAACGCCGCGCGCTCGAGGCCCCGCCGCCGCAGCCGATCGCGGCAGACGTTCCGCGCGACCGTGAGCGCCCAGGTCCGGAACGCCCCCTTCGAGGCGTCGTAGTGCTCGAGGCTCACGACGATCTTCTCGAGCGAGCGCTGCGCCGCGTCCGGGCCGTCGGTCGGCCCCGCGACCAGGTGACAGAGCTTCACCACGTCCGGCGCGTGCCGGCGGAGGAGGCGCTCGAGCGCGTCGCGATCGCCCCCGCGCGCCTTGCGGGCGAGCGCGTCGTCGCCCACCTCGTCGACGCGGGCGGTGGGGGCGGGGCTCATGAGGGAGAGGATGCCGTGGATCATGGTCTCTGGCTTCCTCTACGAGCGAGGCGCCGAGACGATGTCACGGTGGAGCCAAACACTGAAATCATTGATGTTTTTGCGCCGCGCCCGATACAGGCAGGCTCGTGCAGCCAAAACGAAGCGGCCCGCCAGATGGCGGGCCGCTTCACTTCCAGTCACGAGGCGCAACGGCCGACCGCACGCCTCGGCTCACGCTCACCTCAGATACATCGGATTGCAGACGATGGGATCGCAGAGATCCTTCACCTCGATCAGCGGAGCCACGTCGCGCATGAATCTCGAGAACGCCTCGGCGGTCGTCTCGTGCAGACATCGGCCTCCGACGACACCATCACGCCCACACTGCGCGCCCCTCTGGGGCGCCGCCATCGCGTCCACGCGCTCGACGGTCTCCAGCGACCAACAGTTCGCGCGACCACCGAACGCGGTGGGATCGTCACACTTCGGCGCCATGGCGCTCCTCCATTGGTCACGACCACGCACGTTGTTCCGTCGGGACTCGCAGGCCGAAGCCAGTAGCGACGACACATAGCTCTCGCGGTCCGGGCGTTCCGTCGTACTCCCATCCGTGCTTACCCCACCTGCTGTATCACTGCTGCGCGGAGTCTCGGCCGTGGTGTCTGACTGGGTTTCGCCTTGTTCGTTCTTCCCCTCCTTGCCTTGCGCGGTCTGGACCGCATTGCGCAGCCCACCAAGGCCGAGCGGGTCGTTCCGAAGCGTTTCCGCCATGTACGCGACCAACAAAGCCGGAGCCACCCAAACAGGCGCAGTGACCGCTCGAGCAAGCCTCTCCGCCGCACCATCTTCGACGCCATCAAAACCGTTGTTCAGGACCTCGGTGATGATCTCCCCGGTACTAGCTACGATCGGCTCTTGCTCCGACTGTCCGAGGAGCCACGTCCCGACAACCTGCAACGGCGTCAGCTCATCTCCGTTCCACCTATTCACCCCGCCAAAACGGGGGTCTCGGGACGAAACCGCTTCACACATCAGGTCGAGAGGGTCCGTGATGCTGCCACCGGTACGTCGAGCACCCCCATCCCGCGGGTCGAACCCGCCAGCGAAGTCGACCATGCTCTGCAACGTGCAGCCGGGCATCATGCCGGCCGTGACGTCATCGGTCGTGAGACGATCCGGACCCGCTCCGTTACACAGCGGATTCTGCCCGTTCATCCACGCCTGAAGCGACGCGACGCCCTGGGACTCCGAGACCACGATGAGGTGCTCACCATTGGCGAATGAGCTCTCGACCAGGTCGTCGATGCCATCGCCGTCGAGATCGATTCCCAGATGGGTCGTCCCATCCGACCGCAACGTGAGCACGCCCCGGACGTCGCGATGCAGATCCACGACCAGCTTCGACAGGCTCCCATCGCCGTTCCGATACCAGCGGTCCCACCAGACCCTCCGACCCGATCGCACCGGGACGTCCACCAGAGACCCCGTGGGCCGACGAGTCGAGAGCACGCCATCCCATCGAGAGACGGCGAGAGGCACCCCCGAGGATTGCTCCCGGAACACACGGTATTGGGTCGGCCCGTTCCGGTAGCTGACCGTGTACCTCGTATCCATCGGGGATCCCGCCGCATTCACGCAGCGCACGAAGACACGCGTGCCATGACCGCTTGGCAGCCACCCGGTCGGATTGCAGGCCGCGGCGACGTCCTCGACCGCCGTGACCACCGGAACCGCACGCGTCGCGACGACGCCGGGCAGGTCGATCGCATACGATCCGACACCGTAGCGGAACGCCCGAACGAGCCCGCCGCCTCCGTAGGCAACGCGGTCGTCCGGCACGTATTCGCTCTCGATGGACCGGTCAGCCGTCGCGTAAGCAAGGGCCACCGACACATCGGTCCGCCTCGCAGCCTGGTACCGCAGCGAGAACAGCGTATCCGAGGGTTGGGCGACGCCACGGCCGCCGATGTCGAAACAGCGCACGCCCACGGAGACGCCGCTACCGGGGATCGACCACCATCCCGACACGACGCAGCTCTCGCCCCTGGACCCGATCGAGGTCACCGCTGCCGTACCGGCGCTCGCGATGTTCCCCTCGAATGAGACGAGGTAGTTCCCCACCCCCAATCGCCTCACCGATCCGACCGCGCTCATCGACGAATGATACGCGCGCATGACCGAGGCGGGACCACCGCCCTCGAGGTACGCGTAGTCCACGCCATCATCAAACGAAGACGCGCGCACGAAGTCGATCGAGAACCTCGAGTCGATGAGCAATTCCTGAACCCGACACCTCACCTTCGCGACGAGGTCATCACCGACAAACGCCCTCGAGATGATCTGACAACGCGCTCCGCGACTGCCGTACGCGTTGACCTGAAGATTCCCCGCAACGCCCTGCGCGCCGACCCCCACGATCCTCACATCATAGGTACCCCTCGACGTCGGCTGAACACGAACGGTGCGCGGGCCTTCGTGGACATAGCGCGACGTCACCACATGGGCGCTGTGGTCAGAATCCGTCAGAGCGAAGAAATGATTGCCCTGCGCACCCGCTACTACAGACGACGACCCCGCGAGGAGGACCGTGCAATAAAGAAACAGTCGACTCCAATTTGACCCCATAGACTTCTCCCTATTGATGAGCGTTGGACGAATCGAATCAACCCACACCAGCCGCATCACACACGCGCACGAGAGGCAGGCACTCGTGACCGAGCGCGCACCGCGCGACATCGAACCCAACGACAAGCCGTTGGCTCCCATCCACTCACGTGAAGGGGCCGCTGGTCCGACCAAGCCTTCCGCTCAGAGCCAACCTGCTTGGCGACCGATGCGATGCGCCCACATCCCACCTCATTGGTGGGTTAGTTAGCGCTCGTCGGAGAGACGTCATATTACATCGTCTGTCCCGCGACGCGCGGTCCCCAAACGGAGACAGCCCGCCGAGGCGGGCTGTCCGAGTTGGGTGCGTCGAGTCGGCTCGCGGCGGATCAGAGGCTCGAGAGCGCTCGCTCGGCCGAGGGATGGCCGGGGCTGATGGCGAGCGCGCGCTGGTACGACTGGCGCGCCGCCGCGGTGTTGCCCGACGCCTGGAAGGCGCCGCCGAGCGCCGCGAAGAAGTTCGCGTTGTTCGGCTGGAGCTGCACCGCGCGCTGGTACGCCTGCACCGCGCCGTTGAAGTCGCGCAGGCTCATCCGGGCCGCGCCGAGGCCCGCCCACGAGCCCGCGTGCGAGGCGTTGAGCGCCGTGGCGCGGACGTAGGCCTGCTCGGCCGCGCGGAAGTCGCGGGCCTGGAAGGCAACCCGAGCGGCCTCGCGGGCCTGGTCGAAGGGGCTCGACGCGGCCGGTGCGCTCGCGCGCGCGGGGCGCTCGCGGGTCGGCCGCTCGCGCGTGGGGCGCTCGGCCATGCTGCTGGCGGTCGTCGCGGGCGTCGCCGCCACCGGCGCCGGCTCAGGCTCCACGACGGGCTCGGGCTCCGGCTCTGCGACGGGCTCCGGCTCTGCGACCGGCTCGGGCTCAACGACGGGCTCCGGCTCGGGCGCGACGACCGGCTCGGCGACGGCGGGCGTCGGCGCGACGGTCGCTGGGGTCGGGGTGACGGGTGCTTCGACGGTCGTGGCCGGGGCCGACGCCGCCGGGAGGGTGCCCGACGCCACCGCCGCCACGGGCGCGGCCGCGGGTTGCTGGAAGAACGCTAGGTATCCGACGACGAGCACCGCGGAGAGGAACACCAGCGCGCCCGCTCCGAGGATGTACGCGCCGTTCCGGTTCACCGGCTCGGGCGAGAGCATCGTGCCCGTGAGCGAGGTGCGCTCGTCGTTCATCATCGGCGTGGCGTCGCGACGGTCGGCCGCCGCAGGCTGCGACATCGGGACGAGCCCCTGCCCCTGGGGCTCGGGGCTGGGCTCGGGCTCCGCGTGGAGGCGGGGCTCCATCTCGGCGAGCGACGACGGCGCCTCGCGCGCGATCGTCTCGGCGAGGTCGTCGTAGTCGAGGTCGTCGACCGGAGCGGGAGCGGGAGCAGGAGCCGCCGCCACGGCGGGGGCGATCTCTTCCGCGGCCTCGACGGGCTCCGGCTCGGCCTGAGCTGCGGCCTCGACCTCCTCGATGTCGACCGGGCTGAGCTGCTGTGTGGTGTCGGCCTTCGGCTTCGCCTCGGGGGGAGGCGGAGGCGCGGACGAGCGCGTGCTCGGGGGCGGCGGAGGAGCGGAGGGCCCACGACCAGGCGCCGCCGATGCGCGCGCCTCGGCCGGCACCGGCGGCGCGGACGCACGCGCGGCGGGCGGGGGCGGCGGCGCCGACTTCTGGGGCGCGGCCTCCATCTCGAGCTCTTCGAGCGAGACCTGCTGGGTCGCGTCGGGGTTGCGCTTGCTCGCCTCGGCGGCCGGCGGCTTCGGCGGCTCCATGCTCGGCGGGCGGGGCGGCGCCATGCTCGGCGGCTGCGGAGGCTGCACGGCGGGCATCCCCAGGAGGGTCGCCTTGCCCACGCGCGGGGCGGGCTGCTCGCCGCTCTTGAGCAGATCGGGGAGGAGCGGGTCGAGCGTGCGCCGGACCTGCTGCGCCGAGAACGGCCGCTGCTTCGGGTCCTTGGCGAGGAGCTGCCCGAGGAGCTGCGCGGCCTCCTCCGGCAGGTTCGTCGGGAGCGTCGGCTCCTTCTCGGCGTGCGCCGAGAGCACGTCGGCGACGTCCCCCGTGAAGGGCGGGCGGCCGGTCAGCGCGGCGTGGAAGAGGCAGCCGAGGGAGTAGAGATCGCTCCGGAACGAGACCAGCTTGCCGGCGGTCTGCTCGGGGGAGACGTACTCGGGCGTGCCCGCGAGCTCGAAGAGCTCTGCGTGCGCGATGGTCGGCGCCACGCCGGCGCCGAAGGCGATGACGCTCGCGTCGTCACCGAGCGTGACGTGCGCGGGCTGCAGATCGCGGAAGAGCAGGCCGGCGCGGTGGAGCTCGTCGAGCCCCTCGGCGAGCTGCGCGACCAGGAGGATCGCCTCGGAGGGCGTGAGCGGGCCGTCCTGCTCGAGGCGCTCCGCGAGCGTCCGCGCCTCGACGTGGGGGCGGAAGACCCAGAGGGCCTTGCCCGTCTCCCCGGAGGCCCACGGCAGCGCGAGCGTCGGGTGCGCGATCGTCCCCTGCTTGGTCAGCTCGCGCTTGACCCGCTGTCGCTCGGAGGTGCCCCCGAGCACATCGGGGTCGAGGATCTTCAGGAGCCCTCGGCGCCCGGAGCTGCGCTCGGTCGCGTGGTGGGTGGTGCCCGTGCGTCCCTTCGAGAAGAGAGCATGAACTTCGAAGCGCTCGGAGAGCTCGGCCGGAATATCGCTCAAGGTTCCATCTCCCTCTGCATCTCCACGCTCGTTGCGGCGGGCGCGGAGCTAAGCTGTCAAGTCAACCGCGGCACGTTACTTGGGGGCACCAGCGAGATCAAACTCGTGTGGGAGAAAGCTCGCAGCACAAAGCCGCAAGAACTCCCTCACCGCTCGGACCGCCGACGCAGGGCCGCGTCCACCAGCCCCTCCACGACGAGCAGCTCGCGGGCCAGCGCGTCGGTGTGGATCGCGAGCGTCAGGTTCGTCCCCGGGATGACGCCCCACACCATGCCGATCACGTAGCCCCCGCGATCGACCACCGGGCCGCCGCTCGCCCCGCGGGCCGCCTGGGCGTCGAGCAGGACACACGACTGGCCGTCGCCGCAGGGGTTGTCGCCGGGGACCGGGAGGTCTTGCGCGACCCCCGCCACCACCCCCTCGGTCGTCACCCACCGCAAAAAGCCGAGCGGGTGGCCGCAGAGCACGACGCGCTCGCCCCGCAGCGGGTTGCCCCCGGGCGAGAAGCGCAGCGAGGGCGCCGACGGGGGCTCGCGTGGGAGGATCACCGCCATGTCGATGTGGGTGGAGACGTGCAGCACGTCGCCCGCCGCCGTGTCCCCATCGTGGTACTGGAGCCCGACGACGCTCGCGTTGCCCACCACGTGTCGATTCGTGATGATGACCTTGAGGCCGGCCAGGCTCGTCACCCAGCCCGTGCCCGTGTTGGCGACCGCGGTGCGGCGGGCGTTGGGCCGCATCACGAGCACGGTCGCGCGCGCCGCGGTCGCGTGGGCGATGACCAGCTCGCGGTCGGGGTGGCCGGTCGCGAGGGCCGTCAGCTCGTCGAGGCCGCGCGGCTGCGCCCTCGCGTGCGAGCCGAGCAGGGAGAGCCACGACGCAGCGAGCGCGATCGCGAGCCTCCCTCCCCTGCGTCGCGCACGGACCACGGAGAAGCGACCCCGGAGCGCGCCTTTCCTTGGCTCGAAATCGTCCGGGTCGGCGCCGCGTTCCGCGTATCCTCGCCGCGTGAACCGCTCCGCGCTCCTCACCTTCTCCTTCGCCCTCCCCCTCACCTTCGGCTGCGCCGCGACCCAAGAGCGCCCGAGGACGCCAGAGGGGCTCGTCCGACAGGCCCGCCCCGCCGCGCGCGTGCTCGACCTGCGGGCCGGCGGCGAGCGCGTCGACGAGGCCACTCTCTTCGCCGATCTGCGCGCGGCCTCCGTCGTCTACCTCGGCGAGCGCCACGACAACGCGCTCGACCACTCGATGCAGCAGCGCGTCATCCGCGCGCTGCACGCCCACGAGCCGAACCTCGTCATCGGCCTCGAGATGGTCCAGCGCCCCTACCAGGCCGCCCTCAACGACTGGGTCGCGGGTCGCCTCGACGAGAACGCGCTGCGCACGCGCATCGAGTGGGACCAGCGCTGGGGCCACGACTTCGCCCTCTACCGGCCGATCTTCGAGCTCGCGCGGTCGCGCGAGATCGGGATGGTCGCGCTCAACGCCCGCGCAGAGCTCACCCGCGCCGTCGCCCGCCAGGGCGTCGACGGCCTCGACGAGCTCATGCGCGAGGAGCTCCCCGAGCTGGACCTCGGCGACGAGGCGCACCGCGAGGCCGTGCTCGCGGCGATGGGCGCGGGGGTACACCGAGGCGACCCCGATCATCTCTACGCGGCGCAGGTCGTCTGGGACGAGACGATGGCCGAGGCCGTCGCGGGCACCCTCCGCGGCGGCGCCCCGCGCGTCATCGTGCTCGCGGGGGAGATGCACGTCCGTGGGGGCCGAGGGATCCCGCGCCGCGCGGCGCGCCGCGGCGCCGAGCCCTATCGGATCGTCATCGCGGTGAACGCCGACGCCGACGTGGACGCGATCGTCGCCGAGCGCCCGCCCATCGCGGACTACCTCTGGGTACACGCCGCGCCCTGAGCCGTCAGCCGCCGGACGGATCAGTCCGGGGGCCGAACCCGCGCCCGACCGAGGATGGTCACGCCATTGCGTGCGCGATCGACCCCGACCCTCGAGAGCTCTACGAAGATCGACTCGGGACCGGGATCCTCGAGCCACCACGGCCCACGGATCGCCGCGAGCATGCGGAGCAGCCACTCGTCGTCCTCGTGGCCGAGATCCGGCGAGGGGGCTCGCACCAGGTCATCCGGCAGCGGGCACGCCTCGACGCCCAGCTGGCCGTAATAGCTCGACACCCGCCTGGAGTGGCCGGAGGACTCGGCGAGACGAAACATGGCGTCGTGGCAACCCTCGCGCGCGGTCGTCAGCACCGTCCCGAGCCCCGCGAAGAGAACGTTCTGAAGTGGCTCGTCCCCGCCGACGTCGACGCTCGCGCCAACGTAACGAGCCAACGCGAACGTCGCTCGGCCTCGAAACCCATCCACATGAGTCGCCGCAGCGGACGCGCTCGCCGCTCCCTCCCGGACCACTCGGGCGACGACGACCGCGAGCTCACCCGAGTCGGTCAGCTCTACGTGCCGCGGGGCCTCTCGCCCATGGACGTCGTGCACCGCGGCCGCGAGGGCTCGTCCGCCAGCCTCGACGGAGAGCCCGCTCGAGGCCCCGCCGACGAGGGTCACGCGCCCCGCCAAGCCCTCCGCGAGCGCGCGCGATCCACCTCGCACCAAGACGGATCCTCGATCGCCACCGAGGCGGGTCTGGAGCACCTCGACCGCGCTCTCGTCCAGCCCATCGACCCGCAGCGCGCGCCCCGAGATGGCGCCGGCAGCGCGGTTGAAGTCGACCTGGTCGAGCCGGACGAGCCCCCGCGCTCCGTCCATCTCGGACAAGACGATGCCGTCGTTCCGATCCGCGACCACCGAGAGATCGCGAATCACTGCCCGGCTCGGCCCGACGACCTCGAGCACGGCATCCTCTCGCGGGCCAGACCAAACGAGCCGCGTCGAGCTCGGTCCGAAGAAACCCATGTCGCCGATCAAGACCACGTCGCTCTCGGCGGGAATCCTCACGGTCGACGAGATCGCGTAGTCGCCATACGGCAAGTAGACGACTGGGCGCCGTCCCTGGAGGGTCGTGCTCGCCAGATTGATGGCCGCCTGAATCGCGGCCCCCGTCCGCTCGGAGACCTCGACGATCGGGTCGCGATGCAGCGGGGGCGCTCGCGGCGGGGGCGACGGGGGTGGCGCGACGGACCCAGCTGGCACGATTCGGTCGTCGATCCGGCGAATCCGGTTGAATCCGTCGCCACCACCGACGTAGGGATCGACGACGAACCGATTCCCGATCATCAACAACTCACCAGGATGAAACCCACCGAAGACGACCGGCGCACCCGGTCGATGGTCTAGATAGTTGTCCGCAAGAATGACGGGGCCGAGATGAAGCAGATGAACCGGCGCGTTCGCGCTCTCCACGACGTAGTTCCCCTGGACCAACGTGTGAAAGCCATCTCCCGTCGGCCCCGCTGAGGCAAGAAATCGGCCCGACCCAAACGAGACGTTCTCCCTGACGATGAGGTGATCGTTGTTGGACGCGAAGATGTCTACCTCGGCGGACCCACGAAACACAGATCGGTAGACGTGTGCGATGCCGGGGTCGATATGCACACCGGTACGATTGGATTCGAACTCGGAACGATCGATCGTCCAGCCGATGGTGTTCCAGTCCTCAAGTCGAACTCCCGCGCGAGAGTTTCTCTCAAACCTGCATCGGATGACGGTGACGTCACTGACGCTATTCTGATGCGAATCATCTAGGCTCCCTCCCTGGATTCCCACCTCGAGGTCACGGAAGGTCGAGTCGAAAATCTCGAAGCGCTCCGGCCCGCTGCCGTGACCATGCCCATCCCAACCAATGAACATCCCCCTCGACGCCGTGCCCTGGCCGCTCCACGCCAACCGTCCGATGCGTGCGAACGACGAGTTGCGGACGTCGAGCATCGTGCCCCCGGGCGGACCGTCCCAGAGGAACGTCACCCGCTCCGGATGCTCTCCGATGAGTCCTACGTTTCTCATGCCCGTGAGCGTGAGCGTTCGGGTGATGCGATAGGTCCCAGCGGGAACCCAGACGACGGGTGCGCGATCTGTCGCTGCGAGAGCGTCGAGCGCCCCCTGCAGCGCGGCCGTGTCGTCCGCCTCGCCGTCGCCGACGGCTCCATGATCGGCCACGGCATCGATCCATCCGGGAAGCGGCCCCACGAAGAAGGGCTGGACGTCGACCACCCCGACGTCAGCGTCACGCGGGACGTCGATCGAGCCGTCGGCGGGTCGTGGCACCACCGGCGCGCCATCGCTGATCCCACACGCCAGCCCGACCAGCAGTGCCCCCAACACGAACGAGCCTCGGACTGGCGCCACGAGATCACGCGAGAAGTCCAGGAAGCGGTCCCCCGTTGTGCGCCGGCGCGCCGAACGTCGCGTCGGTCGCTCCGAAGGCGTGCAGGAGTGCGAGCAGCAGATCGTTGTGGCTCCGCCCGCTTCGCCCGTAGTCGAGGAACCGACCGGTGCGCAGTCGCCCCCCGGCCGATCCCACCAGGAGGAAGGGCATGTCGTCGACGGAGTGGTCACCTCGGGCAATGCCAGAAGTGTACATCAGGACGGAGCTATCGAGCACGCTGCCCGTTCCTTCGGTCGTGCGCGCGAGCGCGTCGGCGAATCCCGCGAACTGGTCGCAATACCATCGGTTGATCCGCTTCAGCTTCTCGTATGCGCCAGGGTGGTGCTCGTAGTGACTGAGCGCGTGGTGCTCGGTCGACTCTGGACCTTGGCAGCGATCGTTGCAGACCGCGTTGGGCTCGCAATCGGGGCGCCGCGTCCACTCGGTCCCGCAGTTGGCGTTGTCCGGGTCCGACGCCTTGCCGATCCCGAGCCATGGGAACGTGATCTCCCCCCCGCTCTGACCCTCCATGCGCATCAACAGGGTCACGACGCGGGTGCGGTCGCAGGCGAACGCGAGTCGGATGAGCTCGTAGGTCAGGTCGAGAGCCTCCGGCAGCCGGTGGTTGAACTGCCAGAAGTCCCCGAAAACCTCCGCGTTCGGGCGCAAAGGGGTCGAGCACTCGCGTGTCGTCACGCTCAACCGTCGCTCGATCTCGCGAATGGCATCGACGTGTTGTTCGAGCCGCTCGCGGTCCGTTCGGCCGAGCTTGGGCTGCAGCCTGACGTAGTCGTCCCGAACGTCGTCCAGGATCGAGGCGCGGCGACGTCGCCTTCGCTCCGACCCGTCGTCATCTCCGACCGGGGTCGAGAAGAGTCGCTCCCAGAGGAGGACGGGGTTCCAGAGCTTGGTCGCCTGCGTTCGCGGTCCCGTGTAGGAGACGTCGTGAATTCCGGACCCAGTCTGGTTCATGGTCCCGAGCGCGAGCGCGAGATCGGCCGGCGCCGTGCGATCGGTCGCGACGATGTGCCGCGCGATGGCCTGATCGACGGAGATCGAGAGTCCGCGGACCTGCGACTCTGGGAGCTCGGCGCCGGTGTCGGGGTCGAAGGTGGGATCCGTCCCCGTCAGGAGCGAGGCAGTGCCGTGAAAATGGCCTCCCCAGACGAGTCGGTTGTGGACGCCCTTGAGGACGGTCACCCGCGAACGATGCCGCTCGAGCCCCCCCATGATGTGGTTGAGGGTGAAGTCCGTCTCGGTGGCGGCGCCCGCCGCCCCTGCGCGCGGGAACCACTCGTCACGGAGCGTGCCGTTGGGTTGGACGACGATGCAGAGGCGACGCGGGTTCAGCTCGCCGCCGGGATCGAGCGCGGCCGCGCGGGGGGCGACGAGATCCCCGGTTCGCGCGCTCTCACACCCCATGATGTCCAGCAGGGGTAGCGCGATCACGGCCCCTGAGGCTCCGCGGAGGAAGTGCCGACGAGAGATGAGCTTCTTTCGGTCACGGACGAAATGCATCACGAGGCCTCCGGCGAAGGGATGAATCGGAACGACGACATCGCGCCGACCGCGAGCCACTGGTCCACGAGGCTGTCGCCGGCGCGGAGGGTGTGCTCGATCGTGCAAGCGTCGACGTCGCCCGGGATGCGGCCGTGAGCGAAGCGGAAGATCCACGCGCTCGCGCAGGCGGCGACGTCCTCGCTGGCGGCGAGGCTGGCGGCGAGATCGCCCGCCCCGCTGATGGGCCCCTCGAAGTCGAAGCCTTCGAGTCGAGCCGTCGCGTCGATGGGCTCGCCGTCCACGTAGCGCTCGGAGAACCGGCCGAGCCCGTCGAAGTGGGACAGCGCGATCCCGACCGGGTCGATGAGCCGGTGGCAACCCGCGCACGCCGGCGCTTCGCTGTGGAGCTCGACGCGTTCGCGTGGCGTGAGCTCCGGTGGAAGGTTCGCGGCGAGCTCGAGCGCCTCAGGCGGTGGAGGCGGGAAGAGCACGCAAGCGAAGCGCTCCAGGATGAAGACGCCGCGCATGACGATCGATGGGTTCACGCCGTGTCCAGCCGCGACGAGCGGACCTCCTTGCGTGAGCAGCCCGACGTGGCGGTCGTTGGGGACGATCTCGAACTCGTCTCCGGTCGGTCCGACGAGGCCGTAGTGCTCCGCGAGCGGACCGTTCACGAGGGCATACCCTGTGTGCAGCGCGTCGGGGAGATGCCCGCCCTCCACGAAGACCACGTGCTCGATGAGCCGCCGCACCTCCTCTCCGAGCAGCGGACCGAGCTCCTGGTCCAACCCCGGACCGCGAGCGTACGTCGCGATCGCGTCCTGACCCGCGACGGTCGCGAGGAACGAATCCAACTGCGCGCGGCTCCTGGGGTCGAGATCGCCGTCCGGGCCGAACACCAGTCGGCGCACCTGCGATCGCAGGGCGCTCGGATCGTCGAGCACACCTCGCCTGGCTGCGTCGAGCAGCTCCTCGTCCGGAGGGCCGCCGCGGTAGAAGAAAGAGAGCCGGGACGCCAGCTCGTAGCTCGTGAGGGGTCGAACGCGTCCATCGTCTCGCGAGACGTCCCCGAGCTCGACTCGGTACAAGAACTGTGGAGCCGAGAGCAGGCGCGTCACGACCGATTCGAGCGCGTATCGGCTCCCCTCGGAGCGCTCTCGCTCGAAGGTGGTCATCAACGCTCCGACCTCCTCGTCCGCGAGCGGGCGTCGCCACGCCCGCAGTCCGAGCTCGCGCACGAACGAGCGGGCGCATTCGGCGTCGAAGGACGCTGCGCCGGCGCAACCCGCGAAGGCAGCCACCCGATCGCGGTCGACGAGGAGCTCCGCGAGCTGCTCCGCGTCGTCGATGAACGCCCCCACGAGCTCCGTCGACACCCCAAGCCGAGCGACGTCGTCGTCGAAAGCATTCGGTGCACGAGGGACGAGCGCCGGTGCGGTCAGACGCTCACCGGCTCCGCTCACCAAGGCGTCAGCCACGTTTCGGAGCTGAGCGCCCGTGAGCCTCCGGAGCGGCGCCGGGCCCGCGTGAACGCCGGAACAAGCGTCAGAGGTCCTCGGCACCCAGGAGATCGACGTCGAGCGTCGAACCGGGGGTGGCTCGGTGCCGGGAGGCGGGCCGTGGCTCGGTGGGTCTCCAACCCATCCACTGCAGCCCACCACGGCGAACGCCATGGAGCAGCCGATTGCGGCACGCGCACACACCGAGAACGTCGACATGCCGTTCCAGTGACCGCTCGAGCGAGGGCGGCTCACACGAAATGCAATCTTCGCACACGCCTCGGCTAGAGACCGACGCCCAAGGTCAGCGCGACGTGTCCCAGAGGTCGACCCCAGGTGGCCGTCCTCGAGGTGCCCAGGATCACGCCGACCTCGGGTAGCGTCACCCCCAGGCCGCCGTCGACCCGCAGGCCGATCCGTGGGCCCAGCGCGAGCTCCAACCCGGCAACCAGCGTAGTGACGAAAACGACGACGGCGTCACGACGCCCGATGAACGGGTCGCTCGCCTCGCCTCGCATCGTCGCGATGAGCGCTCCCGCGCTCAGCCCGAGATCGGGGGCGATCACGCGGTCGCCAAGCGGCCGATACCGAAGCTCCCCCGCGACGCTCGTCAACCGCACCTCCGCAGATCCGGCCTCGCTCGACGTCCGTGAGGCGGTCAAGGGCGCGAGGGTGACGAACCCGAGGGCGACCTCGGGGACGGGCCGATGTCGCAAGGAGAGCGCGACCCCCCACGACGGTCCGAGGCCACCGGGCGAGAGCATCGTGGCGGCGCCGATGCCGAGCGTCGTCCGCGCGGGAGAAGGCTCGGCGAAGCTGGTCAGCGCCGGTGGCGCAGGCAGCCGCTCCGCCTCGGCCGGTGGCGGGGAGCCGAGCTCCGCCTCGCGCAAGCTGACGCGCAACAGCTCGAGGGCGCGGACCGCGAGGAGCCGCGCTCGGTCACCGGACGCGCTCGGCGGGATCGCGAGCCCGCGGTAGGTGATCTTGCCCGTGACGCGGTCGATGACGACGACCACCATCTCTTCGCCGACCCGCGAGGCACCCAAGATGACCGCCGCACCGCGCGCGCGAGCGAGCGCGCGGAGGTCGAGGTACGAAAGGATCCCGAGATCGACGTCGAGGACCTCGGTCGAGAGACCCAGGCTCCCGAGCTCGTCTTGAAGCCGCACGACGAGCGGGTCCGAGGGTGAGCCCGCGACGACGACCTGCGCGGCGACGGTGGCGGCGCTCAGGACGACGAATCCGACGACCAACCGAACGACGAACGACTTCATCGGGACGGATTCGCCTCCAAGAGGCGACGCGCGCGTTCCGCGGAGAACCCGCGCGGGTGATGTTCGAGATAACGACGCGCCGCGAGCGCGGCGTCTTCCGAGCGGCCCGATCGGTCCCAGGCGTCCATGACACGTTGCCGCGCCTCCTCGGCGAGCGGACCGGTCGGGGCTTCTCGCAAGTAGGCCTCGAACGCTCGGGCGCAAGCTACGTGGGCACGTCGCACGTCGCAGGCGAGGCGACCGCGGTCGAAGAGCGCCTCGCTCGCGAGCGCGCTCCCCGCGAAGCGCTCACGTATGCAGGTCAGAACCTGCTCTGCCACCTCGACGTCGCGCGCAAACCGCGCGACGTCCGCGAGGCGGCGCAGGTTGGGTCCGCTCTCGACGCGACAGAGACGTTCGAGCCCCTCTCCCCGCGCCGCCGCGACCGCGTCCGCATACCGGCGTTCTGCTGCCAAGGCGCTCCAAGTCGGCGCCGCCGGCGCGGCGCGCGAGGCCGGGCGTTTGTTTGGGAGGGGAGGGCGGCGAGGGACCTCGACGAGATCGGCTCCGGGCGGCGGCGTCGCTGCGGGGGCTCGAGCCTCCCGAGCGTGTGTGAGCTCGACGCGGCGAGCCGTGTCGTCTTGTTCGATCCGAAGCGTTTGTTCGCCTCGCATCGCCAGCGGCTCGTTCAGGCCGGGGCCCGTCACCTGAACGCTTCCTTCGCGCAGCCGAAGCTCGAAGCGCTCCGACTCGGGACTCCACGCGACCCGAAACGAGGTACCTGTCACCCGGACGCGGAACGGTCCCGCATCGAGGACCCAACGGGCGTCGGGGCGGGGTCGGATCCTCGCGTCGACGGCGCCGGACTCGAGAATGACGGTCGCGCCGTCCCCGTCGACGTTCGCGAGCCTGACGCGCGCGTTCGCTTCGAGGGTCATGGTCGACCCCTCCGAGAAGCCCATCACGACGTCCCGGTCGACAGGGGCGGCGACGAAACCTTCGACAGGCGCATCCGCGCCGTCGACTTGGACCCGCAAGTCGGTCGTCGGCCCGGGGACCGCGTCGATCCAGAGCCACGCGGCCGCCGCCGCTGCCACGAGCACGCCGGCCCCGATGGCGATTCGTGGCATCCACGACCGCTCACGCTGGAGCGTCGGGAGCGCGGCAATCAGCCGCTCGCGCGCGTCGTCGTCGGGGTGGCGCGACGGCATCCCGCGCAGCTCCTTGCCGAGCACCTGAGCGAGCTCGTCCCCGCGCGCATCCTCTTCAGTCCTCATGGCGCACCTCGTCGAGCCATGCCGCCAAGAGCGGCTCGTCGGCCGCCTCACCAAACCGCCGGCGGAGACGAACCAAGCGTCGCTTGACGGTCGCCAGCGACATCTGCGTCGCTTCCGCGATCGCCTCGAGCTCCATCCCTTCGACGTAGCGGAGCGAGAAGCAGACTCGCTCCTCGTCGGGCGCTTCTCGCAAGAGCTCGAGAGCCCGTCGCAGCGCCGCTCGGGCGACGGGGCTGGCCTGCGTGGAGACGATCTCGGGCAGCAGCTCTGGATCCGTCGTCCGCAACCACCGCCAGCGGCGGCGCTTGCGGATGTGATGTCGGGCGACATGGACGGTGACACGATCGACCCAGCATCGAAGCGACCTGCGGTCGTCGCCCCGAAAGCTCGGCAGCGAACGAAGGACTTCGAGGAACACCTGCTGCACGAGGTCGTCGAGCTCGGAGTCGGGGCCGAGGATGACGCCGAGGAGTCGAACGACCCGCGCGCTCTCCTGATCGTAAAGGGCACGGACCGCGGCCGGCTCGCGTCGCCGCACCGCGTCCAAGGTGAACCCTCGGGGCGACGCTTCGCCGCCTTCGATGAGGCGCCATCCAGCTGGGGTCTTGGTCGAGTGGGTTCGCAACGCGCACCAATGGTCTCCTAGTGACCGCTCGAAGGGAAATGGCTCACCGCGTCAGCCACCGGCCTCCAGCGACCCGCGCCTGCTCGAGTGGTCCATTCCAAACATAGGCCCAGGCGGCGCAACGACCTCGTGGGGCCGACTCGGGGCCCTGGACGAAGACGTCGATCACCTCACGACGGTAGAGCGAGCGCGCGAGCGCCTCGGGGTCGTGGCCGTGGAAGTCCTCGTAGGGATCGAGCTCGACGAAGACCTCGTCGATCGCGGCGAAGCGCCAGAGCTCGCCGTACACACGCCCACCCGCGACCCCCGCCATGCCGGGCAGGACGAGCGCCGGGTACTCGCCGAGGTCCAGCAGCTCCCCGCAGACCTCCGCCGCGCGCGGTGGCTCGAGCACCGCGTGCGCCAGCAGCAGGTGGTTTGCGCCACCGTCGCGCTGCAGCGTCCCGTAGACGAAGAGTCGATCGATCATGGCTCGATCGCCCGCGTCAACGCTGCTCGGC
>JAHBWH010000127.1 GCA_019637115.1 Myxococcales bacterium | reverse complement strand
GCGACGACGCCGCCGTAGTACGCGATGATGGGCTCGTCGATCACGACGCTGATCACGAGCCGGGGCCGATCGGCGGGGACGAAGCCGACGAAGGACGAGACCCACTGGTCGCGCGCGTAGCCGCCCCCGACGTAGTCCGCCTTCTGCGCGGTGCCCGTCTTGCCCGCGACGAGGAAGCCGTCGATCGCCGCCTCCGTCGCCGTGCCGCCCGGCCCCGTGACGGCGGTCAGCATGTCGGCGACGAGGCGGGCGGTCCGCTCGGAGACCACGCGGCGGCGGACCTCGGGGCGGGTCTCCTCGATGGTCTCGCCGCTCGGCCCCGTGACGCGCCGCACGAGCGTCGGCCGCACGAGGACGCCGCCGTTGGCGATGACGCTCATCGCGTTCGCGAGCTGCACGCTCGTGACGCTCACGCCTTGGCCGAAAGAGATCGTCGCCGCGTCCATCTCGTACCAGCGGCGGAAGTGGCGGAGGTTGCCGCTCGCCTCGCCGGGCAGCGGCAGCCCCGAAGACTCGCCGAAGCCGAAGGCGCGGAACGCGCGGTAGAGCCCCTCGCGGCCGAGGGTGTTGCCGATCTTCGCGGTGCCGATGTTCGACGAGTAGGCGAGGATCTGCGCTGGCGTGAGCTCCTCGTGCGGCGTCGTGTCGTGGATGACGTACTCGTCGACGCGCATCGCGCCGTTCTCGCAATCGATGCGCTGCTCGGGGCGGACTCGACCGGCGTTGAGCGCGGCGGCCACCGTGAACGGCTTGACGGTCGAGCCCGGCTCGAAGCGATCGGTGACGGCGCGGTTGCGGCGGTGCGAGGGCGGCGCGGCGCCCGGGTGGTTCGGGTCGAAGGTCGGGTAGTCGGCGATCGCGAGGATCTCGCCGCTCTGCGGATCCATGACGACGACGCTCCCCGCCTTCGCCTCGAAGGTCTGCACGGCGAGGGCGAGCTCACGCTCGGCGACGCGCTGGATGGTGCGGTCGATGGTGAGCGTGACGTCGGCGCCCTGCCCCGCGCTGTCGTCGAGCAAGGTCTCGGAGAAGACGATGCGACCGCGCCGATCGCGAATGGCCGGCACGGTGCGGCGGCTGCCGCGGAGGCGCTCCTCGAGCGAGAGCTCGAGCCCCTCGATGCCGACGCCGTCGATGTTCGCGAAGCCGAGCACGTGCGCCGCGAGCTCGCGGTTCGGATAGAAACGCCGCGCCTCGCGCTCGATGTGCACGCCCGGCAGCGCGGCCTCGCGCACGCGGGCGGCCGTCTCGGGCGTGACGTGGCGCTTGACCCAGACGAAGAAGCGGTCGCTCCGCAGGCGGCGCTCGACGCGCTCGCGATCGATCTCGAGGAGCTCCGCGAGGCGGGCGACGATCTGCGACGGGTCCCCGCCCTCGCGCTGGATCTCGCGCGGGCTCGCCCACACGCTGTCGACGTCGACGCTCACCGCCAGCTCGGCGCCGTGGCGATCGAGGATCGCGCCGCGCTTGGGCGCGAGGCGGACGCTGCGGAGGTATTGCTCCTCCGCCATCTCGCGCAGCGCGGGCGCGCGCTCGACCTGTAGCTCGTACGCGCGACGCGTGACCATGCCGGCGCCGGCCAGGACCAGCACCCCGAGCAAGCCGATGCGGACCTTCATCCAGCGGCGCCGGCGCGCGGGATCGACGGGCTTGGGCGTGGTGACCGGCGCGCTCATCGCACCCTCCCCGCCGTGCGCCGCGAGCGGCGCGCCTCGCCCTCGGCCGGGACGATCCGCTCCGGCGCCGGGACGTCCATCTGCAGCTGCCCGCGCGCGACCGCCTCGACCCGCGGCGCGTGCCGCAGGGACGCCGCCTCGATCGACAGCAGGCGCTGATCTTCGACGAGGCGCCGCTGCTCGCGGCGCGCGGCGTCGACCTCGAGCCCCAGGCGGACGACCTCGTGGCGCATCGCGAGGTGCACGACGAAGGCGGAGACGGTCGCGACGACCGCCGCGATCCAGAGCATCAAGAAGCGCGCGGCGAGGCCGTTCGAGGGGCCGGCCGCGCGCGACTTCTTCCGCAGCGCCGGCGCGGACGCCGCCGCGGCCACCTCGACCTCCGCCTCGCGGCGCCGGTTGCGGATCATCGCGCTCACGAGCGCACCTCCGCCTCGGGGCGGCGGCGCGCGCCGCGGAGCTTCGCCGAGCGGGCGCGCGGGTTGGCCGTGGCCTCTTCGTCGCCCGCGACGATCGGCTTCTTGGTCAGCCGCTCGAGCCGCGGGTCCTCGCGGAAGGCGTTCTTGACGCGGCGATCCTCGAGCGAGTGGAAGCTGATGATCGCCGCGACGCCACCCTCGGCGAGCACGTCGGGGAGCGCGGCGAGCAGCCGATCGAGCTGGCCGAGCTCGTCGTTGACGGCGATGCGCAGCGCCTGGAAGGTGCGCGTCGCCGGATCGATGCGCTGGTGGTGGCGCGGGCGGATCACGCGGTGCACGGCCGCGCGCAGGTCGTCGGTCGTCTCGAGCTGCTCCGCCTCGATGGCGCGCTTGATGGCGCGGGCGATGGGGCGCGACTTCCGCTCGTCGCCGAGCTGGTAGATCACGTCCGCGAGCTCCGTCTCCGAGAGGCGCTCGGCGAGCTCCTTCGCGGTCTCGCCGCGGCTCGGATCCATCCGCATGTCGAGCGGCCCCGCGGCGCGGAACGAGAAGCCGCGGGTGGCGTCGTCGAGCTGCGGCGAGCTGACGCCGAGATCGGCGACGACGCCGTCGAGCGCGCCAAAGCCGAGCTCCGCGACCACCTGCGGGAGCGAGCCCGCCTCGGCCTGCACGAGCGTCGCCCGCGCCCCGAAGCGCGCGAGCCGCGCTCGCGCCGCATCGAGCGCGCGCGTGTCGCGATCGATGCCGAGCAAGACCCCGTCCGGGCCGCTGCGCTCGAGGATGGCCTCGGCGTGGCCGCCGCCGCCGAGCGTGACGTCCGCGTAGCGACCGCCCGCGCGAGGCGCGATCAGACCGATCGTCTCCTCGAGGAGCACGGTCGCGTGCGCGAAGGTGTGGGTCGCGTCGCTCATAGGCCGAGCTCCGCGAGCCGCGCCGCCATGGCGGCCTTCTTCGCCTCGTCGTCGAGCACCGCGTCGCGGATCGCGTCGAAGCGCTCCCGCGCCCAGAGCTCCGCGTGCTTGCCCATGCCCGCCCACGTGACCTCGCGGTCGAGCGAGGCGTGCTTGCGCAGGGTCGGCGGCACGAGGACGCGGCCCATCTTGTCGAGGTCGCACTCGACCGCGCCCGAGACGTAGATGCGACGGAGCATCGCGACGCTCGGGTCGAACTGCGGGAGCTCGCTCAGCCGCTGCTCGAACGCGAGCCACTCGCTCATCGGGTAGGCGACCAGACAGGGCTCGAGCCCGCTCGTGATCACGAGCTTCGACTCGCTCTGGGCCGCGAGCACCTCGCGAAAGCGGGCGGGGAGCGACGTGCGCCCCTTCCCGTCGATCGCGTGCTCGTAGCGTCCCCTGAACACCCTTCACCACCTGCCGTCCTTCGGGCTCGTGGGGGTCGCCGACGGCGTCTCACCCCATGGAGCGGCGCCGACGATGACACTTCTTGCCACTCTTTACCACTGGGGCCGACGCTACGGCGGCGTTTTGGCGGGGTCAAATTCGCTTCGTGGCCCGCAAATACTCGAAATCACGTGACCAATCCGTGGCCCTCGGGGCAATTCGCGCCTCCCCTACGGAACTCTCGGGGCGGATCACGAACGATGCGTCGGCATACGCCAGTTTAGGCACGACGATCGTAACAGAATAGACCATGTCGTCTACTTTGGGACGATCAATATGCCTACTTGGTCCTCGTGCAACGATGGAAGTCGCCCTCGGGAGGCCTCTCGGACGGGCTTCGGGAGCGCCTGGAGGGGTGGCCCGAAGTGGCAAGGAGGGCGGGATCGGGGCAGCCAGTGGCAAGGTCTGCCACGAGCGCTGGTGGCGGCCGTGATCCCTCACGGGCGGCCCCTCGAAGGTCTCAGAACCCAAGGAGATCACGAAGTTTTCGACGAAGACTCGGCCGCTTGCCCTCGCTCGGGCGAGCGACTACCGTCCGCGCCATGCCGCTCATCGAGCTCGAGGGGGTGGAGAAGCGCTACGGGGAGCTGGTCGCCCTCAAGTCGGTGGACCTCTCGATCGAGCCGGGGCGCATCGGCCTGCTCGGCCCGAACGGGGCGGGCAAGAGCACCCTGCTCAAGACCCTGCTCGGGCTGCTCGAGGCGGACCACGGCGTCGTGCGGGTCTTCGGCGAGGAGGTCAAGCGAGACCCCTTCGCGATCCGCGCGCGGATCGGCTACATGCCCGAGGGCGACAGCGTGCTGCCCGAGCTGACCGCCCTGCAATACGCCACCTTCGCGGCCGAGCTCTGCGGGCTCCCCCGATCGGAGGCCATCGCGCGCGCCCACCAGGTCTTGCACTACGTCGGCCTCGGCGAGGCGCGCTACCGGCGCCTGGGCAGCTTCTCGACGGGCATGAAGCAGCGAGCGCGGCTCGCGCAGGCGCTCGTCGGGGATCCGAAGCTCCTCTTGCTCGACGAGCCGACGAGCGGCCTCGACCCGCGCGGCCGCGACGAGATGCTCGCGCTCATCCACGACATCCCCGCGCGCACGGGCACGAGCGTCATCCTCTCGACGCACATCCTCCCGGACGTCGAGAAGGTCTGCGACCAGGTCGTGGTCATCGCGCAGGGCGAGGTGCTCTACGCCGGCGAGCTCGCGCCGCTGATCGCGCCCGAGAGCGGCATCTTCGAGGTGCGCCCGAAGGGCGACCCCGAGCCGCTCCGTCGCGCGCTCGAGCTCGCCCGCTGCGTGGTGCAGATGCAGGGCGCCGCGACCTTGGAGGTCCGGGTGCCCTCGGGCGAGGATGCGCGCCTCATCCTCCGCACCGCGGTGGAGAGCGGCCAGCAGGTGAGGCACCTCGCGCCGCTCGTGAAGACGCTCGAGCGCGCCTTCCTGCAGACGCTCGAGAAGGCCGGCAAGAACTGAGCACAGCGCCGCGCGCTCGGTAGACACCACCGAACACGGAGCCGGACACGGGGCCGACACGGCGGCGTCTTCTCGACCGTGGCCTTCGCCGCACGGAGGCCCGCGAGCACGCGCGTGTGACGACCCCGAGGGGCGGATCGCGCCACGATCTTGCCGCCCGCCGGATCGCCTGGGACCCTGACCGGTATGCGGGCGCTCTGGCTCAGTCTCTTCGTCGTCACGCTCGGCGTCGCGACCCCCTTCGCGATCGCGCAGGTGAGCGGAGGCTCCTTCGGCGGCGGCGGCTTCTCGGGGGGAGGCGGCGGCGGATACTCGGGCGGCGGAGGCGGGTACTCTGGCGGCGGGTTCAGCGGCGGCGGCTGGGGCGGCTCATCAGGCTACTCGAGCGGCTACTCCTACACCAGCTCGAGCGCGGGCGGCGGGCTCTTCACCTTGCTCATCGTCGCCCTCGCCTTCTTGGTCTTCATTGGGAAGTTCGCGGCGACGAACCACAGCGGCCCCGTGCACCGCGGCGCCGACGGAAGCTGGGGGCGCATCGACGTCGTCGCGATCCAGCTCGCGATCGACGCGCGCGCGCGACGCTTCGTACAAGAGCAGCTGATGACGCTCGCGCGCGGCGACACCTCGAGCCCGGCGGGCCTCGCGATGCTCGCGCGCGAGACCGCGCTCCTCTTGCGGCGCGCCGAGGCGGCGTGGATCTACGCGGCGGTGCAGGAGTGGAACCCGTCGGCGCCGTCGCAAGCCGAGTCGGAGTTCCGTCGGGTGGCGAACGAGGCGCGCGGGCGTTTCCGTCACGAGCTCATCCGCGGCCACCAGGGCGAGCTCGCGGAGCGCGACGCCCCGGGCACGCGCGCCCGCGCGGAGGAGGGCGAGGGCGTCGTCGTCGTCACCTTCTTGGTCGCGGCGCACGTCGAGATCCCCAACGGCCACGACGCCTCTCGCCCCGAGGATCTGCACACGCTCCTCCAGCGCATCATCGCGCTGCAGCCCTACCAGCTCGCGGCCTTCGAGGTGATCTGGTCCCCCGCCGAGGAGACCGATCGCATGAGCACGGCCGAGCTCGAGACGCTCTACCCCGAGCTGCGGCGCCTCCCGAGCGCCGGGCGCGTCGGCCGTGTGTTCTGCGGCCACTGCGGCGGCCCCTTCGCGCACGAGCTCCCGCGCTGCCCGCATTGCGGCGCCCCCTCGGAGAGCGCCTCCCCCGCGCTCACCTGAGATGGCGCCCCTTGCCGAAACGCAACCCCAGCGACGGTGAACGGTTCAGACGCGGTAGCGCTGCTTCGTTCGCGGGGCGCGGCCGAGGGTCACGCCAGCGAAGAGCGCGAGCGTGAGCGCGATGGCACAGACCCAGAAGCCCGAGAGGAGCGTGACGGGGACCTCCTCCCGGTACGCTTGCGCGACGCGCCCGGCGCCGGCGTGGATCCGGTAGAGCGTGAGACCGACGCTGGCCGCGCCGAGCAGCACCAGGCCGACCACGGCGAGCCTGGCCGCCCGGAGCGCGGCGCGTGTGCGGCGCCGGATGGCGATGCTGACGAGCATGACGGCCGTCGCGGGCACGACCCAGAAGTTCATGGCGAGCGTCGCGGCGGTGGCGAAGCCGGTCGTCCGCACGACGCCCTGCGGGTGCGCCACCTCGACGAAGGGCATCACGAAGCCGAAGAGGACGAGCACGCCCGCGACGAAGAGCGGGCCGCGACCGAAGCGCACCTCGTGGTAGGGCAGCGGCTGATCGTCGTCGGGCGCCTCGCGCCGGAGCCGCTCGAGCTCGTCGAAGGTGATGAGGGGGATGTCGTGGTCCGGGCAGCGCTCGAGGTCCTCGAAGGACTCGCCGCAGAAAGGGCAGAAGAGGACCGCGGACGTCGGCACGGGGGAGACGTAGCATCGGTTCGGGGCGATGTCCGCGCTCGCGCGCGACTGGACGCGCGGCCCCGTCGACGGATCGCTTGCGGCCCCGCAGGGCTTCGTCTCACCGCGCTGTCGCAGGGTTGCGACTGTCTCGCGGGATCGTGGCGCTTCGCGGACTACGTCCGCTTCGCCTCGCACGATTCCGCTTCGAACGACGCCCCGTGGGGGAGGGGCTGGCGACCTGGCGACCTGGCGACAGCCCCTCAGAGAAGCTGATAGGCTCCCGGCCCCATGGCTCGACAAGTCATCGTCTCGCTCGGAGGCGCCAAGAGCACCTTCGACATCGCCAAGGTCGACCGCAGCAAGCTCTATGGCCAGCGCAAGCGCCTGCACCTCGATCCCGAGGGCCGGCCGTGCACGCGCGCCGCGCTCACCGAGGACGGCTCGACGCTGATCCAATCGGGCATGACCGCGCAGGGCTATTTCGACTCGGCGGGCCGCTGGGTGCCGAACAAGGAGCTCGTCGGCCTCGACGCCGAAGGCAACCCGCTGCCCGAGGTGCCCTCGACGCTCGGGGTCGAGCAGAAGCTCGAGGGCCCCGTGCCCCCCGAGCGCGTGCTCGATCTGCGCGTGCTCTCCGTCTACGCGCTCGATCCGGTCGAGGTCGACGACGCGCTCCTCGCGTCCTTGCGCAACGGCGACGTGTACGCCCTCCCCTTCAACTACCGCGCGGACTATCGCGCCGAGGACGCGCTCCTGCTCGCGAACGACGCGGGCGACGCCTTCGCGCTCGTCGGCTACCTCACCGACCCCGCGTGGCGGGATCCGGAGGAGCGCATCCCCACCTTCGAGGCCGACGACGGCGACGACGACGGCGACCTCGACTTCGAGATGTTCTGAGCGCCCGCGACCCAGCGCCCACGACCCAGCGCCCACGAGCGCCCACGAGCGCCCACGACCCAGCGCCCACGAGCGCCCACGACCAGAGCCCACGAGCGATCCGGAGACCTTCCATGGCCGCCCCCCAACGCAAGCTCCACGTCACGAACTCCAAGGGCCGCAACGCGACCGTCGTCTTCGGCAGCGTCAAACCGCCGGCGGGCCCGAAGCTCGGCGTCCCCGGGAGTGAGGTGCGCTTCCTGCGCTTCCTCGCCTCGACCTCGGGCGGCTTGCACGAGGCGCTGCAGCACGCCCTCGGCGAGGACTACGCTCAAGCGCTGATCGACGCAGACCCCGAGATCGATCTCGAGCAGGTCGGCCGCACGATCGGCGACACCAGCACGGTCTACCTCTCGGCCGACGGCAAGGTGCTCCACGCCGCGCCGCGCCAGATCGAGCTCATCTTGGATGCTGAAGGCCACGAGAAAGAGCGCCGCGATTGGGAAGACAAGCAGGCGAACGTCAACGACGAGCTGCCGGTGCGCTGGACCGGCCGGAGGATGCCGAAGGCCGAGGCGGTGCGACGCTTCGTCTTCAGCCGAACGGTCGAGCTCGCCCACGTCGACGGCCTCACCTACGACTACCTCTACGGGATGGCGAAGGAGCTCGCGGACGAAGACGCGATGATGCTGATGGGCGGCGGACCGAAGGGCCGCGACGCGCTCGTCTTCCAGACGAACGGCACGCCGTACCGCGCCTTCCTCGAGGGCCGGGTCGACGGCGCCCGCTACAAGCTGCTGCTCCACCTCTCGAACATGGAGCTCAAGCGCCCCGCCCCGAAGGGCGCGGACGGCGCGAAGGAAGAAGGTGAGTCGTGAGCGCGCTCTTCGACCTCTCGAAGGCGGAGCCCCTCGGCAAGGGCAGCTTCGCCCCCGCGGGAAGCATCCGTGACCCCGAGCTCTCGAAGCTCGTCGCCGGCTACAAGCGCACCATCGCGAGCCGCTACCGCAGCCTCGGCCCCGACGAGCTCGACGAGCTGCCGACCGGGCTCTGGGTCTCGCCGAAGATCGACGGCGAGCTCTGGTTCCTCGTGGTCGAGGGCGCGGAGATCGCGATCGTCGCCCCGAACGGCAAGGTCCTCAGCGGCGAGCTGCCCGTGCTCGCCGAGGCGAAGAAGCTCGTCGCCCCGCGCGCGAAGGGGCAGCTCGTGCTCGCGGGCGAGCTCTTCGCGGTGCGCAAGGGTGGCCGCCCGCGCGTCGGCGACCTGGCGAAGGCGATGGGGGGCGGCGAGGCCGCGGAGGTCGACCGTATCGGCTTCCACGTCTTCGACCTGCTCACGGGAGGCGACGGCGAGAACCCGGGCCCGATGCCCGAGTACGGCGACCGCCTCGCGGCGATGCGCCGCCTCTGCGAGGGCGGCAAGCGCTTGCAGTGCATCCGCACCGAAGAGGCGAACGACGTCGACCGGGTGCGCGCGCTCTTCACCGAGTGGGTGGAGGGCGGCAAGGGCGAGGGCCTCGTCGCGCGCAGCAAGGACATCGGGCGCACGTACAAGATCAAGCCCTTCTTCACGCTCGACGCCGCGGTCATCGCCTACACCGTACGCACCGACGAGCCGACGCAGGTGCGCTCGCTGCTGCTCGCGGTGATGAAGGAGGACGGCCAGTTCCAGCTCATCGGCAGCTGCGGCAACATGGGCTCGGGCGACCTACGCGCGGAGCTCTTCACGACGCTCTCGGGCGACGTCATCCCCTCGGGCTACAGCCACGCGAGCTCGAGCGGCGCGCTCTTCCAGTTCGTGAAGCCGAGCCTCGTCGTCGAGGTGAAGCTCACGGATCTCCAGGCCGAGGACAGCGACGGAAAGCCCATCCGCCGCATGGTCCTCGAGCTCGCCTCCGACGAGAGCCGCTGGACCCCGGTCGCGCCGATGGTCGGCGTCAGCATCCTGCACCCGGTGCTCGAGCGCGTCCGCACCGACAAGACGGTGAACCCGGTCGACGTGCGCGCGGGGCAGGTGCTCGAGCGCGTCTTCCTCGAGGACGTCGACAAGCGCGCGGAGCGGATCGAGCTGCCCGCGAGCGAGGTGATCGAGCGGCGCGTCTGGACGAAGACGACGAAGGGCCAGGTCGCGGTGCGCAAGCTCGTGATGTGGCAGACGCACAAGGAGAAGCTCGACCCGAGCTATCCGGCCTTCGTGGTCCAGTGGACCGACTACAGCGCGGGTCGCAAGGATCCGCTGCAACGCGACGTGCGACGCGCGCCGGACGAGGCGAGCGCCCGCGAGATCGCGGACGCGATGATCGCCGACGGCGTCAAGCGCGGCTGGACCGAGTACGCATAGCCGCGGAGGCGTCGCGCCCTGGGGCGACGCGGCGGCTCAGATCGCCTCGGGTGCGTAGCGCGGGCCGAAGACCGAGCGCTCCGCGGGCGGCTCGTAGGCCGCCGCGCCGAGGGCGAGCTCGGCCTCGCGGCTCGCGCCCCACACGAGCGCGGCATCGGGGCGCGTCGGCGCGCGGCCGGGGCGTCCGAAGACGTCGCCCGTCACGTAGTCGACGCCGGCCTCGCAGAGGCCCCGGAGCTGCTCGCGGCGGTCGACGCCCGTGATGACCAGGCGCGCGTCGCGGACGAAGGTGTCCGCCGCCAGCGCCGAGAGCCCCGCCGCGCGGCGCTCGGCGAGCACCCAATGCGGGAGCACGTCCCGCCAGCCCTCGCCCCGCGCCGCCACACCGAGCCCAGCGAGGCGGACCTCGGCGGTCAGGCGACGGCGCGCCACGGTCGACTGGGCGTCGACGTCGAGCTCGAGCGCGACGCGGGCGTGCACGCCGTGCGCCCGGGCGAGCCGCGCGAGCGAGATCGGCCGCCACGCGCCCTCGAACGCCGCGCTCTCGGTGGGCACGAGCACCGGCTCGGGCGAGGCGAAACGCGCGACGCGCTCGATGGACACCTTCTGCCAGAGCCGCTCGAGACAAGCCGCCCGGCCCTCTTCGCGGGCCAGGGTCGCGAGGCGCTCGGGCGTGAGCGGCGGCAAGCCGGCGAGCAGCTCGGTCTGCGTCCGGCGCTCGAGCCGCCAGGCGACGACGCGGCGCTGCTGGAGCGAGACGATGGGGACGAAGTCGACGGTGATCAGCTCGAACTCGAGGACGGCGTTCAACATGCGCGGCAGCATGCAGCTCGGACGCGTACCCTCGGCGAAGGGCTCGTGACGTGCGCGCAACGTGGGCGACGGCGTCTCGCCTCCTCGGCGACCGGGACGAGCGCCTCTGGGAGATCCAGCGGTCACCGGAGCGCGGTGTGCACGACGGGGCCTCGACTGGCGGAGACCCCTCTCAGGGGATCCTGCGGCGCGCTGAAGCGGGGCGACGGGCCTCGTCGCGCGGAGACGCACGCGTCGCCCCTCGGAGATCCTGCGGCCGGACGGAGAGAGCGCTCACGCGAGCCGTCCGAAGCTGGATACGACGTGCTACCGTCCCCGCCCTCATGCCTCCCGTGCCGCTCTTCCACCGGCTGCTCGTCGCCAACCGCGGTGAGGTCGCCGCCCGCGTCGCGCGTACTTGCGACCGCCTCGGCATCGAGCCGGTCTTCGCCGTCTCCGAGGCCGACCGCGACGCGCCCTACGTCGAAGGCCGCCGCCACGTCGTCCTCGGGCCCGGCCGCGCGACCCACAGCTACCTCGACCCCGCCCGCCTCGTTCAGGCCGCCGTGCAGACCGGCTGCACCGCGCTGCACCCGGGCTGGGGGTTCCTCGCCGAGAGCCCACGCTTCGCGATGCTCTGCGAGCACCACGGGGTCACCTTCCTCGGCCCGCCCGCGCACGTGATGCACCTGATGGGCAAGAAGACGCCCGCGAAGAAGGCGATGCGGGCCGCGGGGCTGCGCGTCATCCCCGGGAGCGAGGGGGTGCTCTCGAGCCTCGACGAGGCGCGCGCCGTCGCCGCCGAGACGGGCTTCCCCGTGCTGCTCAAAGCCGAGAGCGGGGGCGGCGGCCGCGGCATGCGCATCGCACGCACCGAAGCCGAGCTCGAGCGCGCCTATGCCGACGCGCGCGCGGAGGCGCTCGCGGCCTTCGGCGACGACCGCGTCTACCTCGAGAAGCTCATCGAGCGAGGCCGCCACGTCGAGATCCAGCTCCTCGCCGACCGCTACGGCAACGTCATCCACGTCGGCGAGCGCGACTGCACCGTCCAGCGCAACCACCAGAAGCTGATCGAGGAGTCACCCGCGCCTGTGCTCGACCCCGCCGAGCGCGAGCGCACCTTCGCGGCGGCGGTCGAGGCCTGCCGCGCGATCGGCTACGTGGGCGCTGGCACCATGGAATTGCTGCTCGACGGCGAGGGCACGCTGCGCTTCATGGAGATGAACACGCGCCTCCAGGTCGAGCATTGCGTCAGCGAGCAGCGCAGCGGGCTCGACCTCGTCGAGCAGCAGATCCTCGTCGGCGCGGGTCACCGCCTCGCGTTCACCCAGGCCGACGTCAAGCTCGAGGGGCACGCCCTCGAGTGCCGCATCAACGCCGAAGATCCGAGCGACGGCTTCAAACCCTCCCCTGGCACGCTGACGGCGTGGAGGGCGCCCGAGGGCGAGGGCGTGCGCGTCGACACCCACGTGAGCGCCGGGTACACGGTGCCGCCCTTCTACGACAGCCTGCTCTGCAAGGTCATCACCCACGGCAAGGACCGCGACGAGGCCTGCGAGCGGATGATCCGCGCGCTCGGCGCGCTCGTCTGCGAGGGCGTGCCGACCACGGTGCCGATGCACCTCGCCATCCTCCGCAGCGAGCCCTTCCGGACGAACCGCTACGACACGGGCGCGATCCCCGGCTGGCCGACCTGAGCCAGCGCCTCCCTCCCCTTCGACCCCTCCACCGACCATGGCCCACGTCCCCCTCGAGCCCATCGGCACCCCCCGCGAGCAGGTCGTCGACGACCGCACGTTCCAGACGCAGCGCGAGAAGCTGCGCGACCTCGAGGCGCGCATCGAGTCGCTCCGCGACGAAGCGCGCGCCGGCTGGGGCGAGAAATACGCCGAGCGCGTCCGCGCGAAGGGCAAGCTCACCGCGCGCGATCGAATCGACCTGCTGAAGGATTCCGGCAGCGAGATCTTCGAGGTCGGCACCTTCGTCAACCAGGGCCAGACCTTCGGCAAGCTCACGTCGCCAGCGGCCGGTGTCGTGACCGCCTTCACGCGCATCGAAGGTCGCTGGTGCATGGTCATCGCGAACGACAACACCGTCGCGAGCGGCGCGTGGTGGCCGAAGACGCCCGAGAAGATCCAGCGCGCGCAGCAGATGGCGCGGCGCCTGCGCCTGCCGGCCATCTACCTCGTCGACTGCAGCGGCCTCTACCTGCCCGAGCAGAGCAAGAGCTTCAGCGGGGCGACCGGCGCGGGGCACATCTTCAAGATGAACTCGCTGCTGAGCGCCGAGGGCGTGCCGCAGATCGCCGGGGTCTTCGGCGACTGCATCGCGGGCGGCGGCTACATGCCGATCATCAGCGACCGCGTGTACATGACCGAGCAGGCGTACATGGTCATCGCCGGCGCGGCGCTCATCAAGGGCGCGAAGAGCCAGAAGATCACCTCGCTCGACATCGGGGGCCCCGAGGTGCACGTGCACCAGAGCGGCTGCGCGGACGTGCGAGTCCCCGACGACGAGACGCTCCTGCACTGCATCCGCCGCGAGGTCGCCCGGCTGCCGAGCAGCGCGGCGGCGTACTACCGCGGCGACGCGGGCGCGGTCGAGCCGCTCTTCCCGCCGCGCGAGCTCGCGGGGCTGCTGCCGACCGATCACCGCGAGGCGTACGACGCGCACGAGGTGCTCGCGCGGCTCTGCGACCAGAGCCTCTTCTGGGAGGTGCTCCCTGACGTCGGCCGCGAGATGATCTGCGGCGTCGGCCGCGTCGGGGGCCTCTGGACGGGCTTCGTCATCAACCGCCAAGGGCTCGTCGCCGACCCCGAGCGCCCCGGGGGCCTGCGCCCCGCGGGCAGCCTCTACAAGGCGGGCATCGCGAAGATCAGCGCGTTCAGCCGCGCGTGCGACGCCGACGGCGTCCCGCTCGTCTGGCTGCAGGACATCAGCGGCTTCGACATCGGCGCCGAGGCCGAGGCGCAGGGCCTGCTCGCGTACGGCTCGAGCCTCATCTACACGAACAGCACGAACACGACGCCGATGTTCACGGTGCTCCTGCGCAAGGCGAGCGGCGCGGGCTACTACGCCATGGCCGGCTTGCCCTACGACCCCGTCGTCCAGCTCTCGACCGCGCTCTCGCGCCTCAGCGTCATGGAGGGCCGCACGCTGGCCATCGCGACGTACAACACGAAGCTCGACGACGACTTCCAGATCGTCACCACCGACCCCGAGGAGCGCGCCGCGATCGAGGCGGGCATGCGCGAGGTCGAGGCGCGCATCGAGAAGGACATGGATCCCCTCGTGGCGGCGCGGCAGATGGACACCGACGAGATCGTGCCGCTCGGCGCGCTGCGCGCGTGGCTCGAATGCCTCGTCGAGAGCAGCTACCAGACCATCGGCCACCGCCGCATCAAGAACTCGCGCATCTGGTCGCTGCACGACCTCCAGGTGCTCGTGGAGGGCCTGCGATGAGCCTCGAAGCCAAGCTCGTTCGCCGCGACGACGGCACCCTCGCCCTCGTCGCCCCCCGCCCCGCCCATTGGCGCGAAGCCCCGCGCAAGGGCGCGCTCGTCACGCCGGGCGCGCCGCTCGGCCGCCTCGAGGTCCTCGGCACGCTCCACGACCTCGTCGCGCCCGCCGGCGCCGCCGGCATCGTGGTCGATCTGTACGAGCCGAAGCTCGCGCGACGCGCGGTCGACGCCGCGACCGTGCTCGTCGTCCTCGATCCGAACGCCGCGGGCGAAGCCGCGACGCTCGCGGGCGGCGCCGCGGCGAGCGTCGCGACCGACGGCCTCGTCTTCCGCGCGCCGATGAGCGGCCGCATCTACCGCCGCCCCGCGCCCACCGAGCCGGCCTTCGTCGAGGTCGGCCAGGAGGTCGCGCTGGGTCAGACCGTCTGCCTGCTCGAGGTGATGAAGACCTTCAACCGCATCACGTACGGCGGAGACGGCCTGCCCGAGCGCGCCAAGGTGAAGGCGGTGGTGGCGGAAGACGGCGCGGACCTGGACGGCGGTGACGTGATCTTGGTGCTCGAGGGGTGATGGCGCAGCGGGCGCTCGCGCCGCCTACTCCGGGATGCTGAACGCGGAGAGGGCGACCGTGTGGAAGCGAATCGCGGGCGGCGACCGAAGCACGGAGAAGGCGACCTCGCGCTCGTTCACGTAGCCGTCGTACTTGGATGCTCGGGGAAGTGGGAACGTGTCATGAAGGGCATTTCGATTCTGGGCGGCGCGGCGTTCGCGGTGCTGATCGCGCTCGGCGGATGTCGCAGCGCCGCGCCAGGTGACGGACGCTTTCCGGGCGAACCCGAGGGAGGCTTCGTTTCGTTCTTCGAGCGCGTCCGGCACTTGATCGCCGGAGATGACGCGCGTCAAAGAGATGTCGACGAGGGTTCGATCGACCCGGAGCGGGTCATTCGAGTCTTCGGTTACGTGCGTGATCCCGAGGGGGCTCCCCTGTCGGGCGCGCGTGTCGATCTGCTCGATCTTCCCTCGTTCGGCTACACCGAGTCGCGCGAGGACGGTCGCTTCGACCTACTTACGCACGCGGCGACTCGGCTCGTCGTTCGCGTTCGCCGGGAGGGCTTCCTCGAGAGTCATCGCCACCTGCGGCCATCGCGCCCTCACGAACACGTCATGGCGGCGGATGTGGTCCTCGTACCGCGCGACGCCGTCGTGACGACGGTTCGCGCAGGCGAGGCGACGGTCGCGCGTGGCTCCCGGGTCGACGACGGGGATGGGCCTCGACAGGCCACGCTGCTCTTCCCGTCCGGGCTGACGGCTCGTGCACGGCGGGCGGATGGGATGTACGTCCCGCTCCCGACGTTGTCCGTGAGGGCGACCGAGTACACCGTCGGAGCCCTCGGCCCGTCCCGGATGCCCGCGCCGATGCCGCGGCAGATCGCCTACACCTACGCGGTCGAGGTGAGCGTCGACGAAGCGGACGCACTCGAGGCCACGTCCGTGGAGCTCGATAGACCGGTCCCCTTCTATCTCGAGAATTTCATCGGGATGCCCGTCGGCGGTGTGGTGCCTTCCGGGTACTACGATCGCGAGCGGGCAGAGTGGATCGCGTCCGCGGATGGGCGCGTCGTGGCCCTGGTCGGGCGATCGGCGGGCCTGGCATCGCTGGATGTCGATGGTGATGGGGTCGCGGACGATCCGGCGGCGCTCGCGCGACTGGGGATCGATGACGAAGAACGACGCGCGCTCGTCGACCTCTACGCCGACGTCCTGAGCGCGCTGATCGATCCCGAGGGCAACTCGCTGCGAATCGAGCGTCCGTCGGCGCGGCACGTGGTCCTCACCGCGCCCTTCGGTGAGCAGACCCACCTCCACGACGACGACGGCGACGGCTACGCCGACCGGGTTCGCTACGAGGGCGACCCATCCGGTGGTGAGATCTCGCTCGTGATCGGCTCGGGCCGAGACGAGGGGCTGCTCCAAGCGATGATCGATCGTACGGGCGCCCGGCACGAGTACCGATACGACGAGGGACGCCTCGTCCGTGACGAGCGCGTCGGCGTGGGTGCCCAGACGCTCGCCGCGTCACTTCCGCGGCACCTCGGCGGCCAGCGCTCGCTCTCGGTGCTGCGCACGAGCGCGGAGGGCCGGCCCACGCGATACGATCTCACCGACCACGAACCGGCGAGCTTCTTCGAGGGGCGACTCGACCGGCGCGTGACGTATCCCGACGGGACGTTCGCATCGTGGACGCGAAGCGCTGACCGAGCGTGGGCGGCCACGACCGATTCGAGTGGCTTGGTGTCGACCTCGCGCTTCGCGGCGGATCCCTTCGGCGACGTCGGCGCATTCGTGCTGGTGGGAGGGACCACTGAGACGCCCGCCGGTCGCCGAGTCGAGCTGTCGACGACGCGGGAGGTTCGCGTCCGGCAGGACGCCAGCCGGACCGTCGAGGCGTGGCAAGAGACCGCGACGGTCGCGCCGGGGACCCCGCTCGAGGCGCGCGCTTCGCGGGTCTTCGATCCCGTGGCGCGAACGTGGACCATGACCTCACCCGAGGGGCGTATCGCGCGTGCGACGCTGGACGAGCAGGGCCGGCTGATCAACGTCGAGCCACCCGGGCGACACCCCGTCACGTTCCAGTACGACGCGCGAGGCCGCGTCAACCGCATCAGCCGAGGGGTGGGCGGCGAAGCGCGCAGCACGACGCTCGCCTACCCCGCGAGCGGACGGCAGCCCGAGCGCATCGAGGGAAGCGATGGGCGGTCGGTGGTGCCGTCCTACGACCCGCTCGGTCGCGTGCAGGCTGTCCAGGACGCGTCGGGGAATACTCGATTCGGGTACGCCGAGGCGAGTCGCAGCGCGACGTTCGCAGGGCCCGACGGGGCCGATCACACGCTCAGGTACGACCTCCTCGGCGGGCTGGCCTCGTACGA
The DNA here is from genome assembly GCA_019637115.1 of Myxococcales bacterium. GTDB lineage: Bacteria > Myxococcota_A > Polyangia > Polyangiales > Houyiibacteriaceae > JACKEH01. Next base: position 8,143 of record JAHBWH010000127.1, on the reverse strand, counting down.
GCCGCCTCCTGCGGGTGGCGCGACCGACGGTGGCGAGCCGTGGCGCTTCATGCGCGACGCTGACGGTCAGCTCCGGGCAGCCACGCTGGGCGACGGCCGCTCGGTCCACGTCGAGGTCGACGGTTTCGGGCGCCCGGTCGCGCTGCGACTTTCCCGGGGAACGGCGACCCTCACCTACGACCCGGCGACTGGCGCGCTGGACACGCTGACGATGCCGACGGCGGATGGCGCAAGGGCGGTCGGGCTGGCGCTCGAGCACGACGGGCCGTTGCTCTTGGGGCAGACCTGGACAGGAGCGATCGTCGGCGAGGTGCGGGTCGAGGTGGACGCACGTTGGCAGCTCGCCTCGTTGACGGTTGGTGGCGCGCCACCGGTCGCCTACGTCTACGATCGGGACGGCCTCGTGGTCCAGGCCGGGCCGCTGGTGATCGAGCGCGATCCGAACGCGGGGACGCCACGCGCGACTCAGGTCGCGCGCACGACGACCGCGCTCGAGGTCGATGGCTTCGGGGCGCCGGTCGTGCGCACAGCGAGCTGGCCGGGTGGCGACTTCACCGAGGAGCTCCGCGAGCACGACCGCGCTGGGCGCATCGTGACGCAGGTACCTCGAGGGCGTGCACGGCGGGCGGATCCGCGTGGAGGGCCGCGCGCCCGAGCTGCGCTGGGAGATCGGCCGCGATCCGATCCTCGTCGTGCAGGGCCGCGAGCTCGTCAACTGAGCGTGGCCAGGCGCACGAAGAAGGGCGCGAGCGGCTCGGTCAGCGTGTGGCGCTCCGCCCAGCGGCCCGCCCGGACCGCGAGCACGCGGAAGGCGTGCTCGGTGACGAGCGGGTGGTCGGCGTCGAGGCACTCCTCGCGCGGCCACCACGCGCGCTCGGCGAGCGGCGATGACGCCGCGCTCGCGGCGTCGCTGCCCTGAGGGACGGCGAGCTCGAGGATCCGCGCGAGCCGGCGGCAGAGGTAGAGCACGCCGTAGACGGAGTAGAAGGCGCGGCCGACGTGCAGCGTCTCGAGGAAGCGCGCGAGGTGCGCGTCGAGGAGCTCTTCTTCGAGCGCGGGCCACTCGGGGAGCGCCTCGTCGCCGAGGAGGGCGACGAGATCGATGACGCGGTGGCCGCGGCCGCAGCGGGCGAAGTCGAACCAGAGCACCGACTCGTGGCGGACGACGGCGCGCGCGGGGCGAGCGTCTCGTTTGACGAAGGCGGTGGCGGGGAGCGCCTCGAGCGTCTGCGCGAAGGCGTCGGCGTCCACGGTCGGCGCCGAGAGACCCGCGAGCTCGGCGAGACGCGCGGGCATCGGGATGTAACGCGAGGGCGGCTTCAAGGGAGGCGCGTCGCGATCGAGGCCCGCGTCGCGTCCGGCGGCGTGCACGTCGGCGAGCGCGTCGAGGGCCGCGTGGAGGATGGGCGCCGCGTCGGTCGGCGACATGGCGTCGAGGCGCTGCGAGAGGCGGAGGCTCCCGAGGTCTTCCTGGATCATCCACCCGCCCCGCGCGGCGTGGACCCGCGGCACCGGCGCGCCGCGTTCGCGCAGGGCGCGGAGGGTCTGCGCTTCGAACGCGGTGCGCGTGGCGGTCGCGCGGCAGGTGGCGATGACGACGCGCCCGTCCGCGAGGTGGACGCGAAACGACTCGGGAGGGTTGCCGCGGACCCGGCGCGAGGGCTCGACACGCGCGACGTCGGCGTCGAGGAGGGTCTCGACGGCCCGCTGAGCGGCGTCCGGGGTCGGTGCGTCGAGCTCGGTCACGGCGACGCCCGAGGGTATCGCGCGATGGGCGGCGGGGGAACGCCCCGGGCGCGCAACCTGGACCCCTGCTATAACCCTCCTCGATGAAGGTCGTCCTGGTCGCGGTCGCGGCGCTCCTCGTCTTCGGCCCCTCCTCGGTCGCGCACGCCGATACGCTCGGCGATCTCGCGGGTGAGCTCCGCGGCGCGCTCGAAGGCGGCAGCCTGGCGTGGGCCCTGCTCGTCATCTTCGGCGCCGGTCTCGCGACCGCGCTCACGCCCTGCGTCTACCCGATGATCGCGATCACGGTGTCCATCTTCGGCGCCCGCCAGGCGAAGACGAAGCTCGAGGGCGCGCTGCTCTCGCTCTCGTTCGTGCTCGGCATCGCGGCGCTCTTCGTCCCGCTCGGCATGATCAGCGCCCTGACCGGCGACGCGATGGGGGCCGCGCTCGCGAACCCCTGGGTGCTCGTCGGCCTCTCGGTGCTCTTCGCCGCGATGGCGCTCTCGATGTTCGGCGCGTGGGACATGAGCCTTCCCCCCGCGCTGCAGCAGCGCCTCGCGCAGGTCGGCGGCTCTGGCTACAAGGGCGCCTTCGGCGTCGGCTTCGTCAACGGCCTCATCGCCGCGCCCTGCACCGGCCCCGTGCTCACGGTGCTCCTGACCTACGTCGGCACGACGAAGTCGGTGGGCTTCGGCGCGCTGGCGCTCTCGTCGTACTCCCTCGGCCTCGGCGTGCTCTTCTTCGTGGTCGGCACCTTCGCCGTGAGCCTGCCGAAGAGCGGCCGCTGGCTCGAGCACGTCAAGAGCGTCTTCGGCGTCGTAATGCTCGTGCTCGCCCTCTACTACCTGCGCAGCGTGCTCCCGATGCCACGCCCCGCGGTGCGCGACGCGATGTGGCTCGCCGTCCCCGGCGCGCTGCTGGTCGGCGGCCTGATCGTCGGCGCGGTGCACCTCTCCTTCAAGGAGGGCAGCGCCCTGCAGCGGGCGCGCAAGGGCGTCGGTGTGACCACCGCGGTCGCGGGCGCGCTCGGCCTCATCTTCTGGCTCGAGGCGTTGCCCGCAGGGGCACACATCACGTGGCACGAGGACTTCGACGCGGCGACGGCGCTCGCGCAGCAGACCCGCCGCCCGCTCCTCGTCGACTTCGGCGCCGATTGGTGCGGCGCCTGCCAGGAGCTCGAGCACGAGGCGATGAGCGATCCGCGCGTCGTCGCGGAGGCGCAGCGCTTCATCCCCGTGCGCATCGACCTGAGCGCGAGCGCCGCCACCCCGGCGAAGTGGGCGATCCTCCGCGACCGCTACCAGCAGCCGGGTCTGCCGCTCGTGGTGATGCACGACGCCGAGGGGCAGGAGCGGCACCGCGTGACCGGGCCCGTGAGCGCGGACGAGTTCTTGGAGATGCTGCGCAGCATCCGGTGAGGCCGCGCGAATCCCCAGACGCGCGCATTGACGGGCGCCGGGGGCTGCGACTATGCCGACCCCATGCGGCTTGCAACGCTTCGGGCTGGTGGACGAGACGGGACCCTCGTGGTCGTGAGCGCTGACGGCGCCCGCTACGCGGTGGCCGACGGAGTGGCGGCGACGCTCCAGGCGGCGCTCGACGATTGGGAGCGCGCCGAGCCGGGCTTGCGCGCGCTCGCGGCGAAGCTCGACGCGGGCGAGGTGGAAGGCCGCCCGCTCGACCCGAAGGCGCTGCACGCGCCGCTGCCGCGCGCCTACGAGTGGGTCGACGGCTCGGCCTACATCAACCACATCGTGCTGGTGCGGAAGGCGCGCGGCGCGGAGCCGCCCGCGACGCTCCAGACGGATCCGCTCGTCTACCAAGGCGGCAGCAGCGTCCTGCTCGCGCCCACGGATCCCATCCCCCTCGTCGACGAGGCCTGGGGCCTCGACTTCGAGGCCGAGCTCTGCGTCATCCTCGGCGACGTCCCCACCGGCACGAAGGCCGAGGACGCGCACCGCTACATCCGGCTCGTGACGATCTGCAACGACGTCACCCTCCGGAACCTCATCCCGCCCGAGCTCGCGAAGGGCTTCGGCTTCTTCCAGAGCAAGCCGGCCACGGCCTTCGGGCCCTTCGCGATCACCCCCGACGAGCTCGGCGACGCTTGGCGCGACGGCCGCGTGCACCTGCCGCTCGTGACGAAGCTCAACGGTGAGCTCGCCGGAGATCCCGACGCGGGCCCGGAGATGCACTTCTCCTTCTACGACCTCCTCGGGCACATCGCCCGCACGCGCGGCTTCGCGGCCGGCACGATCCTCGGCAGCGGGACCGTGTCGAACGAGGACCCCGCCCGCGGCGTCTCCTGCCTCGCCGAGCGCCGGATGCGCGAGATCCTCGAGCAAGGCGCGCCAACGACGCCCTTCTTGAAGCAGGGCGATCGCGTGCAGATCTCGATGCGCGACGCCGCCGGGCGCGACCTCTTCGGCACCATCGATCAGACGGTGGTGCAAGCGACGGTGAAGGCGTGACCCGCGGGTTCCCGGTCGCGCGGCTCTACGCCTACTGGCGCTCGAGCGCGTCGTGGCGGGTTCGCATCGGCCTGAACCTGAAGAACGTGCCCTACGAGGTCGTCCCGGTCAGCCTGCTGAAGGACGGCGGCGAGCAGAAGAAGCCCGACTACGTCGCGATGGCGCCGATGGCGCAGGTGCCGACGCTCGAGTGGGAGGAGAAGGGTGAGACGATGCGGCTCACGCAGAGCCTCGCCATCCTCACGCTCGTCGACGCGCGCTGCCCCGCCCCGCCGCTGCTCCCCGAGGACGCGCTCATGCGGGCGCGTGTCTGGGAGATGGCCGAGATCGTCAATTCCGGCATCCAGCCGCTGCAGAACCTCTCGACGATGAAGGCGATCGAGGCCCTCGGCGGCGACGCGAAGGCCTTCGCCGCCGAGGCGATCGCCAAGGGCCTCTTCGCGCTCGAGCAGCTAGCGGCGCGCTCACCCGGGGCGTTCTGCGTCGGCGATCGGCCGAGCCTCGCGGACATCTGCCTCGTACCGCAGATGTACAACGCGCGCCGCTTCGGCGTGTCGCTCGACGAGGTCCCGACGCTCGTCGCCGTCGACGCGCGCTGCGCCGAGCTCTCGGCCTTCGCGCTCGCGCACCCCGACGTGCAGCCCGACGCAGCGTCCGCGCCGTAGCAGCGTCCGCGCCGTAGCAGCGTCCGCGCCGTAGCTGAGCCGCCTCAGCGAGCCCGCTCGCCCCCATCCGCCACGAGCGTATGGCCGGTCACGTAGCTCGCCGCGTCGCTGCAGAGGAAGAGCGCCGGCCCCGCCATCTCGTCCGCGCGCGCGGCGCGCCGCAGCGGGACACGCGCGAGCATCTTCGCTTTCGCCGCGTCGGGGAGGTCCGCCGTCATGTCCGTCTCGACGAAGCCAGGCGCGAGGCCGTTCACGCGGATGCCGTCGCGCGCCCACTCGAGCGCGAGCACCTTCACCGCGTGCGCGAGCGCCGCCTTCGCGGAGCCGTAGGCGAGCGTTCCGCTCGCGCCGCCGAGCCCCCAAATGCTCGTCACGAAGAGGATCGCGCCGCCGCCCTTGCCCCGCATCTGCGCGGCCGCCGCGCGCGCCCCCTCGACCGCGCCGAGGTAGTGCACGTCGAGCATCCGCTGCAGCTCGTCGCGCGTGACCTGCGCCGCGAGCGAGCCCGAGGCGACACCCGCGCACGCGACGAAGACGTCGCAGCCGCCGAGCGCCTCGGCGCGCGCGAAGAGCGACGCCACGCTCGCGGGATCTCCGACGTCGCACGCGACGCCCTCCCCACCGAACGACGCCGCCGCCCGCGCGCAGGCCTCGCCGTCGCGCGAGGCGATGATCACCTTCGCGCCCGCCCCTGCGAGCGCGCGCGCGATCGCCAGGCCGATGCCGCGACTGCCGCCGGTGACGACGGCCAGCTTCCCTTCGAGCGTCTTCATCTCCACTCCCTCACCGGATCGCGCGTCGCGCGCGGGCCGCGAGCGGTCCGTTCGGAGCGCGTTCGAGGTAGCCCTCGTACGCCGCGCGCGCGTCGGGGGACGAACGCCCCGCGAGCGCCTCGCCCAGGTAGAACCACGCCTCGGCGGGCGCCCCCGCGATCTCGGTCGCGGCGCGCAGGTCGCGGAGCGCCGCGTCACGCGAGCCGCGCTCGAGGCCGACGCGGCCGCGCAGCGCGAGCATGCGCGCGCGGAGCGCGGGAGGGCGGATGCGTCGCTCGAGCGCCGTCGCCGCGCGGGTCAGGATCTCGCCCGCTTCGCGGTATTTCTCGCCGCGCACGAGCGAGGTCGCGTACCCGATCAATGCCTCGGGGTGCGCCGCGTCGATCGCCATCGCGCGCTCGAAGGTCTCGGCCGCTGCGAGCGTCTCGCCCGCGGCGTAGAGCGCGTCGCCGTAGAGCGCGATCACGTCCGCGCCGACCTCTTCGGCCGTCGCCATCGGCCGCAGGAGCTGCACCGCCTCGCCGGGGCGACCGTCCGCCAGCGCGAGGCGCGCGAGCACGAGCTTCGTGGACGCCGCGCTGCGATCGGCCTCGCGGAGCGACTCCGCCTGCACCTTCGCGTCGGCGACGCGCCCGAGGCCGACCAGCGCCTCGATGCGCCCGAGGCGCCCGGCGGCGGCGAACGAGCGGCCGCTGCCGCTCTGCCCGACGCGCGCGCCGATGGTCTGGTAGAGGGCGTCGGCCTCTTCGAACTTGCCGGCGTCGAGGAGCAGATAGCCGAGCATGATCTGCGCGTCGCCGTGTCCGGGCTGGAGCTCGAGCGTCCGCTGGAGCGCCGCCTCGGCGCCCTCGGCGTCGCCGCCCATCCGGCGGGCGCGCCCGAGGAGGTAGTGCCCCTCGGCGTCGTTCGGCGCCGCCGTCGTCACGCGCTCGAGCGCCTCGATCGCGAGCCGCGCGTCCCGCGCCTCGAGGGCCGCCTCGGCGACCGCCATGCCGGCCTCGGGGTCACCCGGCGCGTCTCGCGACAGGCGCCGGGCGGCGTCGAGCATGCGCCCGGCGTCCCCGAGTCGGACGCCAACGCGGATGCGGAGCGCGCGCATCTCGACGCTCGGGTCGGGCTCGCCCTCGAGGTAGCTCGCGAGCGCCTCGGCGGTCGCCGTGAGCGTGTCCTCGCTCCCCACGATGAGCGCGGCGCGCGCGCTGAGCGCGAGCACCTCGGGGTCGTCGGCCGAGAGGTGCGCGAGCGTGCGGAGCGCCCGCACGCCGTCGCGGCGCGCCACGAGGATCTCCGCGAGCAGCTTGCGGTATTCGGCGATGGCTGGCGCGCCCGCGACGGCCGCCATCGCGGCCTGCTGGGCGCGCGCGAGGTCGCCGACCGCCTGCGCCGCGGTCGCCGTCAGCGCCTGCAGACGGGGCTCGGTCGCGCCCGCGCTCGCGGCGGCCTGGATCGCCGCGGTCGCCTCCTCGGTGCGGCCGAGCCGGCGCAAGAGGCGCGCGCGCGTGAGCGCGTGAAGCACCTTGTCGGCGGGGGCGCCGTGGTCGAGGCCCTCCTGCGCTTCGATGGCCGCCAGCGCGGGCCCGGGCTCGGCGTCGTCGGCCTCGAGCAGCGCCTTCCACAGCGTCGCGCGCAGGTGGCCCTCGTGGCGAGCGAGCACGGCCTCGATGCGCGCGAGCGCCTCGGAAGGCTGCCCGGCGTCTGCGAGGCCCTCCGCCAGCGCGATGGCCGCCGACGCGAGCGCGGGCTCGCGCTCGAGCGCGGCCTCGAGGTGCTCGGAGGCGTCGTCGCGCGCGAGCCGCTGGCCGAGCCGACCGGCCGCGTAGCGGACGGTCGGATCGTCGCCTCCGCTCGCGAGCGCCGCCGCGAGCTTCGCCTCGCCCGTCTCGGCGTCGCCGCGCGTGAACGCGATCACGGCGTGCGCGATGTCGACCCGCGCTCCGGTCATGCCGGCCTGCGCGGCCCGCTCGACCGTGGGCTGCAAGAACCCCGGCTCGAACGCGCCGTCCTCGAGCGCGCGCTGCGTGTGCACGAAGAGCAGCACCGTGGGCCCCTCGTCGCCCTGCGGCGAGAGCTCGCGGGCCTGGCGGAGCATGCGCTCGGCGTCGACGAGCGCCTGGTGCGTCCCGCGCAGCGCCCGCTCGCGCGCCTCGGCGATCAGCGCGGCGGCCTCGGCGTCTTGGTTCGCGACCCACGCCTGCCAGCCGAAGAACCCGCCGACCGCGAGCCCGATCGCGAGCACCCAGGCGACGATCAGAGGAACGCCGACCCGCGTGCCGGCCGCCTTCGACTCTTTCTTCGCCGCCCACGCCGTCGCGGCGGGCGACTCCCCGGGCGGCTCGAAGAGCCGCTCTCGGTGGAGCATGTCGAGGATGGCGTCGACGTTCTCCGGGCGCCCGAACGACGCGCCGCTGGCCACGTCGGGGGTCGAAGGCGGCGGCGTCCCCGCCTCGAACGCGGGCTCGACGCCTTCGAGCGAGTCGCCGAGGTCGCCGTCGAACGCATCGTCGAA
>JAHBWH010000126.1 GCA_019637115.1 Myxococcales bacterium | reverse complement strand
GTCTTAGGCTCTCGCGCGCGAGCTGCTGCGTTGAGCCCGCGGCCTCGACGGCACGGTGCATTCCGCGTCAGCAGCAAGCTCGGCCGCTCCACGCCTCCCATCCTTCACGCACGACGAGGGCGGCGATGACGAGCGCAGCAAGGGGATCGGCCCACCACCAGCCGAACAGGCCATTGAGCCCGACGCCGATTAGGGCGGCGACGGATAGCCACCAGCACGCCATCGTCTGAAAGGCGTCGGCTTCGAGGGCTTCACTGCCGAGCTCCTGAGCGAGCTGTCGCTTTGCGCGAGCCAGCCAAACCATCACCGCGATCGAGAGCGCGAGGAGAGCGCTGCCAACGGGGCTGAAGGCCGGTTCGTCGCTGGTCCATAGGGTCTGCGCAGCGTCGAACGTGATGTATGCGGCCAGCAAGAAGAGCGAGCCGGCCACTAAGCGGCGCGCCCTGTGCTCGACGGCCTCGAGGCGCTCGCCGCAAACCCGGGGGTCGCGCTCCGCGCGCAAGCGCCAGATCATCACGAGTGCCGACGCGCACTCCACGAAGCTGTCGATGCCGAAGCCGAGGATTGCCACGCTGCCAGCCACCAGGGCAGCCACCACGGCAACGATCCCCTCGACGAGGTTCCAGCCAACGGTGAGGTACTCGAGACCGAGTGCTCGGCTCACCAACTCTGGTCGGAGGTCGGGCGTTGCCGCGGGACAGGCCGCTTTGCCACACGACGTTGCTGGGGCGATGTTCTGCATGGGACTCGGGTCGCGGACCCTCGACACGGGTCGAACGCTCGACTACTATAGCGGCTAGTAGATGCGTTGCCACGACAGGAGCTATCGGTGACGTTCCGCCTTCGGTCGGGAAAGAAAGGCCTGGAGCTTCGTCTTCACGACCTCGAGGCGACGATCATGGACGTGGTGTGGGGCAAGAACCTCACATCGTTTGCGGTCGGCGACGTGCTTGCGATCCTGGAGAGGCAGCGGGACATCGCTTACACGACGGTGATGACGACGGTGACTCGCCTCTACGAGAAGGGGATCCTCGAGCGCGAGCGCGATGGCAAGCGGTACCTGTACTCTCCGAAGCTCACGCGCGAAGAGTTTTTGTTGTCCACGGCACGCGAGGTGCTCGACGAGGCAGTCGGGGGCCACCAAGCGATGGCCATGCTCGCCGAGAAGGTCTCAGAGGCCTCCGCGGGTGAGCTCGACGACCTCGAGGCGCTCATCCAGAAGCGGCGAGAGGAACTGGCGTGATCGAGGCAACGTTCCCACTCCTCGGCGTGGCGTTCGTCGCCCTCGTCGTGCTCCCCGCGTTCGCGCTGCTTGCGAAGGTCGGGCTCGTCATGCTCGAGCGCGACGAAGTGGGAGGGCCGCTTCATGGGCTGAATCTCCGCTACGTGCTCCTGTCGGGGTCCAGCGTTCTGCCGATCGCGTGGCTTCTCTCGGCGGGTCTGCATCAGGCGGAGTCCGGGACGTCCGCCCACGCATGTTTGTTCGATCACGAGACCTCCGAGCTGTGCCTCGAGCCGGGGTTCTTCTCCCTCGTTCTGGCGGTCTTCGTCGTCGCTTCGTCGTTCGGCACGATGTGGAGGCACCGTGCTGCGCGGGCCTCGTCGAGCGATGCTGCGCACGCACTGCTCCGGCGGCTCGATCGCATCGCGTCGAACGACCCCGTGCTGGCGAGCCTTCGCGGTCGCATCGTCGTCACCGACGACCATGGCTTCGCACTCGGCACGCACGGACTCCTCAGGCCGCGAGTGTTCGTCGGGACTGCGTTCGCCGGACGCGTCTCTGACGAGATGCTCGCGAGCGCGCTCGGACACGAAGCCCAGCATGTCCGTGCCCTCGATCCGCTCCGCTACTTGATCCTTCGGGTGGCGCTCGGCGTGAACCCCGTCGGACGCGCACTCCTCGAGCCCCACTTCGCGCGATGGCAGGCTGCGCGTGAAGCGCACTGCGATCGCGAAGCCGTCATCCTGGGTGCGGCTCCGCTGCCGCTTGCCGATGCCATCGTGATTGCGGCTCGGCCTGGCGCCCGCGAACCCGTCGCGCTCGGCGCGCGCGACACCGCGGTCCTCAAGTTCCGCATCGGCATGCTGCTGGCTTTCTCAGAGCAAGCTCCGACCCGTTGTTGCCACCAAGGTCTCTCGACATTCCCGGTGGCGATGGTGCTCCTGCTCGTAGCACTGCTTCTTCCGCACCATACGGGGACCGCAGTGCTCGATCTGCTCCACACGAGCACGGAGCGCGCCCTCACCTACTTCTGGCGCTGAGGAACCCGATGCCTCGACCACACCGTACACGTTTGTTCGCATCTACTATGTCGATTAGTAGGTTTGTGCTCGTCGCGGTAGTATTGCTTGCGTGCGCGAACGCATCCGCACAGGTGCGCGGCGGCACGAGAAGCGCGCCGCCGTCGCATTCGAGGAGCGGGGCAGATGCCCACGTAGAGTTGCGCCACGCCGCGCGAGCGGATCCCGTCCCGGATCCCGCCGCTGGAAGCGAGGTGTCGCTCGAAGGCATCTTGGCGTTTGCAGATCGGCGCTCGCCCGTGCTCACCGTCGCACGAAGCACACGCTCCCGTGCGGAGGCGGCCCGCGTGGGCGCGTCGCTCCGACTGCCGACGAATCCCGAAGTGTCGGTTGCCGTGGGTCCACGCATCGGCGTCTCGGGCACGGGCGTCGATGTCGACGTCTCACTGATGCAGCAGATCCAGATCGCGGGTGAACGAGGTGCACGCCTCGACGCCGCCAATGCACTTCGCGATCTGACCGAGGCCGAAATCGAGGTGATTCGTTGGGCGGTGCATTGCGACGTGCATGCCGCGTTTCACCGAGCGATCGTCGACCAGGAGCGCATGCGTCTCGCCGAGCGCGTGGTGAGCTTTCAGCGAGAGGTGTCTCGGGTCGTCGACCGACAGATCGCAGCCGGAGAAGCATCGCCGCTCGCGCTGAGACTCGCACGGGCCGAGGTGGCTCAGGCGGAGCAGGTTCTCGTCGCTGCCCAGCAAGCGTTCTTTGCCTCGCGCGTCCGTCTCGCCCAGCTCTCGGGCTGGCCCGTCGACGCACCACCGATGCCGGTTGGTGCCGCCGGTAGCCCCGCAGATCCACCGCCGCTCGATCGACTCCGTGAAGTCGCTCAGGCGCGCCTTCCGAGTCTCCGCGCCAACGCCACGCGAATCCGAGAAGCGGAGGCGCGATCGACGCTCGCGGATCGTGAGGCCTGGCCGCGTCCTTCCCTCGGCGTTCAGTATCGACGTGAGGGCAATCCGAGCGCGGAGGGCGCATATGACGTCGTGATGGGCGTCGTCTCCATTCCCATCCCGAGCTTTCAACGCAACCAAGGAGACCGCGCGAGGGCGCGCGCAGACGTGACGGTTGCAGAGGCCGAGTTGGAGGCGTCCCGACGCCTCCTCGATGGCGAACTCGCCGCGGCCCGCAGTGAGGTCGCCGCCGCCGCTGCGCGCGCCCGCGCGTACGGCACCGAGATCCTTCCTCTCTTCGAGGAGAGCCTCGCACTTCTACAACGGTCGTTCGAGCTCGGCGAGATCGACCTTCTCGCTCTCGCCATCGGGCGCGAGCGCCTGCTGCGCATCCAGAGCGACGCGCTCGGTGCGCAACAGGACTACTTCGTCGCGTTGGCCAGGCTCGAGCGGGTCGTTGGCGTCGACCTACGCGACCACGAGGAGAGCACCCGATGAACCGCATGCTTCTGACGTACTTCGGAGTCGCCTTGGTGGCCTCGGCTTGCAACGAGGGCAGCCTCGAGGAAAGCGGGCACGCCGAGGAAAGCGGGCACGCCGAGGCAAGCGGGCACGCCGAAGAGGCGGGCGACGGACACGACGAGCACGCCGAAGAGGCGGGCCACGAGGACGAGCACGAGGACGAGGTACATCTCTCGGCCGAGGCCCTCGACCGCGCCGGCATCCGTGTGGCTGCCGCGGAGCGTCGTGCTCTGACGGGCGGCGTAGCGATCCCCGCCGAGGTGCAATTCGAGCCGAGCAGCACGGCGCACGTCGGGCCACTGGTGCCCGGCCGCATCACCCGTGTCTCAGTCGCGCTGGGCGAGCGCGTGCGCCGTGGCCAGCTCCTCGGCGTCGTCGCCTCCAGCGATGTCTCGACCGCCCGTTCGCAGCTCGAACAGGCACGCGCGAGACTCGCCGCTGCGGAGTCCACGCTGCGACGCCAACAGCAGCTCTCGACGGAAGGCATCGGGGCGCAACGGTCACTCGTCGATGCGGAGGCGCAGGTAGGCGAGTTGCGCGCCGAGGTCGAGGGGCTGCGGCGTCAACTGTCCGTGTTCGGTTCGGGCCGAGCAGGGGAGCTCTCGTTGACGGCTCCGATCGAGGGCGTCGTGGTCGCGGTGAATGGGACGCTGGGAGAGACGGCCACGCCGGACCAGGCCACGTTCATTGTCACCGACCCCACGAAGGTATGGGTGCGCGGCAACGTGCCCGAGCTCGAGTTGGCGCGCGTCGAAGAAGGCTCGTCGGTCATCGTCCGGCTCCACGCGTTTCCCGATGTCGCGATGCCTGGCAGCATCACGTACGTCGCACCGGCCCTGGATGAACGAACTCGCTCGCTTCCCGTTCGCGTGACGCTTCGGGCTCCCGACGCGCGGCTTCGCAGTGGGCTCTTCGGAAGCATCGAGCTCGTCGGCGGAAGCACGGACGAGCGCGTGCTCGTGGTGCCCGCCGACGCGGTGGCGACACTCGACGGTCAGACGGTGGTGTTCGTCCCCGCCGACGAGCCGAACAGCTTCCGCCCTCAGCCCGTCGTGCTCGGGCGTCGCGCAGGCGGCCTCTTCGAGGTGCGGTCGGGGCTGGAGGAGGGCGCGAGTCTCGCAGTGAGCGGCGCCTTCGTTCTGAAGAGCGCGCTGCGTAGCGGCGAGCTCTCCGAAGGCCACGCGCACTGAGGGACAAGCGATGAAGAAGCTCCTCGAACTCTGCCTGAAGTGGCGCCTTCTCGTCTTCGCGTTCGTCGCCATCGTCGCGGCCGTGGGCGTCCGCAGCGCACAGCAGCTGCCCATCGACGCGGTCCCCGACATCACGAACGTTCAAGTACAAGTGCTGACGAACGTGCCGGCGCTCGGTCCCGTCGACGTCGAGCGAACCATCACGTTCCCTGTCGAGTCCTCGATGAGCGGGCTCCCCGGTGTCGAACAAATTCGCAGTGTGTCGCGGTTTGGCCTGTCGGCGGTGACGATCGTCTTCGAGGAGGACACGGACCTCCTTCGAGCGCGGCAGCTCATCTCCGAGCGGCTCGTGCAAGCGCGCGAGCGGCTCCCCGAAGGCGCCTCCCCCGAGCTCGGTCCGTTGAGCTCGGGCTTGGGGGAGATTTTCCAGTTCGAGGTGCGCGCGGAGGACATGTGCGCTGCCGATCTGCCCGACACCGACGAGTGCTACACGCCCATGGAGCTACGCTCCGTGCTCGACTGGTTCGTGGCCTACGAGCTGCGCTCCGTGCCTGGCGTCGTCGAGGTCAACTCGTTCGGCGGCGAGCTGAAGACCTACGAGGTCGAGGTCCTTCCGGACCGCCTGCGGGCGCTGGAGGTGTCGCTCAACGACCTCTTCGAGGCCATCGAACGCAACAACGCCACGGCGGGCGGCGGCTACCTCGTGCGCTCCGGCGAGCAGCTCCTCGTGCGGGGCGAGGGTCGCATCCAGAGCCTCGACGAGATCGGCGACGTGCTGATCGAGACGCGCGAGGATGGTGTGCCCGTGCGGGTGCGCGATGTCGCTCGAGTTCACCTGGCGCCGCTCATTCGCCAGGGCGCCGTCACGCGCGACGGTCGCGGCGAGGTGGTGACGGGCATCGTGATGATGCTCGTGGGAGCCAATGGCCGCGAGGTCGTCGAGAACGTGAAGGCGAAGATCGCCGAGATCGCGCCCTCGCTGCCACCCGGCGTGACCATCGACGTCTTCTACGACCGCGCTGAGCTCGTGAACCGCACCATCGATACCGTGGCGAAGAACCTCGCCGAGGGGGCGTTGTTCGTCATCGGGGTGCTGTTCCTGCTCCTCGGCAGTATCCGCGGCGGCCTCATCGTCGCCGCTGCCATCCCTTTCGCGATGTTGGTGGCGTTCACCGCGATGAAGGCCCTCGGGATCTCGGGCAACCTGATGAGCCTCGGAGCCATCGACTTCGGAATCGTCGTGGACGGGTCCATCATCGTCGTCGAGAACGCCGTCGTTCATCTGGCGGCAGCCGCTCGCGGTCACAAGCGCCCGATGACCTACAACGAGGCCGCCGACGTGGTTCTCAACTCCACGCTCGACGTGCGCAAAGCCGCGCTCTTCGGCGAAGCGATCATCGTCATCGTCTACATCCCGATCCTCACCCTCGCTGGCATCGAGGGGAAGATGTTCAAGCCGATGGCCCTCACGGTGCTGTTCGCGCTGCTTGGCGCCTTCGTGGCGTCGCTCACCTTCGTGCCGGTGCTGGTCGCGACGTTCCTTCGGCAGCACACGGAGGAGAAGGAACCGTTCCTCGTCAGGCTCCTCCACCGGGCGTACCCCCGCCTCTTGGGCCCGTTGATGACCACCCCGAAAAGGGTCATCGCGGTCGCTCTCGGCCTGCTCGCGGTGAGCGGCGTCGTCGCCTCGCGGATGGGGGCAGAGTTCGTTCCGCGTCTGGACGAGGGCGCCATGGCAATCCAAATCCTGCGGCTGCCGAGTGTCTCTCTGGAGGAGAGCGTTCGGAGTGCGACACGCTTCGAGCAGGTGATCCGCGAGTTCCCCGAGGTCGTGACCGTCGTATCGAAGACGGGGCGTGCGGAGATCGCTACCGATCCGATGGGGGTCGAGCTGTCGGACTGCATCGTGGCCCTCAAGCCCCAGGACGAGTGGACGACAGCGGACACACGCGAGGAGCTGATTGAGCGCATGTCCGCGCGGTTCACCGAAGCCCTGCCCGGCCTCGGCTTCTCGTTTTCGCAACCCATCGAGCTGCGCATGGCGGAGCTGATCAGCGGAACTCGGTCCGACGTCGCGATCACCATCTACGGTGACGACCTCGCGACGCTCGAACGACTCAGCTTGCAAGTACAAGGCGTCGTGCGTGGGATCGCTGGCGCGACCGACGTCCGCGGCGAGCAGCTCGCAGGCCTCCCGACGCTCGAGGTGACCATCGATCGGGCCGCTGCCTCGCGCTACGGGATCGCGGTGCGCGACGCCCTCGACGCGATCGAGGCGCTCGGCGGTCGGAACGTCGGTGAAGTCTACGAAGGAGAGCGCCGTTTCCGACTCCAGGTGCGCGTCCCGGAGGCTCTTCGCGACGACATCGACCAAGTGCGGCACCTCCCCGTGAGCGGGAATGGGCCTCTGGTGCCGCTGGGCCAGATCGCGAGCATCCAAATCGTGGACTCGCCCGCCAGCGTGAGTCGCGAGTCGGTCCGTCGCCGCACGAGCGTGGAAGCCAACGTGAGGGGGCGAGATCTCGCTTCCTTCGTGAGCGATGCAAGGACGCGCGTGCACGATGAGGTGCAGATGCCGCCAGGCTACGTCGTTCAATGGGGGGGGCAGTTCGAAAACCTCAGCGCCGCATCCGAGCGGCTCGCCGTCGCCGTTCCCGTCGCCCTCGGGCTCATCTTCGTCCTGCTCTACATGGCATTCGGGCAGCTCAAGCCAGCGTTGCTCATCTACCTCAACGTTCCTTTCGCCGCGGTCGGTGGCGTGTTCCTACTGGCCCTGCGGGGCATGCCGTTCTCCATCAGCGCTGCGATCGGTTTCATCGCGCTCTTCGGTATCGCGGTGCTCAACGGGGTCGTGCTCCTCACGACCATCAAGAAGCTCCGGGAGCACGGACGGTCGCCCCTCGAAGCGGCGCGCGAGGGCGCCGAGTCGCGACTGCGCGCCGTCGTGATGACTGCGACCGTGGCAGCTCTCGGCTTCATCCCCATGGCGCTCTCGTCGAGTGCGGGCGCAGAGGTCCAGCGGCCGCTGGCAACCGTCGTGATTGGCGGCCTCGTCAGCGCGACGGTGTTGACGTTGTTCGTCCTGCCCACCGCCTACGCCTTCATCTACCGCAATTCTCCGAAGGGGGAGGAGGCAGCGTGACGAAGCACAAGCTCGACCTGCAACTGGCGCTTCCGAGCGATGCTGCGGCGTGTGACGCGTGCGTGGCGCGCATGGTCGCCGCGCTCGGCGCGACTCACGGGATCACTCGTGTGCACGTCGACCGAGAGGATCCCGAACATCCGAAGCTTTGTCTTCACTACGAACCGTCCTCCGTCCGGCTCGAGGAGGTGGAAGCGCTGGTCGAGAGCACCGGCGCCGCGCTGAACGCGCAATACGAGCACCTGTCGGCACCAGCGGTTGGCTTGCGCCACGAACGTCAGGCCCGCCTCGTCGAAGGCGTGTTCGAACGTCAGATGGGAGTGCTCCACGTTTCCGTCGCGTTCGGTTCCCGTCGCCTCTACGTGGAGTTCGACCCGACGAAGACGAATCGAAAGACCCTCCTGGCAGTCGCGTCCAAGGCGGGCGTCGTCGCGTACTCCGATCACGATAGCGATCGCGGTGACGATCACGATCACGGTGGCGATCACGATCATGATCACGGTGACGGTCACGATCACGATCACGATCACGATCACGATCACGATCACGATCACGGAGGCCCGTTCGGCGAGCACTCCGAGCTGCTCTTCAGCCTCGCGTGCGGGGCGCTGACGGGCATCGGCTGGGGCCTCGAGAAGGCGGGGGTGGCATCGCTGGTGACGACCAGCCTCTTCGTCATCGCGTACCTCCTAGGGGCCTGGTTCACGGTGAAGGAGGTCGTCGTCGCGCTCCGTGCGCGCAAGTTCGAGATCGACTTTCTCATGCTGCTCGCAGCGATCGGCGCGGCCATCCTGGGTGAGTGGTTCGAAGGAGCCCTCTTGTTGTTTCTCTTCACCCTCGGTCATGGGCTCGAGGGCTATGCGATGCGCCGCGCGCGCAACGCCATCGGCGCGCTCGCGAAGCTGGTCCCCGAGACGGCGCTCCGCATCGACGACGACGGTCGCGAGGAAGAGGTGGCGGTGGAGGAGCTAGTCGTGGGCGACCGCATCCTGGTGAAGCCCAACACGCGCATCCCGGCGGACGGGTTCGTGAGCGCCGGATCGAGCAGCGTGAATCAGGCGCCGATCACGGGCGAGAGCATCCCAGTCGAGAAGCGAGCCGTTGACGAGTTCGAGAGCGCGCAGGCCGCTCCCGAGGCGCTGGGGGCGGAGCATCGCGTGTTCGCTGGCACCATCAACGGAGCTGCCGCCATCACCACGGTGGTCACGAAGTCTGCGGGCGAGAGCACGCTGGCTCGTGTCGTGAAGCTCGTGGCCGAGGCCGAGACGCAGAAGTCAGCGACGCAACAGTTCACGGACCGATTCGAGCGCGCGTTCGTACCGGTCATCCTCGTGGTCGTCGTCGGACTGCTGTTCGCCTGGGTGGTGGTCGACGAACCCTTCGCCGCGAGCTTCTACCGCGCGATGGCCGTGCTCGTCGCCGCGAGTCCGTGCGCGCTGGCGATCGCGACGCCGAGCGCCGTCCTGTCTGGAGTTGCACGAGCGGCGCGGGCCGGTGTCCTCGTGAAAGGTGGCGCGCATCTCGAGTCGCTCGGGCTCGTTCGCGCGATCGCTTTCGACAAGACGGGTACCCTCACCGAAGGCAAGCCGCGTCTCACCGAGGTCATCACCCTCGACGGGATCGAAGAAGAAGAACTGCTCGCGGTTTCAGTTGCCGTAGAGAAACAGTCCGACCATCCGCTGGCGAACGCGATCGTGGAAGGCGCCAGTGCTCGGCGCCCTGGTCTCACGATTCTCGAAGCGTCCGAGGTGCACGCCGTGATCGGCTACGGGGTGCGCGCGACGCTGGGCGGCGCGCAAGTAGAGATCGGGAAACCGGGACTGTTCACGCGCGATGGGGCGCTTCCGCAGAGCGTGTCCGACGCCGTGGGCGAGCTGCAACGCGATGGCCGTACGGTCATGGTCGTGCGCTGTGGCGTCCGCTTCCTCGGTGTCCTCGGGGTGATGGACACGCCGCGCGAGAGTGCACGGGCCGTCGTCGCGGAACTGCACACCCTCGGCATCGAACAGACGATCATGCTGACCGGCGACAATCAGCAGGTGGCTGATTCGGTGGCGAAGCACGTTGGGATCCGCGTCGCTCGTGGCGACCTGCTCCCCGAGCAGAAGGTCGCCGCAATCGCTGAGCTGGCGAGCTCGAAGAGCCGCGTGGCGATGGTCGGCGACGGCGTGAACGATGCGCCCGCGATGGCCACCGCCACGGTCGGAATTGCGATGGGCGCGGGGGGATCCGACGTGGCTCTCGAGACCGCCGACGTTGCATTGATGGCTGACGACCTGACAGCGTTGCCCTTCGCCGTGGGGCTGAGTCGAGCCGCCCGCCGCATCATCCGGCAGAACCTCTGGGCCAGCCTCGGGATGGTTGCGTTCCTCATCCCCGCGACCATCTTCGACTTCGCCAAGATCGGCGTCGCGGTCGCCCTTCACGAGGGCTCGACCTTGCTCGTGGTCGCGAACGCTCTCCGACTTCTGGCGTACCGCGATGGGAGGCGCCCGTGAGAGTCGCGCTCGCAACGATCCTCGCGGCGGCGCCCGATCGCGTCTGGGATGAGGTCCAGACCTCTCGATTGCTGGAGTACGTCGCGGCACCGTTGGTGCGATTTCGCGCCGTCGATCCGCCCGAGTTGCCGCCAGTCTGGTCGGACGCGACCTACGAAGTGCGGATGCTGGTCTTGGGCTGGCTTCCGGTGGGCCGACAGCTCATCCGGATCTCTCGATCCACGAACACCACGACACGCGAGCTCCGCGACGACGGGAGCGGACGGATTGCGAGGCGGTGGGACCACACCATTCGCGTCGAACCCGCCTCGGACGGGAGAACGAAATACACCGATGATGTCGAGGTACGAGCGGGCATCTTGACAGCGTTCGTGTGGGTCTTCGCCCAGCTGTTCTACCGTCACAGACAGCGACGCCTGTGCGAGCTAGCGAGAAGAGGTTTCGAGTATGAAATCTGACCAGAATGGGCGACTCTACTGGGACAAGCACGCAAAGAACTACGACCGCTCGATGTCACTCCTCGGGCGTCCGATTCCTCGAATGGTCGAACTGGTGGGAGAGGCGACGCGCGGCCTCGGGCGTGTGCTCGAGGTTGGGGCCGGCACCGGGCTCGTCACACTTCCGCTCGCCGCCAGCGCAACGGAGCTCATTGCTACGGACTACTCGGCGGCGATGGTCTCAGCGCTCACGAAGCGCATGGGAGACGCCGGCGCGACGAACGTACGATGCGAGCAGGCCGATCTCTACGCTCTGCCATTCGACGACGCGACGTTCGACGCGGCCGTCGCGGCGAACGTGCTCCACCTCGTGCCGGACTTGCCGCTGGCTCTCGCGGCACTTCGACGTGTGGTGAAGCCCGGCGGCCGTCTCATCGTTCCGACCTTCTGTCACGACGAGACGGCGCTCTCCCGACTCGTGTCGCGCGCGCTAGCGATGACGGGTTTCCCTGGACATCGACGCTTCACCGCGAAATCGCTTTCTCTCTCCCTCGAGAACTCCGGGATCCGCATCAACCAAACCGACACCTTGCCGGGGGTCATCCCGATTGGGTACGTCGACGGCATCTGTTGACGTACGACATGGGCGTGGGCGGGTCTCACAGCCGCCCACGAACGAGGTGTACGTGTTGGTCTACGACGTCGTTCCCTCGCACGAGGCCTCGGCGGTACCCTCCCGCGCGTGAGCTGGCTCGACGAGCTCGGTGAGCGAGGCGGCGCCTTCCCGGAGGTCGCGCGGCGCTTCTGCGCGTGGCGTCGCGCCCCCGAGCCGCTGCCGCGCGGCGCCGAAGCGGTCCGCTGGCTCGCGGACGCGATCGACGCCTTTGCGCACGACACCAAGGCGAACGACGACGACGACGCGCGCTTCGTCGAGGGCGCGGGCGCGTTCCTCGGCGCGCTGCTCGTCGACCGCCTCGGCGCGGCCCACGTCGCGCGACGCGGCGAGCACCGCGTGCTGCTCGGCCCCGACGGCTTCTTCGATCCCTTCGGCGCGATCGACGCGATCCTCGACGCGGAGAGCACCGACGACGAGCTGCGCGCGCGCCTGCAGGCCGCGGAGGCGGAGGCGCGCGGCGAAGGCCCGGTCGCGCGGGTGGTGGGCACGTTTCGGCGCGTGCTCGCGGAGGAGCGACCCGAGCTTTCGATCCGGGCGCGCTTCGGCCTCGAGCTCGAGCTCGCGGACGACGTCGAGATCGATCTGCAACGGCTCGCGGAGCTCGGCGCGATCCCGGGGGTGCTCGAAGGTGCGGCGCGGCGCCTCGTCGCGCTCTTGCCGGGTGGCTCGGAGGACGCGCGTGCGCTCTCGTTCGCGGAGGTCGAGGCGCGCCTCGTGCCGCGGCTGATCGGCCCGAAGCTCCTCGAAGGGCTCGGTACCCGCGCCGAGGCGCTCTGGACGGCCTCGTTCGGTCACGACGTCTCGGTCGCGCTCCAGCTCCGCTTCGAGGGGCGCGCGCGCTACGTGCGGCGCGACGAAGAAGAACGTTGGCGCGCGGAGGGCGCAGCGCCGTTCGCGACCGCGCTGCTCGCGCTCGCGCTGCGTCCGCCTCCGAAGCTCGTGACCCTCGAGGACGAAGGCGTGGTCGTCGCGCGCACGGGCGACGGTCTCGACTCCGCGCGCGTGTTGCTGCCGGACGTGCGCGATGCGTTGGTCGCGTCGCTCGGCCCCGGCACCCTCCTCGGCGTTCCCCACCGCGACACCTTCGTCGCCGGCACCGATCGCGCGCGCGTCGCGCGACACGTGCGCGAGTCCTTTGCACGCGCGCCACACGGGATCAGCGAGGCGCTCTTCCGAATCGGCTGAGCACGGAGGCGTCGCTCGTCGATCCCGCGGCGACGAAACGCGTCCTGCCGACTGGTCGGAAGCGCCGCGAGGACCACGATGACCGTCATGGCCGAAGAGCTCCCCGTTCTCGTCGTCGCCGGGGCCTCCGGCTTCGTGGGCCGTGCGCTCGGCGCGTCGCTCGCGCAGGAGGGTCGCTTTCGTTTGGTGGGGCTCAGCCGTTCGCGGCGCGCACCGAGCGAGGGCTACGACGAGTGGCGAGCGGTGGACCTCTTCTCGATGCTCGAGACCGAACGCGCGCTCGAAGGCGCGAGCGTCGCCGTCTACCTCGTGCACTCGATGATGCCGAACGACGCGCTCACGCAAGCGCGCTTCGAGGATCTCGATCTCCTCTGCGCGGACAACTTCGCACGCGCCGCCGCGAAAGCCGGCGTGACACAGATCGTCTACCTCGGGGGATTGGTCCCGCAGCACGGTGAGCTCTCCGAGCAC
This sequence comes from Myxococcales bacterium, assembly GCA_019637115.1. GTDB lineage: Bacteria > Myxococcota_A > Polyangia > Polyangiales > Houyiibacteriaceae > JACKEH01. Next base: position 12,278 of record JAHBWH010000126.1, on the reverse strand, counting down.
CTCGAGAGTCGAGTGGAGGTCGAGCGCGTGCTCGCGGCGCACGGCGTGCCGGTGACGACGCTCCGCGCGGGATTGATCGTCGGGCCGGGGGGCTCCTCGTTCGAGATCCTCACGAACCTCGTGAAGCGGCTCCCCGTGATGGTCTGTCCGGCGTGGACGGCGACACGTACGCAGCCGATCGCGCTCGACGACGCGGTCGCGCCGCTTTCGTTCGCGATCGGTCGCGCGAGCTGCGCGTCGCGCACCTACGACATCGGCGGCCCCGACGTGCTGACCTACCGCGAGATGATGGAGCTGACCGCGGAGGCGCTCGGCAAGCGGCGCTGGCTGCTGGCGGTGCCTCTGTTCTCTCCGTCGCTGTCGACGTTGTGGGTGACGCTCTTCTCCGGGGCCTCCCGCGCGCTCGTCGCTCCGCTCGTGCAGAGCCTTCGCCACGAGATGGTGGCGCGCGATCGCGAGCTCGCCGACGCCGCGGGGGTCGAGGGCATTCCGTTCCGCGAGGTGCTCGCACGGTCGATCGCCGAGATGCGTTCGGCCGAAACGAAGAAGCAGGTCGATGCGACCCCGACGGCGCAAAAAGCGCGCGAGCCTCGACGACCACGCCGAGCGCGGAGCATCCAGCGCCTGCCCCTGCCGGGCGGGCGAAGCGCCCGATGGGTCGCGGTCGAATACTTCCGCTGGCTCGAAGGCGCGATGCGCCCGTTTCTTCGGGTCGATCTCTCCGAGGACGGCGCCCACGCGCGGATCGCGATTGCGGGCACGCGCATCTCGCTCTTGGAGCTTCGCCTCGCGCCCGAGCGGAGCACCGACGATCGGCCGCTGCTCTACATCGTGGGCGGGCTGCTCTCGAACGACGACGGACGGGGTCGCCTCGAGCTCCGCGAGGTTCGCGGCACGCAGACCGTGCTCGCCGCGCTGCACGACTACATCCCGCGCCTGCCGTTCTTCCTCTACCGCCGCACCCAAGCGATCGCGCATCTGTGGGTGATGTGGCGGTTCGCGCGTCACCTCGCGCGCATGTCGCGCTGACCATCGAGCCTTTCGGGACTCGTGTGCCTCCGCGTCGGTAGCGACGTCGGTCGTTGCGTCGCATCCGCAAGACACGAGGGCGCGGAGCCACGCAGACCTTCGCGCCGATGCTACGCTGCGCGCGTGATTCGCCTCGCCGTCCGGGTCTTCGTGTCGATCGCGACCCTCGTGGTCACGACGTCGTGCGAGAGCCTCGACGCGTGGCGCACGGACGAAGGCGAGGTCTACCGCGGCGTCGTGGTCGGCAACGACGAAGCGACGTGCCCGAGCGGGAGCTGGGCGCCGGCATCCTCGAGAGTGGTCCGGTCCCGGCCGCATGATGCCGGCACGCGGCGCCGCCCGGAGGAGACGCTGCTGCACGCGCTGGTGCGCGAGCACTGGCCACGGTTTCTCGAGCGGGCCGAGGAGGAGGGCGGCCTGCCGCGTTTCGTGGTGCGGGAGTTCGAGGAGTACTTGCGCTGCGGCCTGCTCGAGCACGGTGGTGCGGCCTGCGTGCCGCTGGTGCGGCCACGAGATGCTGGTGGCGTTCTCGTGCAAGCGGCGGGGCTTTGCCCTCGTGCGTGGGTCGGCGAATGTCGGACGTCGCAGCGCACCTGGTCGACGAGGTGCTTCCGGAGGAGCCGCCGCCGGTGGGTGTGCTCGCAAGTTGCCGTGGTCGTTGGCGCTACGCGATGGCCTACGACCGCCGGCTGCGCGCGGACGCTCGGGGCGTTCATCCGCGCTGCTCGCTGCGCGGCGCGAAGCGGCACCTGGGCCTACGCAGTGGACGAGGCGCAGGTGGGCGCGGTGACCTTCATCCAGCGGAGCGACAGCGCGCTGCGCTGAACGTCCACTTCCACACGCTGGCGCTCGATGGCGTGTACGTGCGCGATGCGCAAGGGCGCGCTTGTCTTCCACGCGCCGCTCTCCGCCGAGCGGCGACGAGGTCATGGAGGTCGCCGCGTGGACCCACGTAGGCCGGGCTGGCTCTGTCGTGCTCGAGCGTGGCACGGCCGCCTGCTCGGAAGGCCCGAGCGACCAGGGCGCACGCTCGTCCGCAGAGCAGCCCGTCCTCGCGTCCTGCCATTACGCCGCGTCGGCCGGAGACGCAGCTCCCTCGGCGCGGCGCCTGGCGCGAAGACCGCTGCTTCGTCCGCCCTGCGCCTCGTCCCCTCGCCGACCGAAGCCTGCTGGAGGTCGGTGGTGAATGTCCACGCCAAGGTCGTGGTGGACGGCCGCGACCGAGCGCCTCGAGCGGCTCTGCCGCTACGTCGCCCGACCGCTCGAACTTCAAGAGCGCGCCTCGGCTTCACGGCGACGGGCGCGTCCGGCCTCGCCTTCTGCCGCGTGCGTGAAAGACGTAACCCACGCCGTCTTGCTCTCGACCCCTCGACTTCATCGCGTGAGGCTCTGCGCCCTCGTCCCGCCACGGTTTCACATGCTCCGCTACCACGGTATGCCCCGCCGCGCACTCCTCCGCGCGCGTGCCGGAAGTCGTCCTCGGCCGCGAGCCCGAGCCTCCTCCGCAGCTCCCGCTCTTCGCCCTCGCCACCTCGCCCCGCTCGCGCCTCCGCGCCCCCGCGCCATCCCGCCACCCGTGGGCCTGGCCTCTGCGCCGCGTCTTCGCCGTCGATGTCACCACCTGCCCTGTCCCGGGATGTGGCGGACGCAGGTATGCGCCTCGTCGATCGCTGCAAAGGCCCCGACGATCGCCTCGCGTCCTCGCCAGGCGAAGGACTTCCTTTCTTCGCCCGCGACCCCACGACGTCTTGGCCCGCTCCTGCACTCGTCCGGCAGTTGTGCTCTTCTTCGGCTGAGCTCCCGCCGACCGCACAGCTCCATGGTCTTCTGGGGCCTGATGGCGCGTCTCACGACGACTACGCGGGGTTCCGCGGGGCGTGGCTTCGCCGTGCCTTTGCGGTCGTCGCGAACCAGGCGCTCACGGCGCCTCGCGAGCAGCTTGAGCCGAGCCCGGTTGTTTTCGGCAGTTCGTATGTCTTAGGCTCGATCCACGCCGCGCCGTAGGTGATCCGGGTGGCGCACGGTTCGGGCGCCGTCCCCGCGTCCGGGTCGGGCAGGGGGCTGGCGGCGTCGAGGTCACCCGCGTCCAAACTCGGCACCGCGTCGCTTCCTCCCTCGCCGGACCCGCCCGCGTCCGATGGAGCGGTGGCGCCATCGACGCCCGACGTGCTCGCATCGCCCCCGCGGACGTCGACCTCGCCACCGCATCCGAGCACGAGGAATAGCGCGAGGAGGGGTCGGGGCCGCGGCATGCTGCCAGTATGCCGCACTCGCGGGCTTGCGGGAGCCCGGTCGCCTCGGTGAGCGTAGCCTGCGCCTCAGCCGAGACCCTGGAGCTGTCCAGCACGAAGAGAAGCGGCGGGGAGTGTGAATCGGGGACTCGCGCGCAGGGCGTCACGCCGGCGTCGTCGCAACCGCACGTCAGCGCGGCCGTGATCCACGCGGCGGCGCGTCCGATGCTCATCGCCCGCGTGGGGGGTAAGGCTCGCGCCATCGTGGCGGCAGGCGCGAGACATCGCCCCCGACAACCTCGTGATCGTCGCGCAGGCGCATCGGACGGTCGCTCGCGCCGCGACGACTCGGAGCCAGAGGGGGACGAGGAGGACTGAATCACGGCGACGCGGGCGGGTCGTCGAGCGACCACCAGAGGATCTCGCCGCCGTGGAGCGCGACGAGCCACGGGCCGGACACGGCCCAGGCGCGAAGCGCGCGCCTCTCCACGTCGGCGGGGAGCTCGACTGTGCGAACGGCGTGCGGCGCCGCGAGGTCGATCGCGAAGAGGGTCCGGTCCGCGCGCCACACGAAGAGGCGGTCGCCGCTCGCGATCGGGGTGAGGTGGCTGCCGACGCCGCGGGCAGTCTTCTCGGTGTCGGGGAGCGCGAGGCGTCGCTCCTCCGACCAACGGCCGGCGTGCTCGCGGAGCACCACGAGCGCGCGGGCCACGACCACGATGCGAGAGCCGATCGAGACGACGCTCGTCCAAGGCGGGCCGCTCACCGCGACGGTCTGCGTCGGCTCGAAGGCCGCCCCCGCGCGTGCGTAGAGGTCGAGCTGGTAGCCGTCGCTCCCGTGCGCGGCGACGAGCGCGAGCGTCGCGCCGTCCGGCGTGACCGCGAGGCCCCACCCGAGCTCGGTCGCGCCGTCGGCGAACGGAAGCACCGTCGGCCGCCCGCCGCCGTCGCCGTGAAAGAAGAGGAGCGTGCTGCTCGCTTCGCCGAGTCGGCCGCGGTCGAGGGTCGCGCCCGGGAAGGTGAGGGTGAAGAGCTCGTCGCCGCGCAGCACCGTCGGGCTCCCGTACTCGAACTCGAAGCCGCCGGCGCCCTCGGTGCGCCAGGGAGGCAGCGCCTCGCGCCGGGTCCATCCTTGGCTCGTCTCCTCGATCACGAGGAGGGACCGGTGCCAGTCCTGCCCCCGCCGCGCGACCGCCAGCCTGGTGCGCGAGCGCTCGTCGACCCAGAGCTCCGGCTCGATCTCTACGTCAGTGTCCGCGTCGAGCCGCAGCGCGATGCGATCGGACCACGTGACCGATCCGGGCCCGAGCTCTCCCACCTGGACCACCGGTGCGCCCCCGGCCTCGTCGCCTGCGACGAAGATCCGCGACCCTGACACCGCGAGCGCGGTGAGCTCGAGCCCATCGGGCGCGTCCGCGCGCGCCGGCTCACCGAGCCGCAGCGACGGCCCCGGGTCGGTCGAAGAGGGGGCGGTGCTGCCGACCGCGTTGGTCGTCCCGGGGGTCTCAGCGGCCGGTGTGTCGTGCATCACGTCTCGCTCCTCGCACGTGCACCCCGCGAGCAGGAGAGCCAGGAGCAGGGCGTCGCGGGCAGTCATCCGCAGCAGGATACGGAAATGAAGCGTCGGGCTTCCCCGCCGCCGTTTCCACACATGTCGCGGCGATGACGTTCTGCGTCAGGCGCAGGCCAGCTCGGTGCAGGACCAGCCGGAGTTCGGCGCCATGCTGATGGCTGCCGGGCTCAGCGAACCGGGTGACGTTCCTGTCGCGGGCCTCCTCGTAGAATGAGAGGCGCTCCTGGGCGAGTGGAGGGCGGACTCGTTGCCTAGGAGCCCGTCGAGAGCATGCGCTCGCTGAAGCGGATTCCTACGGGCACAGCTCCGGTTCGCGTTCGCCTGAGCCCCCCGGCGAGCGCGGCGATGCTCCGTCTGAGCCGCGGGGAGAGGGCGGGGAACCGCCCGCGTCCGATGGAGCGGTGGCGCCATCGCCATCGACGCCCGGCGCGCTCGCATTGCCCCCGCGTGCGCCGACCTCGCCACCGCATCCGAGCACGAGGAGCAGCGCCTGGAGGCGTCGGGACTGCGGCATGCTGCCAGTCTGCCGCACGCGCGAGCGGCGGTAGCCCGGTGCGAACGGTTTTCTGCCGCGGAGCACGGTCGAGAGGGCGGAGAGGCGACGCTCCGGCTCTCCACCGACGAGGCGCTGCGAGCCGCCATTACAGCCGCCCTGAGCGTGCACAGGTGATCAAGACGTCGTGATCAGAGTGTCATCCGCCCTGCGCGATGCCGGCCGCCCGCAGCGGCCTCATCGACGCCTCGACCTGGCCTTCAGGCCGATCACACGCTCGCTCGCGCCCTGCGGAGGACGTCTGGCGCTCGATGGCGTGTACGTGCGTGACGCGCAGGGCGCGCTCGTCTTCCACGCGCTGCCTCCGCCGAACGGCGACGAGGTCGCGGAGGTCGCGGCGTGGACCCACGCTGCCTTGCTCGTCGTGCTCGAGCGGCATGGCCGCTCGCTCGAAGGCCCGAGCGACCATGGCAACACGCTCGTCCACGAGCAGCCCGTGCTCGCGTCCTGCTACGCCGCGTCGGCGGTGCAGCTCCTCGGCGCGGCGCCCGGCGCGAAGACCGCCAAGCTCGTCCACCCCATGCGCATCGTCCCCTCGCCGACCGAAGCCCTCGCCGAGGTGGGTGGGGTCGTTCGAAGCGGCAATCGTGCGAGGCGAAGCGGACGCCAGTCCGCGAAGCTGCACGATTCCGCGAGACTCTCGGCTCGTGCGTCAGCACGACGCCGAGGTACATCCACGCCAAGGTCGTCGTCGACGGCCGCGACCGCAAACGTCTCGAGCGGCTTTGCCGCTACGTCGCCCGACCGCCGATGCCCCCCGTGAGCGTGCCGACGGTCTCGAGCCGCTGGGTCTGGCGGAGCTGCGCTTCGAGGCCTTCGCGCGCGCGCTCGGCGTGGCGTCGCGCGGTGTCGTTGCGGATCAGCACCGTCGCGCCGCCGCCCTGGCGGGGGCAGACGCGAACGACGAAGGCGTGGTCGCCGCGGTCGAAGTCGAACTCTGGCGTCTGCGTCGTCGTCGCGTGCGCACCGACCTCGGCGAGACGACGGACGCTCGCGATGATCCCGGGAGGAACGAGGCTCTAGCTCCACACCGATCGCCCCGGTCACCACGTGAACCAAGCGGCGCACCGACCCCACCTGGTCCACCACTACGCGGTACACGTCATCGTCCGGGAGGTCCGCGTCGTCGAGCAGTCGCGGCGGGTGTGTCGCGATCGCGACGACGCCGTCTGCCTTGTAGGAGATGCGCGAGAACTCGCGGGGCGTCACGCCCACGAGCTCGACCCCCGCTCGCGCGAGCGCGTCGAGCAGCTCCGCGATCCGACCGGCGTCCGAGTAGTAGGCGCCCGCGAAGATCACACGCTCGATCGCCACGCCCGCAGCCAGCGCGGTGCCGACGAGGCGTGATCCGTCGAGCAATAGACGCGGGCTTGAACGCGCTCCCGGGCTGATCCCCCGGCGTGCGCGTCGCCTGTGCGACTGAGGCTGTTGGACGCGCGCAACGGGCGGCGAGGCGTGACCGATGAAGCGGCGTGGGCGCCAGCATCCTGGAGAGCGCGTGTCCGGCGCCCGGCCGTGCGGACGGGTACGCGCGGCGCCGCCCGGAGGAGACGCTGCTGCACGCGCTGGTGCGCGAGCACTGGCCACGGTTTCTCGAGCGGGCCGAGGAGGAGGGCGGCCTGCCGCGTTTCGTGGTGCGGGAGTTCGAGGAGTACTTGCGCTGCGGCCTGCTCGAGCACGGGGTGGTGCGGCTCGCGTGCCGCCAGTGCGGGCACGAGATGCTGGTGGCATTTTCGTGCAAGCGGCGGGGCTTTTGCCCCTCGTGCGTGGGCCGGCGGATGTCGGACGTCGCAGCGCACCTGGTGGACGAGGTGCTCCCGGAGGAGCCGATACGGCAGTGGGTGTGCTCGCTGCCGTGGTCCTTGCGCTACGCGCTGGCCTATGACCGCCGGCTTTGCGCGGACGTGCTCGGGGCGTTCATCCGCGCGCTGACGCGCTCGCTGCGTCGGCGCGCGAAGCGGCACCTCGGGCTACGCAGCGTGGACGAAGCGCTGGTGGGCGCGGTGACCTTCATCCAGCGGAGCGACAGCGCGCTGCGGCTCAACGTCCACTTCCACACGCTGGCGCTCGATGGCGTGTACGTGCGTGACGCGCAGGGCGCGCTCGTCTTCCACGCGCTGCCTCCGCCGAGCGGCGACGAGGTCGCCGAGGTCGCCGCGTGGACCCACGCCGCGCTGCTCGTCGTGCTCGAGCGGCACGGCCGCTCGCTCGAAGGCCCGAGCGACCAGGGCGACACGCTCGTCCACGAGCAGCCCGTGCTCGCGTCCTGTTACGCCGCGTCCGCAGGGGACGTGCAGCTCTTGGGTGCGGCGCCCGGCGCGAAGACCGCCAAGCTCGTCCGCCCCGTGCGCCTCGTCCCCTCGCCCAGCGAAGCCCTTGCCGAGGTGGGTGGGGTAAATATCCACGCCAAGGTCGTGGTGGACGGCCGCGACCGAAAGCGCCTCGAGCGGCTTTGCCGCTACGTCGCCCGACCGCCGCTCAACCAAGAGCGCCTCGAGCTCCACCCCGATGGGCGCGTCCGCCTCGCCTTCAAGGCCGCGTGGAAAGACGGCACCCACGCCGTCTTGCTCGACCCCCTCGACTTCATCGCGAGGCTCTGCGCCCTCGTCCCGCCGCCACGGTTTCACATGCTCCGCTACCACGGCGTCTTCGCCGCGCACTCCTCTGCGCGCGCCGAGGTCGTCCTCGGCCGCGAGCCCGACCCTCCTCCGCAGCTCCCGCTCTTCGCCCCCGCCGACCTCGCCCCGCTCGCTCCTCCCGCCCCCAAGCATCCCGCCACCCGTGGGCTAATCCTGCGCCGTCTTTGCCATCAGTGCCACCACCTACCGTCGGATGCGGCGGACGCATGCGCCTCGTCAGGGATCATAGGCCCCGACGACATCGCGCGTCCTCGCCAGCGAAGGACTTCTTCGCGCCGCGACCCCGACGCTCCGCTCCTGCCACTATTGGAGGTTTATTGCCCTTCTCTTCAGCTGAGCCCACTCTGCCGCGACGCACAGCTCCGTCTTCTGGGGGCCTGATGGCGCGTCTCACGACGACTACGCGGGGGTTCCGCGGGGGCGTGCGGCTTCGCCGTGCCCTTGCGGTCGTCGCGAACCAGGCTCACGGCGCCTCGCGAGCAGCTTCTTGAGCCGAGCCCGGTTGTTTTCGGCAGTTCGTATGTCTTAGGCTCTAGGCTCCGTTCTCGTCTTCCGTACGAGGTACGTGCGTTCTCGTCTTCCGTACGAGGTACGTGCGAACTGGGCCAGGGGCGAACGTCGTCGAGCCTGCGGTCGGTAGTACGGCGAGCACCACCGATTCCCCCACGCTGTGCGACGTCTCCGTCTCGCGGTGACGCACGGCGTCGAGCGTTGCCGCGGGTCACCTATTCGGCATCGGGACGAAGTGGACCGCATCTCGCGGGGAGACTACGAAGTGCTCGTCGTATTCTCACCCGCCCGGAGACGAGATGAGCAAGACGAAGCCGACGAAGACCCCCTGGACCAAGAAGCAGCGCGCGAGCTTGTCCGCGATCCTCTCCCCCACTCCGAACGACCCGCCGGACTTCTTTCCGTCCGCCGAGGAAGCGTGGAGCCGCACGGGGTTCGGGGAGCTGCCCGCCGCGTGGACGAAGGAGCTCGAGAAGTCCGTGGTAATGCGCGCGCGCGACTCGCGCACCGACGTGCTCACCCCGCTCGTCGCGTACTTCGTCGCGACACGCGGCGTCGAAGAGGCGCTCGTCGCGATCACGGACGCGTGGGACCCCGAGCGTCGCTTCCTGCACTACGAACAATTCCGGCGGCACGTCGTCGGTCTCGACGACGCGACCTTCACGCGAGTGCGCGAGTGGATGCGGCACCGGTGGGAGGACCTCACGTGGACGACGAAGGTCACGCGCGCTTTCGTCCTCAGCCGCGATCCCAGCATCGCGCGCGAGCTCTTCGAGGCGAGCCCGGAGTTCCCGGCCATCTCGGGGAAGCTGATGGTCGCGGTGGGGGATGCAGAGCTCGCAGCGCGCGTTCTGGAGGGCTCGAAGGGCTCGACGCTCGCGCTACCGGAGGCGTTCGACCTCGTCGAGACCTACGGCGCGGCGGCGGAGCCTCTGCTCGCAGCGGTACTCGAGCGCTTCGACGGGAAAGCCGCCTTCCGCAAACCGATCGAGCAAGCGCGCGACCTCGCGCGAGCGCTCGCGGCGTCGTCGCCCTCCGAGTCGTCGGGCGGGAAGGCTCCCGTCGTCGCCGCTCCGACGCCTGGCCCGAGCTTCCCAGAAGAAGCCGACTACGGCGGTCAGAACGTCGTCATCGCGGGGCGTTTTCACCTTCCGGACGACGTCGTGCGTGCGCGGCTCCTGGCGCGCGGTCTGTGGACCGCCGCGAAGACACCCGCCCGACACACGAAGGCCTATTTCGAGGGTGAGGGCGCCAAGCCCGACCTTCGCGCCAAAGCCGAAAAGGCCGGAGTGCCGGTCTTCGGAGGCGCGGAGATGCGCCAATTGATCGCGACCCCACTTTTCCGGTTTCGGGAGCGGATCTCGGCGAACCTCGCCCGCGAGCTCGCCTCGCCGATCTCGGTGGTGACGACGTGGTACGTCGGGCCGCCAGCGAGCGACGCGCAGCTCGCGGCGGCGGAAGCGGCGTTCGGAATCCCGCTCGATCCGGCGTTGCGTGCGTTCTATGCGCAATGCGACGGCGTGCAGTTCCGATGCGACGACGCGTCGAACGCCGAGTCCCAGAAGCTCGCGCCCGAGAAGCGCTCGTGGGGCGAGGTCGGCAACTCGACGGGGACGCTCGGCCGCGGTACCGGCGGAGTCCTCTCGATCCTCCCGCTCGACGAGCTCGTCGCGAGCCGAACCTTCGGGACGCCACCCGCCGACGGCCGCGGTCGCACCGTCCAGCTCGGCAAGCGGAAGGTCGATCTCGAGCGTTTCCTCGAGAACCTCTACGTTTTCGACTTCTGGTACGACTTCTACCCCGTCGGGCTCCACGTCGATCGTGAGCGCGGTGAGTACGAGATCGTGATCGGCGACGATCACGGCGCGGTGTGGGACGACCCCGACGTCGAGAGGGTCGAGACCTACCTCGAACGTCTCACGTCCAGCCGCGGAGGTGAGCGGGAGCACGGCAAGCGACTCTTCCGACGCCCCGGGTGACGCCCCACGCATTCCCCAGGACGCGGCGTGGACCGCGCTCCGGTTGGCGCGTCGAGCCGCGATGACGCGCGCGGCGGCGGCGATGTTGCGCGCGCACGCGCCCGCTCGGCTCGCGTTCGTCCGCCTCGGTGCCCGCGACGTGCTCGTCGGCGACCTGCACGTGGATCTCCGACGCGCCCCCGTTCTGTGGCGGGTCCTGACGAGCGTTGCGGACGCCGGCGAGGCGGGCATCGATCCCGACGCGCTGCTCGCGCACGGTTGGCCCGACGAGCGCCTCGTCCGGCGACGCGCGATCCATCGCGTGCATGGCCGCGTGCGCGAGCTGCGCGCGCTCGGTGTCCCCATCGAGCTCGTCGAGGGTCGGTATCGTTTGGCCCTCCCGCTCACGCCGCGATGAACGGAGCCTCGAGTTTCCCTCCAACGACGAACGGCGCCGGGTTTCCCCGACGCCGTCGTCTCACGACTCGCGAACGCGCGCTCAGGTCGCGGGCTCGCAGAGCCCCGTCTCGGCGTCGCACACGCGTCCGTCGCCGCACGCGCCTTCCGCGCAGGCCGGACGGCACACGCCCTCGGGCGCGCCTTCGGTCAGCGCCACGCACGCGTAATTCGCACGGCACGCACCGCTCATCGCGATCGCGCAGCCGTCGAGGCACATGCCGATGTCGCTCGGCGCCACGCCGTCGTCGACGCACACGCCACCCGTCGGACACGGCTGCGCGGGACCCTCGCCCGAGAGACGGCAGCCGAGCGCCACGCAGGTGCCGGCCGGATAGCCCGCGCTCGCCTCGTCGAGGCAGCGCCCGCCGGGGCAGTCCGCGTTCGTCGTGCACATGAAGCCGAGGCGATCGGTGATGAAGGGATCCGTGCAGAGGCCGGTGCCCGGGTTGCAGCTGAAGTCCGGCGCGCCGTCCGTCCCGTCGTTCGCGCACGCGTCGTCGCTCGTGCACGCCGGCACACACGCCGTGCCGCTCGCTTCGTTCGTCGGATCCACGAGGCGGCAGTCGTAGCCCTCGCGGCAGGTGTCACCCGCGCACGCGTCGAGGCAGACGGGCGAGCCGTCGACCACCGCGCACACGCCGTCGCCCGGGCAGCCGTCCGTCGCGTCCGTCGCCTCGGGATCGCAGCCGCGGTACACGCAGTACGAGCCCGGGAAGCCGCTCGCGAACTCCGAGAAGCAGGTGCCACCGAGGCACGCGCGACGCGAGCCCGAGCAGGTGTTGCCGAGCAAGCTCGAATCGAAGGGCTGCGCGCAGGTGCCGACGGCGGGGTTGCACACGCGACCGTCGCTGCACTCGTCGCTGTCGTCACATCCCGGCTGACACGCGCCGGAGACGCAGTCGTAGCCCTCTCGGCAGTCGCCCGCGTCCTCGCAGGACGCGACGCAGATGCCGTCGCCGCCGCCCGCGGCGAGGCAGGTCGCGCCCTCGCCGCAGCCGGTGTTCGCGACCGGGTCGCAGCCGAACGCCACGCACGCGCCGCTCGGCCAACCGCCGAAGCCTTCACGGAAGCAGAAGTTGCCTGACCGAGCCGGTCGAGCGCAGGGCCTCGGGATCGACGAAGACCTGCATCACGAGGCCGTCGAGCAAGCCCACGACGATGCGCGGGAGGACGTCGAGGGGGATGCGAGGCTTTTCGATCTAGATAACCAAACGATTCAGACCGGTTAGGCCAAGTGCCAGCCCTGGGCCGACCGAGGACCGAGGACCGAGGACCGAGGAGCTCGATGCGCGCAACCCGTGGTGAGGCATGTCCGATGAAGCGGCG
>JAHBWH010000125.1 GCA_019637115.1 Myxococcales bacterium | reverse complement strand
CTCGCCGCGCGCGAGGCGATCCCCTCGCCATCGGTCAGCTTTCAGGTGCAGCGAGAGGGCAACCCCGCGGGGGAGCTGGCCCAATGGGTGATGCTCGGCGGCATGCAGGTGCCCCTCCCGCTCTGGCGCCGCGGGCGCCCGGAGCGCGCGCGAGCCGAGGCCGAGCGAACCATCGCGGAGGCGGAGCTCGCCGCGGACGGAGCGCTGCTGGAGGGCGAGCTGCGCTCCCTCGCGCGTGAGCTGCACACCGCCGCGGAGGAGGTCGAGGCCGTCGCCGCGGAGCTCGCGCCCCTCGACCGTGGCATCGCCGAGCTCGAGCGCTCCTTCGAGCTCGGCGAGATCGATCTCCTCGATGTCGCGCTGGCGCGCGAGCGCCTCTTCCTCGTGCGCACCGAGCACCTCGGCGCGCTCGCGCGGTGGGCGAACGCGCGCACGCGCCTCGAGGCCCTCATTGGCGACACGATCGAAGCGACGCCGCCTCGCGCCCCCATGACCCCCTCGACGAATGGAGGCCCGCGATGAGGCCGAGCGCATCGACCATACCACCCCGGATGCCGTCGCCTCGCGCCCCCACGCCCCTCGAGGAAGCGAGGCCCGCGATGAGCCCGACGGCACCGACCACACGACCCCAAACGACGCTGCCTCGCGCCCCCACGCCCCTCGAAGAATGGAGGCCCGCGATGAGGCCGACGACCTCGATCACACCACCCCGAATGACGGACCTCTCGTGTCGCGATCAGGAGAGCGCCATCAAGCGACTGGCGCCCATGGTCCTCGCGCTCGCCTTCGGCTCCATCGGGTGCAGCCCGCGAGCTCCTCGCGATCACGGTCACGGTCACGATCACGACCAAGCGGGCGACGTCGACGCGCCCGGCGAGGCCCACGTCGAGCTCTCCCTCGAGGGCGCCCAGGCAGCAGGCGTGCGGGTCGCGCCCCTCGAGCGTCGCGTAGTGGACGGGGCGCGTCGCTTCCCGGCAGAGGTCCGGGTGGAAGCGCACGGCGTGGCCCACCTCGCGCCGATCGCGCCGGGGCGCGTCGAGCGCGTGCACGTCCGGCTCGGCCAAGCCGTCCGGGCCGGGGAGGCGCTCGTCACGCTCGACTCCGCGGGCGTCGCGGACCTGCGCGCGCGAGAGCGAGCGCTCGAGGCGCCGCTGCGCGCCGCCGAGGCCGCGCTCGCGCGACGCACCCAGCTCGCCGCCGAGGGGATCGGCGCCGAGCGCGCGGTCCAAGAGGCGGAGTCCGAGGTCGCGCGCCTCCGCGCCGAGGTCGCCGGTCTGAGGCGACAGGCGACCGCGCTCGGGGCCCGCGCGGGGAGCGTCGCCATGCGCGCGCCCTTCGCCGGGGTGATCACTCGCCTCGACGTGACCGCGGGAGAGCCGGCCGCGCCCGACACGCCGGCGCTCACCCTCGTCGATCCGACCGCCGTCGCGGTCTTCGTCGCCATCCCGGAGCGCGCGCTCCGCCACCTCGACCTGGCGGCGGCTCCCCACGACGGGGCGCGGGTCCGCTTTCGCGCGCACGCGCTCGCGGGCGCCATCGAGGGACACGTCACCTACGTCTCACCCACGCTCGATCCCGCGACGCGCACCCTGCTCGCGCGGGTCATGCTCGACGTGACGGCCGCGCGCGCCGCGGACGCCGCCCCGTTGGCCGCGCTGCGCGGCGGGATGTTCGGCGAGGTCGAGCTCGTCGACGACCCCGCGCAGGTGCTCGCGCTGCCCGTCGACGCGATCGCCTACGTGGGCGGCGTGCCGACGGCCTTCGTCCGCACCTCGGGCGCGACGGACGATCCGCTGCGTTTCGAGCCCCACCCCGTCACGCTCGGCCGACGCGCAGATGGCTTCGTCGAGGTCCAGAGCGGCCTCGAAGAGGGCGCCGACGTCGCCCACGCGGGCGCCTTCGTCCTCGAAGGGATCCTCCGCGCGCACCTCATCCCCGAGGACCACGACCACTGACACGCGAGGCCGCCCCGCCGACGCGCGCCCCTCTGCCGATCTCCGAAAGCGCCCGACGACATGCAACGCATCATCGAGCTCTCCCTCCGCTGGCGCCCGCTCGTCCTCGCCTTCGTGGCGCTGGTCGTCGCGCTGGGCGTGCGCGCCGCGCTCCAGCTGCCCATCGACGCGGTCCCCGACATCACGAACGTGCAGGTCCAGGTCCTCACGACGGCCCCGGCGCTCGGCCCCGTGGACGTCGAGCGCCGCATCACCTTCCCGCTCGAGCGGGCCCTGTCGGGGCTCCCGGACGTCGAAGAGCTGCGGAGCGTGAGCCGCACCGCGCTCTCGGCCATCACGGTCGTCTTCACCGACGACACCGACCTCCTGCGCGCGCGACAGCTCATCACCGAGCGCCTCGCGATCGCGCGCGCCGAGCTCCCGCCGGACGCCGAGCCGGAGCTCGGCCCGCTCAGCTCCGGCCTCGGCGAGATCCTCCAGCTCGAGGTCCGCAGCGACCGCCGCTGCGCCGCTGGCGCCCCCGACACGGACGAGTGCCATTCGTTGATGGAGCTCCGAGATCTGCTCGACAACCGGGTGGCCGTCGAGCTGCGCGGGGTCCCCGGCGTCGTCGAGGTGAACCCCTTCGGGGGCGAGCTCAAGACCTACGAGGTGCGGGTCGATCCGGAGCGCCTCCGCGCGCACGGACTCTCGCTCGGCGCGCTCTACGAGGCGCTCGAGGCCGCGAACGCGAGCGCGGGCGGCGGCGTCATCGCGCGGGGCGGCGAGCAGCTCGTCGTCCGCGGCGAGGCCCGCGTGCGGAGCCTCGAGGAGATCGAGGACATCCTGATCCGCGCGCGGGACGCCGCCGAGATCGGCGGCGTCCCGCTGCGCGTCCGCGACGTCGCCGAGGTGCGCCTCGCTCCCTTGCTGCGCCAAGGCGCCGCGACCCGCGACGGCGAGCACGAGGTCGTCACCGGCATCGTCATGATGCTGATCGGCGCCAACGGCCGCGAGGTCACGAACGCCGTCAAGGATCGCATCGCGGAGATCACGCCGACGCTCCCCGAAGGCGTCACGCTCGACGTCTTCTACGACCGCTCCGAGCTCGTCGACCGCACGATCCGAACGGTGGGGACCAACCTCGCCGAGGGCGCGCTCTTCGTCGTCGGCGTCCTCTTCTTGCTCCTCGGCTCGATCCGCGGAGGGCTCGTCGTCGCCGTCGCGATCCCCTTCTCGCTGCTCGTCGCCTTCGTCGCGATGGACGCGCTCGGCATCAGCGGCAACCTGATGAGCCTCGGCGCGATCGACTTCGGCATCGTCGTCGACGGCTCGATCATCGTCGTCGAGAACGCGCTCTTCCACCTCGGCGCGCTCAGTCGCGGCACCCAGCTCGGCTACCGCGAGGCGTCGGAGCTCGTCGCGCGCTCGACGGCCGAGGTGCGCCGCGCCTCGGTATTCGGAGAGGCCATCATCGTGCTCGTCTACCTCCCCGTGCTGACGCTCGCTGGCATCGAGGGTCGAATGTTCGAGCCGATGGCGCTCACGATGCTCTTCGCGCTCGGGGGCGCGTTCATCGCGTCACTCACCTTCGTGCCGGTGCTCGTCGCGACCTTCCTGCGCAACCACCGCGAGACCCAGGATCCCTGGGTCGTTCGCGGGCTCGCGCGCGCGTACCACCCGCTCCTGGAACGCGCGCTCGCGTCGCCGCGCGCGCTGCTCTTCGGTTGCCTCGCCTTGCTCGCCGTGACGGCGATGATTGGGCGCGACCTCGGCGCCGAGCTCGTCCCGCGACTCGACGAGGGCGGCCTGGCCGTCCAGCTCCAGCGCCTGCCGAAGGTCTCGCTCGCGGAGACGGTCGCCGGCTCGTTGCGCTTCGAGCGCCTCGTGATCGCGCAGCACGAGGTCACGAGCGCCGTCTGCCGGAGCGGGCGCCCCGAGATCGCGACCGATCCGATGGGCATCGAGACCTCCGACTGCTTGCTCGCGCTGCGACCGCGAGACGAGTGGCGGGTGGAGAGCCGCGAGGCGCTCGTCGAGGCGCTCGAGGCGCGGCTCCGACGCGGGCTCCCAGGGATCCACTTCGCCTTCTCGCAACCGATCGAGCTGCGCATGAGCGAGCTCATCAGCGGCACCCGCGCCGACGTCGCGATCACCCTCTTCGGCGACGATCTCGGCGCGCTCGATCGCACGAGCCAGGCGATCCAGGCCGTGCTCCGGACGGTACCCGGCGCGGCCGACGTGAAGGGCGAGCCGCTCGCGGGAATGTCGACGCTCGAGATCGAGCTGCGTCGCGACGCCGCGGCGCGTCGAGGGGTCCGTGGGCAAGACGTGCTCGACGTGGTCGCGGCGATCGGCGGCCGGACCGTCGGCGAGGTCTACGAGGACGCGCGCCGCTACCGGTTCCAGGTGCGCCTCGAGGAGGCGATCCGCGAAGACCTGAGCGCGCTCGCTCGCCTCCCGGTCGAGGGCGCCGTGGACGGCCAGCCCCGCCTCGTCGAGCTCGGCGAGGTCGCGACGCTCCGTCTCGTCGACGCCCCCGCGTCGATCAGCCGCACCGCCGTCCGGCGACGCACGAACATCGAGGCCAACGTCCGCGGGCGCGATCTCGCTTCGTTCGTCCGCGACGCCGAGGCGCGGGTCGGCGAGGTGCC
The DNA here is from genome assembly GCA_019637115.1 of Myxococcales bacterium. GTDB lineage: Bacteria > Myxococcota_A > Polyangia > Polyangiales > Houyiibacteriaceae > JACKEH01. The sequence continues at coordinate 21,107 of JAHBWH010000125.1, read as the reverse complement.
GCTGCCGCCCGGCTCGCGCCTCGTCTGGGGAGGGCAGTACGAGCACCTCGAGGCGGCCGCGAAGCGGCTCGCCTTCGCGGGCCCGCTCGCGCTGCTCGTGATCTTCGGGCTGCTCTACCTCGCCTTCGCGCGCCTCGGCCTCGCGATGCTCATCTTCTTCGACGTGCCGATCGCCATCGTCGGTGGGGTGCTGGCGCTCGCGGTCCGGGGCATGCCCTTCTCGATCAGCGCGGGGGTCGGCTTCATCGCGCTCTCGGGGCTCGCGGTGCTCAACGGCGTCGTGCTCCTCAGCACGGTGCAGCGCCTACGCCGCGACGGCCTGAGCGCGCTCGAAGCGGCGCGGGAGGGCGCCCGGCGCCGGATGCGCGCCGTGCTCACCACGGCGACGACGACGGCGCTCGGCTTCCTCCCGATGACGCTCTCGACCTCGGCTGGCGCCGAGGTGCAGCGCCCGCTCGCCACGGTCGTCGTCGGCGGCCTCGTCACCGCCACTCTCCTCACCCTCTTCGTCCTCCCGAGCCTCTACGCCTGGCTCGGCGACCGACCCACCCGATCCCAGGTCGATCCGACGGGCAGCCGGTGAGCGTCGTGAGCGTGGTGGTCAGTCGAAGCGGGTGATCGTCGGCGTCACGCCTACCACCGGCGCGCGGACGGGCTCGCCGCCGACGGCGTGGTCGAGCGTGAAGTAGAGCAACGTCGCGCCGTCGTCGGTGAGGAAGGGCGCGGGCGCGCCCGTGCTCTCGTCGCCGCCATAGACCGGACCTTCGAGGCGCTCGAGCTCGCGTCCGTCGAGGCTCGCCGCCATCGTCGCCTCGAAGGTCCCGTCCGCCTTCCAGACCTCGAAGTAGAGGCGCAGCACGCGACGGTCCGCGGGGGTCGTCGCCCAGACGGCGCCGGGTCGATGAAACGAGAGCTCCTCGGGATCATCCTCGGCGAGCGCGCGACGATCGAGGACGAGCTGCGCGATCTCGACCGTGAAGTCTCGTCCGTCGGACGAGGTCGCGAGCCCGATGCCCCCGGCCTGCTCGAAGTACATCAGCCAGCCGCCATCCCCGTCCTCCACGACGGTGGGCCCGCGCGCGCCTTCCAGCAGAGGCGCGTCGCCGACGCGGGAGAAGACCCCGTCGACCGAGGGGGCCTCCGCGAGTCCGATTCCCCCCGCGGCCGCGTAATAGAGCCGTGCGCGGCCGTCTTCGAGCAAGACGACCCACGGATCGAAGACCGCGTCGCCTTCCCACGCCGCGCCGGCCTCCAGGGCGACCTCGGAGGCCATCATCCCCTGCGCGGGGCCGCGGCGCGCGCGCTCGATGCGCCGCGGGCCAAAGCGCGCCCAGTCGACGGCCGTCGCGGGGAGCGTCTCATCGCGCTCCGGCGGCTCCGCGAGCGCGTCGGCGCGCGCGTGGAAGAAGCGCTCGCCGACGCGCATCCCCCCGCCGGTCGCCCCCGTGAGGGCGAGGACACGCCCCGCCGGCGCCGCCTCGAGGCCCGTCTCCGCGGCGTCGAGCGGCCGGAAGGGGCCGACCCCGCTCGTCTGTATCGGATCGGGGAAGGCCGCCTCGGCGCCGAGGCTCGCGCAGCCGAAGCTCGCGCCACCGAGCGCGAGCGCGAAGAGCATCGCGCGCGTCATTGGAACGCCACCTCCAGCTGCACGCCCGCCCCGAGGAGGTTGCCGCCTGCCCTGTAGTCCCCGACGGGGTCGACGAGCGAGTCCTTCACGTGGGTGCGCGAGACGATGTGCGACCATTGGAGGTAGCCGTTGATCGCGAGCGCCCCAGGCAAGGTCGGACGGAGGTCCGTGAGCCGCAGGCCGAAGCCGATCGAGGCGGAGTGCTCGTCACCATCCACGAAGTTCATGATGCCGCGCTGCAGCGGGAAGGGGGTCTTCTCGTAATAGTACCCCGCGCGCAGATCGAGCTCGATCGCGTGGGTGCGGATCGCGGTCCACTCGACGCCGATGCGCGGGACGAAGACGTCGCGCAGACCGAGCGGCACCGCCACGCGCCCCTCGATGTTCCCCGGCAGCTCGACGATCGCGGGCTCGAGGCCGAGCGTGATGTCCTCGGCGGGGATGAGGCTCGGGTGCGCAGACCAGTTCATCCACAAGAGCTCGAGCCCGATGCGCACGTTGGGCATCGGGTGCACGGCGAAGCTCGTGGCGATCTGCTGCGGGCCGAAGAGGCTCGTCGAGAGCGTGTCGAGGCCGAACGTCAGATCCGCGATCCGTGCGACCCGCACGTCCGCGAGCGCGATGATCCGATTCGCGAGCTCGTATTGGCCTCGGTAGGTCATGCCGAACGACACCCAATCGTTCGGTCGGATCTGGAAGCCCACGGCCGGGTAGCGGATGGACGTCAGGTCGCCCTTGAACTGGTGCTCGAGCCTCGAGTTGGCCTCGGGGTTGGCGAGCGCGAGGTCGCCCCGGATGTCGAGCGTGAGCTCGCTCGGAGCCTGGAACGCGATGCCTGCGCCGATGGTCAGCCAACGCACCGGACGGATCGCGAGGTTCGCGGCGAGGAAGAGGCGCTGCGAGCGGGTGTCGTACATCTCCCAACGCGGCCGGTTCAGGATCGTCGAGCGGGTCCGCGCCAGGCGCTGATCGGGGAGCATCAACGCGAGACCGAAGGCGACGGTGACGTCACCGAGCTTCACCGGCGCGATCATGCCGACCTCGAGCGAGCCGAAGCGCTCGACGTTCGATCGCTCGCCGTTGACGTCGAGGAAGGGGCTGAGGCTCAGGTAGCCGATGCTGAGCTGGATGCCCTCCGCCGCCGCGAGACCCGCGGGGTTGTGGTAGCTCGCCGAGGAGTCGGAGACGTCGGCCGTGACGGCGCCGCCGAGGGCGCGCGCGCGCGCGCCGAAGCCGTAGGTGTCGGGGGGCGTCGCGGAGGCGGTCGATGGGACGATCGCGCCGACCAGCAACGCGATGACTAGTGCGGTGTCCGCGCGAAGGCCGAGGCTGGACGAGTGACGAGAGGTGTCGTGAGGCTGCATCGGGCTCACCACTCGAAGGTCAGGCCCCATCCGCCGACGGCGATGAGTCCCGAGGTTTGCATGTTGGTCTCGCGCCCGACCTGCGCGATCTCGTGCTCGCGAGATTGGAGGAGGTGGAGCTGGACGAAGAGGTCGAGCTGGAGCGCCGCGCCGGAGGTCTCCCAGATCACGGTGCCGCCAGCGCTGAGCACGTGGCGGTGGTTGTCGAGGTAGCGCTGGGCGCGGAGCTGGAACTCGCCGCCGGGGCGCACGATCGCGTCGCCGTTCGAGTCGCGGAGCGGCGCCATGCGCGCCGGGCGGGCGGGCGTCGGCTCGAAGGCGTAGCCGCCACGGAGCTGGCCCGTCGTGCGGTTCCGCTGGCCCGTCCACTCAACCGCGAGCCGGGGCGTGATCGTGTCGCGAAAGTCCGGCGAGGGCGGCAAGTTCGAGCTGCTGCTCGTCTTGCCGACCACGCCGTCGTAGTGCGACCAATGCCGCCACTGGGCCTGCAGGGCGATCATCCAGGCGTCGGTCGGACGATAAGCCGCCTCGGCCGCGACGGTGTGCGGGTCGTATTGCGGCGTCGCCGTGATGGTGATGATGGGCAGTTCGAGATCTCCCGGCAGCAGGTTCTCGGCGCGGATCGCGAGGTCGATGTCGGACTGCACCTTCGAGCGGTAGACGAGGCCGAGCGCGAAGCGGCCGCGGTCGTATTGCAGGCCGACGCTCGGGTAGAAGCCGGCCAAGAGCTGGGTCTCGGTCTGCGAGAAGAACTGGTTGGCCTCGTCGATGCCGACCAACAGGCGTCCGCCGATGTTCGCGAGCGCCGACACGCCGAAGCCCACCCGGAGCCCCGGCGCGATCCGGTGCAGGCTGACGCCGAGCCCGAGCATCACGTGCACCGATTGGGTCCGCGCGAGCAGCACGAAGTTCGGCACGTCGGGGAAGATGATGTCGGTCCGGAGGACCGTGGCGGTCGGCGTGTAGAAGGCCGCGCCGATCGTGAGCGTGTCCGCGAGCACCCCGCCGAAGGGGAGCCGCAGGTGAAACCCCATCGTCGTGCCCTGATAGCCGTCGAGCGGCCACCGCTCTCCGTCGAGCTCGAGCTTGAAGCCGCCGCCTTGGAGGCCGAGCGTGAAGCCGCTGCGGGTCTGCCCGCCGAGGCCGGCCGGGTTGTGGAAGGTCGCCTCGTAGTTCGTCGCGAAGGAGACGCCCGTGTTGGCCATCCCCTGCGTCCGCGGGCCGTAGCCGAAGACGTCGGGGGGGGACGCCTCGGCAGGGCGGACGCTCGCGAGCGAGACCAGGGCGATGCAGATGAAGGTCGCGCGACGCATGAGCGCCGCGACGGTACCACGACGATCGTGAGCACGAGTCGCGATTCCGGCCGCACGCGACGGCGACGCGTGCGGCGCGCGACGACGCGGCGCGTCAATCGACGTCCGTTGCTCGCGCGCCAGCGTCGTGCTCTCTATCAGCCCGTTGAAGAACTCTTCGAGTCCTTCAACGGACTGCCTCTTCCTTCTGGGGTCTTTCGAAAAGACCCCCTCCAGTGGGCAAAGCCCACCGGAGCCTCCCCCAAAACACGCGGCTCCGTTGACGAACGAATTTCTTCAACGGGCTGCCTCTTCCTTCTGGGGTCTTTCGAAAAGACCCCCTCCAGTGGGCAAAGCCCACCGGAGCCTCCCCCAAAACACGCGGCTCCGTTGACGAACGAGGTTCTTCAACGGGCTGCTATGCCCCAAATCCTCCGCGCGAGGGTCGCACGCGCCATCGCGCGGAGACCCTCGCGCCACGAGGCACGCCGTGAAGCAGCCACCCTCGACGCACGATCGGTCGTCGCGATGAGCCAGCGCGTCGAAGGGATCGACGTCGCCCGCGGGGTCGCGAGCCTCATCATGATCCAGGGGCACGCCTACCACGGGTGGGTGGCGCCCGCGCACCACGACGCCGCCTACGCGTTCACCCGCGTGCTCGGCACCCTCCCCTTGCCGGCGTTCCTCGTGCTCGCGGGGGCCGCCGTCGTGCTGCGGCTCGAGGCCGCGGCGCGACGGGGCGAGGAGCCGCGCGCGGTGCGCGGCGCGCTCGTGAAGCGCGGGCTGACGCTCCTGCTCATCGGCTACGCGACCAACGCGGCGTACGCGCTGATCGACGGCGCAGCGGGGCTCCACACCTGGCTGCGCGCGGACGTGCTGCACGTCATCGGGCTGAGCCTCGCGATCGGCGCGTGGGTCGGCATCCCCGCGCGCGCGCCCGTCGACCCCACGCGCTTTGCGCGACGCGCCTCGCTCCTCGGTGTCGCCCTGACGCTCGCCTGTCCGTGGCTCGCGCCCCTCGGTGCGCTCGCGCCGGCGCCGCTCGCGCCCCTCGTGGCGCCCTTCGTCGACGCGCCCCCCTTCACCGCGATGCCCGTCGTCCCGCTCTTCGCTTGGCTCGGCTTCGGCGCGCTCGCGGCGAGCTGGCTCGCGAAGCACCGCGGCGACGACGCGATCAGCCGACGCGCGGGGAGCTCGCTCGCGGCGCTCGCGTGCCTGGCGATCGCGGGCCTCGTGCTGGCCGCCGCCGCCGCGTGGTCGACCGGCGCGCTCGTCGCGGCGCTCGGGGGCCCGCTCTCGCGCGCGCACCTGGCGGTGATCCCGAACGTGCTCGACCTCGTCGGGCGCGGCCTCTTCGTGCTCTCCGTGGGCGCGGCGCTCTCGCTCGCCCTGCCGGACCGGGCGCGCGCGGCCTTCGTGACCCTCGGCCGCGGCAGCCTGGTGGCCTACGTGGTGCACATCCCCTTCTGCTACGGCAAGCTCGCCGGCCCGCTCCTCGGCGCGAGCGACATGCTCCAAGCGACCCTCGCGCTCCCCTTCTTGGTCGCGCTCTCGTGGCTCGCCGTCTACGCGCGCGACGCCCTCCGCGGGTTCGCACGCAGCCGTCGCGCTCGCGAAGCAGAGTGATCACACGAGCCGCGTGCTCACGCGTCGCGGCTCGCCACGCGCACCGGCGCGCAGAGCGCGTCTACCCGCGGCCGTGCATCCAGCGCTTGAGCAGCGGGGTGATCGCGAGCAGGAGCACACCGGCGCCGATGCTCGTCGCGATCAGCGTCGCGTACACGCTGACGCCCCATTGCTCGACGATCGACTCGAGCATGCCGGCGAGGTAGTTCGCGAGCGCGGTGAAGCCGAACCAGAAGCCCATCATCAGCGAGACGATGCGCATCGGCGAGAGCTTCGTGACCATCGACAGGCCGATCGGCGAGAGGCAGAGCTCGCCGATCGTGTGGATCAGATAGACGGCGGCGAGCCAGAGCGGGCCGACCTGCCCCGTCGGGGAGCCCTCGGCGGTGCGCTGGCCGAGCCAGAGGAGCGCGAAGCCGAGGCCGAGGATGATCATGCCGAGCGCCATCTTCGTCGGCGTCGCGGTCCGAAAGCGCCCGGAGTCGAGCTTGAACCAGAGGACGCTGAACATCGGCGCGAGGAGCACGATCGCCAAGGGGTTGATCGACTGGAAGTAGCTCGCGGGGATCTCCCACCCGAAGAGGTGCCGGTCGGTCTGCTCCGCCGCGAAGAGGGTCATCGTGCCGCCGGATTGCTCGAAGCCCATCCAGAAGAAGATCACGAAGACGCCGAGCACCAAGATCACGACGATCCGCTGCCACGCCTCGCCCGTGAACGGCTCCTTCGGCGCGTCCGAGCTGCCCGCGAGCAGAGGCCCGAAGACGGAGAGGGCGATGAAGAAGATGCCGAGCGCGACGCGGAGCCAGAGGTCGAGGCTGCTGACCCAGGGGCCGACGAGCGTCCACACCTCGAGGATGCCGAAGACGAGCGCGCAGCTCACGAGCGTGAGCACGACGACGTTGCGCCAGTCCTTCGCGCGGAAGCCCGTCTCCGCCGTCGCGCCGACCACGTCGGGCGCGAACCCCGTCGTCCCGAGCAGGCGCTGGAAGGCCATGAAGGTCGCGAGGCCGACGACCATCCCGATGCCGGCCGCGCTGAAGCCGTAGTGCCAACCGACCTTCTCGCCGAGGGTGCCGCAGACGAGGGGCGAGAAGAACGCGCCGAGGTTGATGCCCATGTAGAAGATGGTGAAGCCACCGTCGCGCCGCGGATCGTTCTCCTCGTAGAGGCCGCCGACGATGGTCGAGATGTTCGGCTTGAAGAAGCCGTTGCCGACGATGAGCATCCCGAGCGCGGGGTAGAGGAGCGGCTCGAACGCCATCGCCAGGTGGCCGAGGGCCATCACCGCGCCGCCCACCATCACCGCGCTGCGCGCGCCGATGTAGCGGTCCGCGATCATCCCGCCGAGGATCGGCGTCAGGTAGACGAGGCCGGTGTAGGTCGCGTAGACCGAGAGGGCCTCTTCGCGCGGGTACTCGAGGTGCTGGGTGAGGTAGAGCACCAGGAGGGCGCGCATCCCGTAGTAGGAGAAGCGCTCCCACGCCTCCGTCGCGAAGAGGACGTAGAGGCCTTTGGGGTGCGCGTGACCGACGTGCATGGGGCTCCTGGTGGCGCCGTCTCGCGCCCTGCCTCGCGTCGCGAGGCCGCATCGTGAGGGGGCCCCTCGAGGCCCCGCGGAAGTCGCCGGGGGCTGCTGAGCGCTCCGACGCGGCGCGACGTTACCCCCCACGAGCGGGGACGCGCGTCCGGCCGTGAGCTAGGTCACCACAGCCCTTGTAATCAAACGATTGATTAGTTATGGTCTGGGCATGGCTCGACCCGTCAACGCGGACGCCGCCGCGACCCGGCAGCGCATCCTGGAGAGCGCGACGATGCTCTTCGCGGAGGAGGGCGGGAGCTCGTCGATCCGCGAGATCGCGAAGAACGCGGGCGTCAGCCTGGCGATGGTCCACCACTACTTCGGGTCCAAGGACGACCTCTACGCCGCCTGCGTCGACGCCATGTACGAGGAGCTCGCCGAGCTGCGCGGACACCTCGTCGCGGAGCTCGAGGCCGCGCGGGTCGCAGGACCCGTGACGATCGAGGCCATCGTCGAGGGCGCCGTGCGCGCGGGCTTCCGTTTCGGGCGGAGCCACCAACGCGCGATGCGCCTGATGCTGCGGACGGTCGTGGCGACCGGCGCGCTCGACCAGGCGCGCCTCGAGACCTTCCTGCTCCCCTTCTTGGCGCAGGGCTCCGCGGTCGTCGCGGGGCTGAACGGTCGCGACCCTCGATCGCTTCGGCTGCCGCTGCAGAGCCTCGTCTTCCTCCACGGCCGCTACGCGGTGGCGGACGAGGCGGAGCTCGTCGCCGTCACGGGATGCGCGACGCCCGACGAAGCGATCGCGGCCGTCGAGGAGCACCTCGTCGACGTCGCGTTCGCCACCTTGGGTCTGTCGCGCGCCCCGACGACGACCACCGCTTGACGCCTTCTCCCCGCGCTTTCGACCGCGAGACCCCACCGAGGAACCATGCTCTCCACCGCCCCGATCTCCTCTGCGCCCACCACCGACCCCCTCCCCTCCCCCCCGCGCGCCCTCGTCACCGAGGCGGATCGACGCGAAGCGCTCGCGCTCCCGCTCACGACGCGCTTCACGCTCGGCGACGCGATCTCGCCCGTGCAGCAGGCCTTCCTCGACGAGCACGGCTTCATCGTCTTCGGCGGCGTGCTCGCCGAGGGCGAGGTTCGCCGCGTGCTCGAGGAGGTCGACGCGATCCAGGCGCGCTGGCTCGCGGAGGGCCGCCGCGAGGTGAACGGGATCCCGCTCTTCGTCGGCAAGGATCCGAGCGGCGCGCCCTACATCCAGCGCTTCGCGTTCAGCTCGCTCTTCAGCGACTTCCTCTACGAGCTCGTCCGCGATCCGCGCTTCGCGCCGATCCGAAGCCTCGTCGGCGAGGGGGCCCGCGTCGGCGATCGAGAGAAGGATGGCCTGGTCTTCAACCGCAACCTCAACGTCCCCGGCAGCGCCTACCCGCGGCTCGGATGGCACACCGACGGCCTCCGCGACCTCTTCCTCAACCGCGCCGTGCCGGGCCCGATGCTGAACGTCGGGCTGCACTTCGACCGTGTGAAGAAGGAGGATGGCGGCCTCCGGATCCTGCCGGGGAGCCACCGCCAGGGGTTCTGGGACATGCTGACCCGCAAGCCCTACTTCGTGGACCATCGCCCGGACCCCGACGAGATCGCCGTCGAGACCGAGCCCGGCGACCTCACCGTGCACGACGGCCGCACGTGGCACCGGGTCGAGCAGTCGCCGCACGTGGGCTGGCGGAGCCTGCGCCGCACGATGTACGTCCCGTACGTCACCGACGCCTACGCTCCCAAGCACGAGGGCTCGAAGATGCCCTTCTACCACCGGCTCGGCCGCGTCGCGCGCGAGCTCAAGGTCCGCTGGAGCTGAGTACAGCTCCCCGGAAGCTGCCGCTCGCCGCCGTCGCCGGCCGGAGGCTTTCCTCCCGCCCGAGCCACGCGGAGACCGAACCTCGGACGTCCAGAGAGGGATCGGCGCGTCGGGAGGGGTGTCGGAGAGCGTGTCGGGAGGCGCGCGCGAGCGCCCTCGAGAGGACACCGACGAGGAGCCCCCCTGGCCCGCGCGGGAAAAATCGGGCTGACGTGCCGTCGCTTTCTGCTATCTCGGCGCCCCGGTGGCGGAGCGCGTAGCGCTGACCTAGGTTCCGCCGTCTGAACTTCACCGCGGCGGACCGAACGGCCGCCCGGCGAGATCGAACGAGGAGAGACGCTTGGCGACGACGCGCAACAAGAAACGAGGAGGAGGCGGAGGCCGACGCGGTAAGCGTCGCGACTTCGACGAGCCGATGGACGACACCCGTGACGACCACATCAAGTTGGACGGCACGATCACGAACGTCTACGCGGGCGGCCAGTTCGAGGTCGAGACCGACGCGGGCACGAAGGTGCGCGCGCAGCTCTGCGGCCGCATGCGGAAGTTCCGCATTCGCGTCATCCTCGGCGACCGAGTCACGGTCGCGCTCTCTCCCTACGACCTCACCCACGGGATGATCGTCTACCGCGCCAAGTAGCGCGTAGGGCGCCCCGGCTCGATCCGCCGCTTGCCCTGGCGAGCGGTTCGTCGTTCGCAGGGACCCTTGGAGCGCCGGCCCGAGCAGTAGCCTTGGTGGGTGCCCGAGCAGTAGCCTTGGCGGGTGACTGCATCACCCGAGGCCCATGCCGGGCTCCGAGACCGCCGAAAGACCGAGCGCCGCGCGGCGCTCGTCGAGGCGGCCTATGCGCTCTTTCGCGATCGGGGATTCGCCGCGACGACGATGGACGAGATCGCCGAGCGGGCTGGCGTGAGCCGGCGGACCGCGTTCCGCTACTTCCCGACCAAGGAGGCGCTGGTCTTTCCGGAGCGAGAAGAGCGCTTCGCGCGCTTCACGGAGCTGCTGCGGCCCGCGCCGCGGGAGAGCGGCTTCGACACCGTGCGCCGCGCGTGCCTCGCCCTCGCGGCGGACTACGACGCCGACCGCGCGAGGGTCGTGGCGCAGTGGGCGATCGTGAAGGACGAACCGTCGCTGCTCGGGCGCGAGCTCCAGCTCGACCGCGAGTTCGAGGAGGCGATGCGAGGGGTGTTGGCCCGTGACGTCCCGAGCGGCCCGCGCGGCGACCGGCTCGCCCGCGTCCGCGCGGGGGCGATCCTCGGCGCGATCCGCGCGACGATGCGCGTCTGGCTCGAGAGCGCGCGGCCGGTGGACCTCATCGCGCTGGGCCGCGAGACGTTCGACGATCTCGCGGCGGGGATGAGCTGAGGCCATGCACGATCCCGAGCGCAAGAGCCGTTGGCTGATCGAGGTGGAGGCGGGCCCCTATCGCGTCCGCGGGGTGTCCCTCGGCGGCGTCTACACCTCGCTGCACGTCCCGGAGCTCGGCGTCGTGCTCGACGCGGGCATCCCGGTGCGAGCCTTCGCGGCCACCGACCACCTCTTCTTGAGCCACGCGCACGGCGATCACGTGGGCGCGTTGCCGGCGCTGCTCGGGATTCGCGGCCTGCTCCACGCGAAGCGTCCGCCGCGCGTCTACCTCCCCGCGCCGATCGTCTCGACGCTCGAAGACGCGCTCGCTTCGTTGTCGGCGCTCCAGCGCTACGACCTCTCCATCGACCCGGTCCCGATGTCTCCCGGCGACGAGGCCCAGCTCCGCCAAGACCTGTACGTGCGCGCCTTCCGCACGCACCACCCGGTCCCGAGCCTCGGCTATCTCTTCTTCGACCGGGTCCAGAAGCTCCGCGCCGAGCACCGCGGCCTGCCAGGCGCCGAGATCGCGCGCCGCAAGGCCGCGGGCGAACCGCTCTTCGACGTCCAAGAGCGCCCGCTCTTGGCCTACGCGACCGACACATTGCTGCGTGTCGTGGAGACGGCGCCCGAGATCACGCGGGCGAAGGTGTTGATCCTGGAGTGCACTTTCCTCGACGAGCGGAAGTCGCTCGAGGCGTCCCGCGCGGGCTGCCACGTGCACCTCGACGAGCTCGTCGCCGTCGTCGAGCGGCTCGAGAACGAGCACGTGGTGCTCATGCACTTCAGCCAGATCTACTCGCCACGCGAGGTGCATCAGATCCTCGAGGCGCGGCTGCGCCCGCTGCTTGGGGAGCGGCTCGTGGTCTTCGCGCCGACGAAGGGCGGTTGGCCGGGCGGTTGAGGCGTCCCCGCGTTCCTCGGGGCGGGCGTCCTGGTCCGCCCGCCGGTCGCGTCGGCGCGCCGCGAGAGTCTCGAGGTCGACAGACGAGACCACGACGTGACCGTACCCATCCGCACGGACCGCCGCGCCGATGCCCCGTCGCTCCCGATCAGCGCTCGAAGGTGACGACGATGGGCTCGCTCGCGTAGAGGGCGAGCCCGCGACCGCCGTCATCCTCGGCGAGCGCCTCGACGCGCAGGAGGAGCGGCCTGCTCGCGGGGATCGCCGCGAGGCGTGAGGCTTCTTCGAGGACCCACCGCTCGCGCCGGCCCGCGCCGTCGTCCGGGGTCATCGCGCGCTCCCCGAGCGAGACGCCGCCAAGCGAGACTCGGACCCGTGACTCGTCGCCAGGTCCGCCCCCGCCGAGGCCCGGGAGCTCGGACGAGGCCCGCAGGGTGACGCTGACGCGGCGCAGGCCCGCGCCCGTGATGGTCCCGAGCGCCGGCAGGCGGAACTCGACCCACCCCTCCCCCGCGCCCCAGAGGTGCGCGCTGTTCGCCGCGACGAGCCCCGGCGGCACCGCGAGCCCGCTCGCCACGAGCGCCTCGAAGCCCGCCTCGGGCTCGTCGGCGGGCAGGTGGACGCCGACAGCCTCGAAGCGCGCGTCGTGGAACGACGGGACCGGGACCACCACGTGCGCCCGCGGGCCCGCGCGCTCGATCCGCGGAACGCCTAGCGCGCGCGGCAGCCCAGCCTCCGCACGCCACGCCGCGCCGCGCACGCGCGCGAGACCGAGGACGTCGGGCGCGCGCCGCGCGCGCCCCACGCTCGCGGTCGCGTCGTCCGCCGCCGCGTCGCTCGGCGCCACGCGACGCGCGGGCCACGACGCGGCGCGACGGCGAAGCACGCGACGAACGGCGACCGCGTGGCCTCGCACGTCCGGGTGGATGGCGTAAGGATCGGGATAGCCCGAGACGCGGTAGTTCCAGATCGAGACACCCGCGACGCCCCGGCGGGCGCAGCGCGCGAGGAAAGCGTCGAGCCACCGCGCGCCCTCGCTCGCCCCAGCGCGCGAGACCAACCCGCCGCGCGTGAGCGGGAAGCCGACCTCACCGACGAGGAGCGGCTTGCTGACCGACGCCGCGTCCTCCGCCCGGAGATCGATCCACGCCGCGAGATCGCGCGGCGAACGGAGCCGAGGGTCCCGTCGCGGATAGGCATGCAAGCTGGCGACGTCGACGGATGGGAGCGCGACCACCCGCCGCCACGCCGCGCGCTCGCGCTCGAGGCGCCAGCCGATGTGGCCGGCGATCACGAGCTGCCTCGCGCCGAGCGAACGCACGAGCCGGGCGTGCGTGTCGACCCAGTCGACGATCGCGCGACCGCCCTCCGCCGACGCCGAGCCGATCTCGTTCGCGAGCTCCCACGCGAGGATGGTCGGATCGTCCCGGTATGCGACGCCCGTCTCGCCGTTCGTCCGCCCGACCACCCGCGCGACGCTCGCCGCGTAATGCGCGCGACACGGCGCGCAGGCGTAGAACGCTTCGAGCTCGGCGCTCGAGAGATCCCGCCCGCTCGGAGGCCGCCCCGCCCACCGCGCGAGCTCCGGGAAGCCGCCGAAGTCGGCCCAGCGGTTGGCGAGCACGAGCACGACCCGGAGGTCGCGTCGGCGCGCCTCGACGAGCACCCTGTCGAGGTGCGCGAAGGACGCCTCGATCCAGCCCTCGGGCCCGAGGCGGAGCGCGTAATCCCGACGCCACGCGGGCGCGTCCGCGGGCGCCTCACCGAACGCCCAGACCCGGATGACCGAGAGTCCGTCCGCGCGCGCCGCGTCGAGCGTCACCTCGAGCGCGTCGCGGTGTGGCCGGGAGTGGGTGACCGCGACGTTCGCCCCGAGGAACGCGAAGGGCGCGCCGTCGAGCGCGAGTCCGTCACCGCGCACCTCCACGAAGACCCCATCCTCGATGGGCTGCGCCGCGCTTGGCGACGAAGAGAGCGCCAACGCCATCGCGAGCGCCCCCAACGAGACCTTCGATGCGGGTCTCCGCAGGCGAACGACGCGGAGGTCGTCTTCCGCGAAGCCGTCGGACACGAGGGCGCCGGCGCGGTCGGTGGCCGCAACCCAACCGGCGCAACAGGTGGGCACCACACCCTCCTCGCGACCAGCCCTCGAACCCACCGCGTCGCTCACGTCGAACACACCGCGTCGCTCACGAGTCGTCCGCGAAGAGCGAGGCGCCGAAACAGAAGTGACGCGCCCCGTCGTCCGGCGCGGAGATCTTGAAGACGACGCGGCGCGCGCCGCTCGTGTCGGCCACCGAGAAGTCGAAGAGCGGGAGGTCGAAGGTCTGCAGCCCGCCGCGCGCACCGACCTCGACCTCGCCGACGCTGCGCCCATCGACGGCGACCTCGAGGCGGACGTCAGGGCCCGGCGCGCGCTGTCCCGAGTCGGCCACGCCCGCGTAGCCGACGATGGCGTCGCCCTCCGCGGGCACGTTCTCGAAGGTGATCTCGAGCACCCTCCCGGACGCTGGCGGGTGCGCCCAGACGCAGAGCGCGCGGCGCCCCGCGAACGCCTGCTCGCTCGGCGCGACCTTCATCCAGTCGCCACCCGGGCACGCGAGGCCCTGGCCGTCCCACGCCTCGCAAGCCTCGCTTCGCTCCCCCGTGACGCGCGCGGTGGCGTGGTGGAGCGTCTCGCCAAACGAGCGCACGAGGCGCCGTCGCGGGCGCGTGTTCCGCCAGAGCGCGTACTGGCCCTCGCTCGCGACGAGCTCGAGCGCGTCCATCGGCGCGCCGAGCCGGGCCGGCAGGTGCCCTCCGCCGCCCCGCGTGAGGAAGAGGTCGTAGAAATGCCCATAGAGCTCGAAGCGGAAGCGGTCGTGCTCCCACTCCCCGCGGCGTCCCGGGTAGGGCCCCTGCCCGAGCACCTTCAAGCGAACGGGCACCGTTGGCCCATGCACGAACGTGAAGCCCGTCAGCCCTCCCCGGTAGACCATGTAGTAGGCGCCAGCGTGGAGATGCACCGCCTGCGAGAGCTCGGGGGCGCCGACGGAATAGGCGAGGCCGTAGAGCCGCTGGCGCGGGGGCGCCGCCGCGAGGACGCGCTGCAGGTCGCGCGCGTCCTCGTCGACGCTGCCGAGCTTCTCGTGGTTCACGTACCCGACGTAGCCCGCGAGACCGAGCGCTGGCGCGAGCGCGAGCAGGTCGAGCAGCGGGCGCCCGAAGAGACGCGGCACGAGCAACGTCAGCCCCGCGCAGCCGAGCAACACCATGCGCGGTGAGAGCGTGTAGACGTTCGCCGCGCTCATCGGCGTGACGAAGTAGAGCGCGACGAGCGCGAGAGCGACGAGCCCCGCGCGCCACGGGAAGGCCGCGACGACGGCGCGGAGCGGCGGCCGCCGCCGTCGGAGGCGGAGCCCGTGCGCGATCGCGCCCGCGAGCGCGGCGGCGAGGAGCGCGTAGACCCAATATCCGGCGATGCTCGCGTCCGTGTCGTCGCGGAACGCCTCGTTGAAGAACGTCGTCAGATCCGGGAGCTTGCGCGCGAGGGGGTGCGGCTCGAAGAGCCCGTCGCTCTGGCCGTGCACGGTCGCCATCAGCGCGCCGCTCTGCTCGGCGACCGGGCTCAGCCACTGGCGCAAGAGCCAATACCCCATCAGCGCGAGGCTGGGCGCCAGCGCCGCGAGCGCGACGAGCAGACGGCGCCAGCGCCGCCAATGATGGAAGACCGCGAGCGCCACGCCCGCGACCGCGAGGGCGACGCCGTAGGCGAGCGCGTGCGTGAGGAAGGCCAGCGTCGAGGCCGCGACGACCTCTACGACGCGTGGTCGCAGCGGCTCGCCGGGATCCCGATCGCCGAGCCGAATGAGCGCGGCGATCGTCCAGATCGCGAGCGGCACCGCCAGGACGTAGGGGGTGAAGCCCTGATAGAGCGGCCAGCTCCACGCGGGCGCGAACATCAAGAGCCCCGGCCAGCGCGAGCGCCCGAGCGCGTCGAGGAGCGACATCGTCGCGAGCGGGGTCGCCACGAGCGCGACGCTGGTCATCACCCGCATCGCCGCGTCGACGCCGACGAGCTTCGCGAGCATGGCGCTGCCGGCGTAGAAGGTGAGGTAGGTCGAGATCTGCGGCTCGAGCAGGTAGTAGAGGTCGAAGCCACGCTCCGGGCTCGAATACTCCGCGATCACCGCCACCATCGCGGCGTGCTGCGGCCAGTCGAGGAAGGGCAGGTGCACCGGCGTCCAGAGCGGGATGACGGTCACCACCGCGCCGATCACCCACGCGAGCGGCAGCCACCACCCCGCCTCGTCGTCCCACGACTCCATCCGGCGAAGGAGTGCCACGTTCGCCGCCGTCGACCAAGGCCCACGTGGTGGTCAGCTTCCTCCGACGGGCGGTCGCCAGCCCCGCACGGGGCGTGGTTCGAAGGGATTCGTCCGAGGCGGAGCGGACGTGGTCCGCGCAGCTGCACGATTCCGCGAGACGGTCGGAACCGCACGACGCGGTGCCGCCCAAGAAGCTCCGCTCGATGCGCGCCATCGGTTAGGACGGTTCGCCGAGATGGCTCCTCAGAGCGCGAGGCGCACGCGGGTCTCTTCGCCGTCGCGGATGACCACGCGGTGAGCCCGCGCGGGACGACCCGGCGCACGCAGCGAGAGCTGGTGGGTGCCCGCGGGCAGGGTCACGTTCGCGAAGGGGGTGGTGCCGAGCTTGCGGCTGCCGAGCCAGACCTCGCACCACGGGGTCGTCGCCATGGAGAGCGTGCCCGAGCCACGACGCGGGACGACGCGCGAGACGACGCGCTTCTGCGGCAGAGGTGCGAGCCGCACGGAGAGCGTGGAGAGGCCTCCGGGGCTGACGGCGACGCTCGCCTCGTGCGCGAGGTGGCCATCGAGCGTGAGCGAGACCTCGTGCTCGCCCGGCTCGAGCGCGACGTCGAGCGGCGTCCGCCCGAAGCGCTCCCCGCCGACGTGCACGAGCGCGCCGCTCGGCTCGCTGACGACCCTGAGCCGCGCCTCCTCCGGCGCCTCCGCGCGGAGCACGACCTCGAGGTCCTCCCCCGCGGGCACGTCCACGGTCGACTCCACGAGCACCCGCCCATCGCGCGACGCCGAGAGCAGGCGCACGCCCGGGTCGACGCGGGCGCGCAGCGGCGCGACCCCTCGCTCCTCGCCGTCGACGCGCACGACGAGGCCGATGGGCTCGGTCCGGACGCGGACGAACGACGGGCGCGGGGCAGGCGGCGCGAGCGGCGGCGTCGCCAGCGGCTCCGAAGGCAGCACGGGCGCCTCGGGCGGTGCCTCGTCGCCGAGGCGCAGCCCGCCCATCCAGAGCATGACGCCGAGCGCCGCGCCGCCGATCAAGAGCAGGAGCGCGGGCCACCAGCGATGCGCCTGGGCGGGGGCGGGCGTCGACGGCGTCGCGGGGAGACGCTGCGTCTCCATCACGGTCGGCGACGGCAGCCCGCCGGGCGTCGGCCTCGAAGGCGGCGCGCCCGCGAGCGGCCTGGGCACAGCCGCGACGGCCGACGACGCGCCGAGATAGCGTCCCGCGATCAGCGTCGGCGCCTCGTCTCGGAGATCCGGGAACTCGTCGACGACGCCCTCCGCGGGGGTCTCGTTGGGCTCGAAGGCGACAGCCTGCTCGTCGGTTCGGTCGCCCCCGTCGCCCGCGCTCGTGAGCGGCGCCGTCCCGGCCAGGACCGGCGGCGCGATCCCGCCGACCGCGACGCTCGTGAGCGGCACGGTGCCGGCCGCGCGGGCGCCGCGTCGATCCTCGGCGATCACGTCCGGGAAGAGGCGCTGCACGTAGCGGCCGAGCTCGACCGTGTCCGAGGGCTCGGGGACCGCGCGGAGGAATCGCTCGAGGTCGGCGCGGAGGGCGAGCGCGTCGGGGTAGCGGTCCTCGCGCCTCGCCGAGAGCGCGCGCCGCGTGATCTCGCGGAGACCCGGCGGCAGCATCTCGAGCCGCTCGGGGTTCGGGATGACGCCGCCCGCGGCGAGGTGCCGCGCGGAGATCGAGTCGTCGTGCGGGAAGACCGTGTCCCCCGTCAGCGCCTCGAAGAGCAGCACGCCGACGTTGTAGAGGTCGCTGCGCCGGTCGAGCGGCTCACCGCGGGCCTGCTCGGGCGAGAGATAGGCGTATTTGCCGCGGACCATGCCGACGCGGGTGATCTCCTTGCGGCCGCGCTGCAGCTTCGCGATGCCGAAGTCCGCGACCTTCACCGCGCCCTCGAAGCTGAGCAGGACGTTGGACGGCGTGACGTCGCGATGGACCAAGCCGAGGGGTCGGCCCCGCGCGTCCTCGAGCGCGTGCGCGTGCGCGAGGCCCTCGCAGACGAACGAGAGGATCTTGGCGGCGTGGTGCGAAGGGATGGCGCCCCACCGGCGCGCCTTCAGCGCGTGCTCGCGCGCGCGGAGGGTGAGCGCCCGCAGATCGACCCCGCGGACCAGCTCCATGACGAGGTAGGCGGTCCCGCCGACCTCACCGAAGTCGTAGACGTGCACGACGTTGGGGTGGCTGAGCCGCGCGACGAGCCTCGCCTCCTCGCGGAACATCGCCATCAGCTCCGGATCTTCCGACAGATGCGGTAGAATCCGCTTCACGACCAGCTCGCGCGCGAAGCCCTCGGGCCCCTCCTTTCGCGCGAGGAAGATCTCGGCCATCCCGCCCTTGGCGAGGCGGCGAAGCAGCAGATACGGACCGAGCGGGACCCCAGCGGACACGTCGCCGCAACCTACCATCCGGAGGGAGCGGAGGGGGCGCTCGCGGACGCTCCTCTACGCGCGCGTCCGGGAGGTCACCCACGCGCGTCGCGATGCGGGTCCGGATCCGGGTCCGGCTCCGATCCGCGTCCGGGTCCGGGTCCGCCACCGTGTCCGGGTCCGGGTCCGCCACCGTGTCCGGGTCCGGGTCCGCCACCGTGTCCGGGTCCGGGTCCGCCACCGTGTCCGACTCCGCGACGCCGTCGGTCCGCGTCCACGTCCACGTCCACGACGTCCACGTCCACGTTGCGCGTGCGCGGGCGCGATCAAAGACGTCCGAAGCGAGGTCGAATCGAGACCAGGGCCCGTGTCTGGGGCCCGGGCCGGGAGGCGTCCTCGAGATCCAGAGCTCCAACACACAGACCGAGCGCGCGATCGGGGCCTCTCCTGCCTGTCGGCCACCCACGACCTGTGGCAGTGTCCCACGCGGTGCGCGTCCCGTTCACGCCTCTGCTCCTCGCCTCGTTCGTGCGGCGCTCATTCGCGCAGCGCACGTTCGCGCTGCGCTCGTACGCGCAACGCTCGTTCGCAGCGCCTGCGCTCGCGATCCCGAACGCACCCGCGATCCCGACTCGCGCGCTCACCATCTCGATCGCGCTGGGCTCGCTCGCGCTCTGCGCCTGCGGCGACGAGCGCGCCGTCGTGGTTCGCGTCGAGAGCCCGGCGCTCGCGGCCGCGGAGGTCTGCCTGACGGCCAGCGCCGAGGGCGAGCTCCTCTACAACCGCGCCTACTCCGCGGACGAGGCGTCCGGCACGCTCACCTTCGTCGCCGGAGCCCGCGTCGCCGATCGTCTCCGCGTCGCGGCGCGGCTGCGGCGCGGAGGCCGCACCCTCGCGATCGCCGCGGGAGAAGCGGCCTTCGGGCCGGGCGGCTCGAGCGTGCTCCCGCTCCGCCTCGGGGCATGCGCGGTGACGCAGGCGGGCGGCCTCACGCTCGGCGCCGCGCCCAGCGCCACGCGCGTGGTCGCCGTGGACCTCGACGGCGACGGGCGCGACGAGCTGGTGGTGAAC
Source organism: Myxococcales bacterium (assembly GCA_019637115.1). Classification (GTDB taxonomy): domain Bacteria; phylum Myxococcota_A; class Polyangia; order Polyangiales; family Houyiibacteriaceae; genus JACKEH01. The sequence goes on along the minus strand of JAHBWH010000125.1, from coordinate 1,809 downwards.
GGCGACGATCTGCGGACGCTCGCGGGCGAGGTGCTCGCGCCGCGCGCGGACCTCGTGCCGCTCGTCGCGGGCGACCCGAGCCTCGACTGCCTGGAAGAGCTCCTCGTGACGGGACCGAGCGGCGTGCTCTCCTACCCGTCGGGGCGGCGCGTCAGCGCAGCCGGTGATCGGGTCGCCCTCGCCGACGCCGGGCGCGGGCCCGAGATCGCCACGGCGGACGCCGACGGGCTGCGCTGGGGGCCTCGCGACGACGTGATGCGGAGCCTCACGGGGCAGCCGATCCGCGACGTCGTCGCGGTCGACCTCAACGGCGACGGCGCAGACGACCTGGTCGCGGTCGGCGACGAGGGGATCGTCGTCTTCTTCGGCGGTCCCGCCGGGCCGAGCGCGGTGGTCGGCGCGACCCCGACCGGGTGGACCGGCCGCGTGCTCGTCGTCTTGGACGTCGACGGCGACGGCGCGCCGGACCTCGCGATCGCAGACGAGACCCGCATCCGGGTCGCGCGCAACCGCGGCGACGGCCTGCTCGAGGGCCGCGGCGAGGTTCCCGTCGTCGCGCGCGCGCTCTACGCGCTCGACGTCGACGGAGACTGCCTCGACGATCTCGTCGTCGTCGCCGACGACGGCGCGCGCGTATGGCTCGGCCACACGGATGGCCGCCTGCGCGAAGGCCCAACGCTCGGCCCGGTCGTGGACGCGGCGCCCGCGGACGTCGACGGTGATGGCGTCCGAGAGCTCGTCTTGCTCCGCCCGGATGGGGAGGTGGTGACGTGGCGATGAGCCAAAGTCCCCTGCCCCTGCCCCACCCAAAACGGGTCGAGGCGCTCGCGCCTGGACACGACCCCTGCCACGGCCCTGGTCTCGGTCCCGGACACGGTCTCGGACACGGACCCGGACTCGGACACCGACAGAGACGCAGCAACCTCCGACGATGCGCCCTGACGCTCGCCATCCTCAGCCTCTCGACCCTCGCGACCGCCCAGGCGCCAACCGAGGCTCCCGTCGAGGTCGAAGCCGACGACAGCGCCCGCGCCCGCGCGGAGCGGCACCTCGCCGACGGTCGCCGTCTCTACCGCGAGCTCGACTTCCCTGGCTGCGTCGACGCGATGCACCGCGCGCTCGGCGTCCCTGGCGTGACCGCCGCGCAGCGGCTCGAGGCCTTCGAGATGCTCGGCGCCGCCTATGTCGTGCTCGATCGCGAGCAAGAGGCGGCCGCGGCGTTTCGCGAGATGTTCAGGCTCGACCCCTACCACCGGGTCCGCGAGCCGAGCGGCTCACCCAAGATCGAGCGCTTCGTCGAGGAGCTCCGGGCGACGCTGGTCCCTGATGCCGCGCTCGACCCGAACGTCGAGCTGCGCGCCCTGCTCCCGGCCGCCGCGCGCGTGGGGCGCCCAGTGCCCGTGCGCGTCGAGGTCGAGGGGCCCCGCGTGGTCGCGCGCGTCGAAGTTCGTCAGCGCCCGGACGACGAGCGGGAGTGGCGGTCCGTGGCGCTGCGGCCGAGCGGCGACGCCTTCGAAGGGGAGCTCCCCGCGCCGTCGGGACGGGGCCGGCTGGAGCTCTACGCGGAGGGCAGAAACTCGGCGGGGCAGGTGGTCACCCGCGCGGGCGAGCCGCTCGTCCCGATCGTGCTCGAGGTCCGCGAGCGGGACGCGGAGCAGGCCGTCCCGCTGCGCCGCCGCTGGTGGGTGTGGGCCGCCGTCGGCGTCGCCGTCGTCGCGTCCGCCGTCGTCGTCGGCGTCGTCGCCTCGAGGAGCGAGCGCGCGCCGCAGGGAACCCTGCCACCAGGTCGCGTCGAGCTCCCCTGACAGC
>JAHBWH010000124.1 GCA_019637115.1 Myxococcales bacterium | reverse complement strand
GGCCCACGCGCGCGACGAGCGCGCGAGCGCCGGTGAGCCGAAGCCGCGCGCGCGCGCGAAGGACGGCGAGCGTCGCGCGACGCCGCGTGCGCGGGCCCGCCTCCGCGACCAGGCTGCGGCGGAGTTGGCGTCCGAGTCCTCAGGGGCTGAGGTGTCCGGGTCCGGCTCCGGGTCCGAGTCCGTGTCTGTGTCGGGGTCCGAGCCCGGCTCCGTGTCCGAGCCCGGCTCCGTGTCCGAGTCCGGCTCCGTGTCCCGCTCCGTGTCCGGGGCCCGCTCAGTGTCCGAGTCGGGCGTGTCCGAGTCGGGCGTGGCCGAGGTGGAGTCCGGGTCGACGTCTGGGGCCGCGGCTTCGCCGCGCGAATCTGCGGCCGAGCGCGGGACGGAGCCGAGCGCTCCCACATCGATCGAGTCGGCGTCCGGTTCGGCGCACGCGCAGGTGCGCGAGGCGCTCACACCGAGCGGTGGGTTCGCGGCGTACGGGGGCCCGCTCACGCCTTCGAGCGGGACGCTCCGCGCGCGCCGACGCCGCGAGAACGGCGAGGCGGGTGTCGTCGTCGTCACGGGGGCCGTCGGGCGCCTCGGGCAGCTCCTCGTCCGCGTGCTGCATCGCGACCGCCGCGTGGTGGGCATCGACCGGCGCGAGTTCCCGAACGTTCCCAAGGACGTCGTTCACCACAAGGTCGACATCCGGCGGAAGAAGACGCGCGACGTCTTCCGCACCGATCGCGTCGACGCGGTCGTCCACCTCGGCGTGCTGCACGATCCGCGCGCGAGCGACCGCGAACGGCACACCTGGAACGTCGTCGCCTTCCAGAAGCTGCTCGAGCTCGTCGCCGAGTTCGAGGTGCCCAAGCTCATCGTGCTCTCGAGCGCGAACGTCTACGGGCCGCAGCCCGAGAACCCGCAGTTCCTCACCGAAGACGCGCCGTTGCTCGGCAGCCAGTCGTTCCGCAGCATGCGCGACCTCGTCGAGCTCGACATGCTCGCGCAGAGCTTCTTCTGGAAGCTGCCCGAGACCGAGACGGTCATCCTCCGGCCGGTCCACATCCTCGGCCGCGTCCGCAACGCGCCGAGCAACTACCTCCGCCTCGAGCACCCGGTCACGGTGCTGGGGTTCGACCCGATGGTGCAGGTGATCCACGAGCGCGACGTCGTGGACGCGATCGTCAGCGCGCTCCGCCCCGGCGTTCGAGGCATCTTCAACCTCCGCGGCCCCGGCGAGCTCCCGCTCGGCCGAGTCTTCCGCATGCTCGGCAAGAGCCCACGCCCAGTACCGGCCTTCGCGGTCAAGGCCGCCCTCGACCGCCTGTGGAAGCTGCGGCTCACCTCGTTCCCCTCGCCCGAGATCGACTACGTCCGCTACGTCTGCATGGTGGACGACGCGCGCGCCCGTGAGGTCTTGGGCTTTCGCCCTCGGTACGGCCTCGAAGAGACGGTCCGCGCGGTGCTCTCGGAGCGCTGACGATCGCCGGCCCTCGACGCGGATCTCGATCACCTCCACGCCGACCATCCAAGGCGACCCCGGAACGAACCTCGGGTTGGGCCGCGCTCGTCGCCGTTCGGACGAGCGATGCGCTCGTCCGCCGAGCACCACTAGCCTCCGGAGCGGCGCGTGCTTGCGGCTCCACGGCGAGGCCGCCAACCTCGAACCGCGCACAAGTGCCCCTCGAGCCCGCGTGGTGATCCGCCGCGGCGCGACGACGCTTCACGGTGTATCGTGGCCAGCGAATGGACCTGCGCGCGGCGGAGGCTCGCATCGGCGAGACGATCGATCGCTATCGCCTCGAGGGTGTGCTCGGGGTCGGCGGGTTCGGGGCCGTCTACCGCGCGCGGCACCTCGTGATGGACCGGCCGGTGGCGCTGAAGCTCCTGCACACGGTCTTCGGCGGTGACGACGACCTTCGCGAGCGCTTCCTCGGCGAGGCGCGGACGCTCGCGCGTCTCGGGCACCCCAACGTCGTCACCGTCTTCGACTGCGGGATCTCGGCGCGCGGCGAGGTCTTCCTCGCGATGGAACTGCTCGAAGGAGAGGACCTGGCGACCCGACTCGAGCGGCTCGGCACGATGGCGCTCGCCGACGTGCTTGGCCTGGTCGACGCCGTGCTCGAGGGGCTCTCGGCCGCGCACGAGGCGGGCATCGTCCACCGTGACCTCAAGCCGGGGAACGTCTTCCTCGTCGCGCCGCGCGCCTCGGCGACGCACGCCCTGCCCGCACCCGAGCGCGCGAAGCTCGTCGATTTCGGGATCAGCAAGCTCGGGCAAGGGCAGGGGCTGACGCGCACCGGCACGGCGATGGGCACGCCCGTCTACATGGCGCCCGAATGTTTCCTGGTCGGGAGCGCGGCGGCGGATCACCGCGTGGATCTCTACGCGGTCGGCGTGATGCTCTACGAGCTGCTCTCCGGAAAGCTCCCCTACGACGCGCCGAGCTACGAGGGGCTCGTCGTGAAGATCGCGACCGAGGCGCCGGTCCCGCTCGAGCGCGTCGCGCCAGGCGTATCGCCAAGCGTCCGCGCCGTGATCGAGCGCGCCCTCGCGCGTCGTCCGGAGGAGCGCTTCGCGAGCGCGGCCGAGATGCGCGCCGCGCTCGCGCAGGCGCGCGACGTGCTCGGCTACGCGGGCACGCTCGCGATCTCGTCGGCGGACCTCGCGCCGCCGACCCAGCCGGGCGCCGACTGGGTGACGGCTGGCACCTTGGCGGCGTCCGCGTCGGACTTCGCCGCGGGTGGACGTGGCACCGGGCCGGTGTCCTGGCCCGCGCCGCCCGACGTCGGAAGCGCGGCCGGATCGGGGGCCGCGAGCGCCCGCGCCGCGCAGATCCCGCCGACCGGACCGATGACTGCCACGCCGTCGGGAAGCCCGTGGAGCGCGACGCCGGGCGTCCCCTCGCCCCATGGCGCCTCGACCCCTCACGCGGCCCCTACGCCCCATGGCGCGCCGCCGCCGTACGGCGCTGCGCCCCCGCATGGCGCGTCGCCGCCGTACGGTGCTGCGACGCCGTACGGAGCGTCGCCGCCGTACGGAGCGTCGCCGCGGTACGGCGCGGCGGCACCGCATGGCGCGTCGCCGGGGTACCCGTATGGCGCATCGCCGCCGCACGGTGCTCCGACCCCGCATGGCGCGTCGCCGCCGCACGGTGCTGCGACCCCGCATGGCGCGTCGCCGCCCCACGGCGCTGCGTATGGCGCTGCGACCCCGCATGGCGCGTCGCCGCCGTACGGCGGCCCGACGCCGCATGGCATGATGACGCCGGGCGGTGTGACGCCGCACGGTGTGACGCCGGGCGGTGTGACGCCGCACGGGGTGGGGACACCCGCACGAGGCGGGACGCCGTGGGGGTGGATCGGCGTCGCGCTCGGGGTGCCCATCCTGCTCGTGGTCGTGCTGGGCAGCTTCGTGATGGTCTGCCACATGCCGCGAGGCGGTCGCGAGGTCGCGCAGGCGCCTCCTCCGGTCGGCGCGACGACGCCGCCGCCGCCCTCGGTCGGCGTCGCCCCTGTCCCGGCCGACGAGAAACCACCCGTTCCCGAGGTCGCGCCAAGCGCGCCCGGCCCGAGGGGGGTGGCCCCGAGGTCGCCCGCCGCAGGCGTCCGCGCGGCGACTCCGGCCGCCTCGCCGATGGCGGACGAGATGGCGCCCCGGCCGAGCCCTCGGGGCGGGGTCCGGCTCCGGGAGCCGCGCGTCATCGGGCAGCTGCCGACGACCGCGCTGGTCGATCGGCTCGATACGCGCCGCGCCGCCTTGCATCGTTGTCGCGGCGACGTCGACCAGAGCGTGCGCGTGCAGCTTCATCTCGCGTCGGGTCAGGTGCGCCTCGCGCGTCCGATGGGCGGCGACGATGAGGCCGGGCGTTGTGTGACGAACGTCTTGCGCGAGCTCGAGCGGCTCCCCGAGGGGAGCGGCATCGTCGAGGTCGCCGTCGACCTCGCGGCCCGCGACGATTGAGCGAATACGGCGTCGGACACGGCGCGCGTGGCGGGACGCGGCGCGACGTCCGCGGACCGTAGTGTCAGCAGCGGCGACGCGCGGTAGGCTTCGTGCGGGGCGTGCGGGTGCGCGAGGAGGTCGGGGTGAAGACGAGCGAGTCGAAGGGGCGGGAGCTCCGGATCCAACGTGTCATCGGCGCTGCGTGGTTGTTGATCGCCTGCGGCGGCGCGACGTCGACGTCCACGTCGTCTCCCGTCGTGTCGAGGAGCGACGCGCCAGTCGAGCGCGTGGCGCGTGACGAGCCCGCGCGACGTCTCGACGACGAGGAGGCCGCGCGGACGCTGACGCAGGCGATGCAGGTCCACGTCCGGGCCCGCGAGCTCGCGGAGCGATGCGAGGACGACGGAGACGAGGCCTGCACGCAAGCGCGCCAGCTCTTCGCCGTCGCCGCCGACACGTGGCGGGTGCTCGTCGAGGGCCGGCCGGACGACGCGGCCGGCGAGTGGAGCTTCATGCTCGCGCAGGCGATGTTCTGGGCGCGTCGCTACGAGGCCGCGGGCGACGCCGCCGAGCGCTACGTCGCCCTCGGCGAGCCCGAGTGGCGGCTCCAAGCCGCCCGAATCTTGCTCGCCTCGCGGGAGGGAGCCCTCGACGGCGCCGGCGTGCGCGAGCGGACGGCGCCGCCACGCCCCCAAGGAGACCCGCCGACGGTGCGCGAGCTCGACGTGCCAACCCCCATCGAGCAGCTCGTGACGGCGCGGGCCCGCTTCGCCGAGGTGATGGCCGAGCGCGGGGACGAGGACGGAATCGGCCGGAGCCTCACGTTGACCAACGCGCTCATGCGCTACCACTACGGGCAGTGGGAGCGGGCCCAGGTCGCGCTGCGCGCCGTCTTCGAGGGCGGCTGCGCGGGGGAGGCAGCGTGGGCGGGCGCCGCGACGGCGTGGACGGCCCTGCGCGACATCGCCCTGGCGCAGGGACGACACGACGCGGTGCGCGCGCTCGGCGACGAGGCGAGCGCGTGCGACTTCGGCACGGAGGCGCCCGTCTGCGGACCCGAGAGCGAGGATCCGCGCTGCGTCGCGCGCGCGGATCGCGCGGCCTGGCACCTGCTGGGTGCGCGGCGCTTCTTGCAACGCGCCGACCACGCGCGCAGCGCCGACGAGCGCCGCCAGTGGCGGGTGCGCGCGGCCGAGACCTTCCTTGCGGCGCTCGAGGTCGAGGGGGAGCTCGACGCGCGCGGCCGGCTCATCGCCCTCGAGGAGGCGTCGAGCGCGTTCCGCGCGGCAGGAGAAGCCGAGCGCGCGGCGGCCGTCGACCACCGCATCGTCCGGGAGATCCAGCCCGATCGGCTCGATGACGCGGACCGCTCCTTCGCGCTCGCGACGCTCGGGTTGGCGCTCCACCGCGAGCTCGACGCCGAGCTCGCGCAGCTCCCTCCGGCAGGGGCCGCCACCCCGACGACGCGCGATGCCATCGCGGCGCTGGCGGTGCGCCGAGCGCGCGTCGTCGAGCTCGCGCGTCGGCTGCTCGCGCCCGAGCTCGAGCACCCCGAGCTCGGGCAAGCCCGCGAGCAGGCGCGGAGCGCGCTGCCCGAGGTGCTCTCAGCGCTCGGCCGTCACGCCGAGGCGTCGCGCGCCTTCTCCGAGCTCGCGGAGGCGACGAGCGACCCAGCGCAGCGCCGCGAGGCGGAGCTGCGGGCGGTCTTGGCGCTCGCTGGCGCCTGCGGGCGCGCGCTCCGGCCGCTGCAGGACTTCATCGCGGCGCAGCGCGGCCAAGAGGGCGCCGACGACGCCGTCGTGCGCGCGCTCTGGCAGGTCGTCGAGTGTCAGCGCCCAGGGACGAGCGCGCACGTCGCGGCCCTCGAGGAGGTCGCACGGGCAGGCGAGGCCGCGCACCGCCTCGGCCCCGTCGCGGCGCGGCGCGCGGCCGAGGCGACCTTCCTGCTGGTCGACCGAGACATGGCTGGGCTCGCGCGCCTGCGCGTGCGAGTGCCTGGCGGCGAGAACATCGAGGCGATGAACGAGGCGCTGCGGGCGCAGCTCGTCGGGCCGATCGAGCAGGTGAGCGAGCTCGTCGCGCGGTTCGCGCGGGTCGAGCGGTATCGGATCCCGCGGTGGTCGGCGGCCGCGCGCTACCGGAGCGGTCTCGCGTTCGAGGCGCTCGACCGCGTCACTCGCGAGGCGACCTGGGATCCGCCCGCGGATCTACAGAGCCAGCGTCGCACGCTCAGCGCGGGCGCGTTCGCGCAGATCCGCGCGATCGTCGAGGCGCGCGCGGCGGAGATCCTCGCGACGCGCGCGGGGCTCTTCCGATGCGACGCGGCTCGGCATTATCGCGGCGCGATCGAGATCGCCGGCTCGACCGCCGCCGACGAAGAGGAGACACGCGCCGCGCGTGAGCGCCTCGGATCACTCGAGGTGCCCGCGCGTTGCCCACCGAGCCGGTAGGCCCTCCGGGGGGAAGTCGCCCACCCGGGACGTGACGTTCCCGCGTCCCGACGTCGCCGCGGACGGGAAGGCGCGAGGTCCGGAAGCTGACCGGGCGGTGAACGGGCGACACGTGCCCGCGGCGTGGCCGATGTCGCGTGACCTGTGGGGTCCGGATCCGTAGAGTCTCGGGCCATGTCGGACGACCGACTTCGGGCGCTCGAAGAAGAGAACGTCGCGCTCCGGCGCGAACTCGCGGAGGCGCGCCGTCGTGAGCGTGAGCTGACCGAGGGGTTCGAGGCCGAGGTCGCCGTCCGCACCGCGGAGGCCGAGGACGCGAAGGCCGCCGCCGAGGCGGCGAGCCAAGCCAAGAGCCAGTTCCTCGCGAACATGAGCCACGAGCTCCGCACGCCGCTCAACGTCGTCATCGGTTACGCCGAGATGCTCCTCGAGGACGGTGACGAGCTCGGGGCGTCGGTCATCGACGACCTCGAGAAGATCCAGCGGGCCGGGCGGCACCTCCTCGGCCTGATCAACGACATCCTCGATCTCTCCAAGATCGAGGCGGGAAAGATGGACCTCGCGTGGGAGCCGGTCGACGTCGACGCGCTCGTGCACGAGGTGACCTCGGTCATCGAGCCGCTCGCCGCGCAGAACCGCAACCGGTTCCGCTATTCGGGACGGGATCTCGGGACCACGTGGGCGGACGGCACGCGCATCCGCCAGGTGCTCTTCAACCTGCTCTCGAACGCCTGCAAGTTCACCTCCGACGGCGAGGTGCAGCTCTCGGCGGCGCGCCGGATCAACGAGGGCGAGCGGGAGGAGCTCATCTTCGCGGTCGCCGACACCGGCGTCGGCATGGACGACGAGACGCTCGCGAAGCTCTTCCGCCCGTTCACTCAGGCGGACGCCTCGACGACGCGGCGCTACGGGGGCACCGGGCTCGGGCTCGCGATCTCGAAGCGCTTCTGCGAGATGATGGGCGGCTCGATCCACGTGCGGAGCGTGGTGGGCTCGGGCTCGTCCTTCACGGTCCGGATCCCCGTCCGGGGCCGCGCGCCCTCGCGCCCCGCGCTCTTGATGGCGCAGGCGCTGGAGGAGGGGCAGGGCCCGCGCGTGCTCTGCGTGGGGGGCGCCCCTGCGCGGCGCGAGCGGCTGCGTCGCGGGCTCCTCGACCTCGGCTGCCAGGTGGGCATCTCCGCGGGGGCGGGAGAGGCGCTCGGCCGGCTGCGCCGCACCAGCCACGACCTGGTCGTGCTGCTCGATCAGCCTCCCTCGGCGGATCGTAGCGGCGGCCGCGAGGCCTTCCTCGAGGCGCTCGGCCGCATACCCCGGGTCAAGCCGGTCCCCGTCTTCGTCGAGGGGCCGCTCGGTGTCCCCTCGCCTCCGGACGTGACGATCCTCCCGGTGGGCGATGAGGCGCTCCTCGCCGCCCTGAGCCGCTGGCTGCGCTGAAGCGTCCGAGACTGGCGCCCCCGCTCCGAGCGGTGCTCCATCCCTCATCGGCGCCCCGTCCCTCGCCGTCTGGATCGGCTCCCTCAGCGATCACCCGCAGGGGTCAGGCGGTGAACGCGTACTGGGCGCGAGGGAGCACCGACCGGAGAGACGGGTCGAAAGACGTCCCCGAAAGACGTCCCCGAAAGACCCGGAGAGGATCGTCGACGGGCTGCTAAGGTGCCGCCCGATGCCCCGCGAAGTCCACGTCGTCGACCACCCGCTCGTCCAACACAAGCTGTCCATCATGCGCCGCAAGGAGACCTCGACGGGCTCCTTTCGGCGCCTCCTGCGCGAGATCTCGATGCTCCTCGGCTACGAAGTGACGCGCGACATGCCGGTCTCGCTCGAGCGCATCGAGACGCCTCTCATGCCGATGGACGCGCCGGTGCTCGATGGCAAGAAGGTCGTCATCGTCTCGATCATGCGCGCGGGCGACGGCATCCGCGACGGGATGCTCGAGATCCTCCCGTCCGCCCGGGTCGGCCACATCGGGCTCTTCCGCGATCCGGAGACGCTCCAGCCGGTCGAGTATTTCTTCAAGATGCCGAGCGACATGGAGGATCGCGACGTCATCGTCTGCGACCCGATGCTCGCGACCGGCAACAGCGCCGTCGCGGCGATCGAGCGCATCAAGAAGCTCGGGCCGCGGAGCATCAAGTTCGTCTGCCTGCTCGCGGCCCCGGAGGGCGTCGCCACGCTCCACGACGCCCACCCGGACGTCGCGCTCTACACCCCCGCGATCGACGAGCGCCTCAACGATCACGGCTACATCCTGCCGGGCCTCGGGGACGCGGGCGACCGCCTCTTCGGGACGAAGTAGCGGCCCCCCTCGCGCGAGCGGGGCGTCTGCCCCATGATGCGCCCCATGAGCGATGGCGGGCGAGGGGCCGACGGGTTCAAGCAGGCGATGCGGCGGTGGGCGAGCGGGGTCACCATCCTCACGTCGCGCGCGGGGGAGGAGATCCACGGCATGACCGTGTCGGCGTTCTCGAGCGTCTCCGCGGACCCGCCGCTCGTGCTCGTCTGCGCGAACGCGACGTCCACCACCCACGCGGTCATCCACGCGGGCGGCGTCTTCGCGGTGAACGTGCTCGCCGCCGGCCAAGACCAGCTCTCGACGCGCTTCGCCTTCACCGACGCCGCCTCGCGCTTCGAGGGCGTCCCGTTCCGATACGGCCGGACGGGCGCGCCCTTGCTCGAGGGGTGCATCGCGCAGCTCGAGTGTCGCGTCCGCTCCGCGCACCTCGAAGGCACCCACAGCATCTACATCGGCGACGTGCTCGAGACTTGGGTCTCGGATGGTGAGCCCCTCCTCTACTTCGACGGCGCGTATCGACGGCTCGCGCCACGCGACTGACGCCGGGCGGGCGCGTTGACCTCGTTCCAACACTTCGCCGAGACGGTCCTCGTCCCCGTGCAGCTCGTCCTGACGATGCTCGGCATGGGGGCGACGCTGGCGCCAGGGGACTTCCGCGCGGTCGTGACGCACCCCGCGGGCATCGCCCTCGGGCTCGTGCTGCAGCTCGTGGTCGCGCCCGCGCTGGCCGTCGTCCTGACGTACGCCTTCGGCCTCGGCCCCGGCTTCGCGGTCGGCATGGTGCTCATCGCCGCGGTCCCAGGGGGCGCGGTCAGCAACCTCCTCACCTTCCTCGGTCGCGGCAACGTCCCGCTGAGCATCGCGATGACGACCGCGAGCACGCTCGGCTGCGTCATCACCGCGCCGCTCTTGCTCCGGCTGCTCGCCGCCGAGTACCTGCCCGACGATTTCGCGCTCCCCGTCGGCCGCTTGCTCGGCGACATCGCGTCCTACCTCTTCGCGCCGCTCGCGCTCGGCATGATCTTCCGGCGCTTCGTGCCGAAGCACGCCCAAGCGCTCTGCGATTGGAGCGTCCGCCTGAGCGTCGTCGTCATCCTCCTCATCGCGGGGAGCTCACTCGGCTCGGGGCGCGTGCAGCCCTTCGACTACGGGCCGATGCCGCTCCTCGCGATCATCGCGTTCACGCTCCTGCACGCGTACGGCACCCCGCACGTCGTCCGTCTCCTCGGCCGCAGCGACGCGGACGCGGTCGCGCTCTCCGTCGAGGTCACGGTGCGCAACCTGAGCATCGGCCTCTTGCTGGTCGGCTTCTTCTTCCCCGGCGAGCCCGAGCAGGCGCACGTGCTCTACGCCTGCCTCGTCTATTCGGGCGTCGCGACACCCGTCGTCCTGCCCGTGCTCTATTGGCATCGCCGCGGCCGGAGCCCCGCGCTCGGGCGGCGTCCGTCGGTGGCCACGGCGCCCGCGGCGCCGAGCGCGCCCGCTCCTTGAGGAGCTTCCACCCGAGCGCAGGCGCTCGAGCACGCGCTCAAGCCGCCTCGTGGGCGCCGAGCGCGCCCGCTTCTTGAGGAGCTTCCACCCGAGCGCAGGCGCTCGAGCATGCGCTCAAGCCGCCTCGTGGGCGCCGAGCGCGCCCGCTTCTTGAGGAGCTTCCACCCGAGCGCAGGCGCTCGATCACGCGCTCAAGCCGCCTCGTGCTCGACGTCGCGCACCGCGGGCGCGAGCGCCTCGTCATCGAGCCCACACATGCGCAGGGAGAGCGCCCAGAGGCGGCGCGCGGACGCTCGGTCGCGGGCGGCCGGCGAGGGCTCGGCGCGTCGCGCGTCCGCGAAGTACTCGCCGGTCACCCCGCGGAGGCTCGGCTCGGTCGCGACGTGGAGGGTCGTGCGCGCGCCCTCTTCGGGGGTCTTCAGGATCCCCGTGACGAGGCGCTGACCGAGGGCGAGCACCGGGCTCTCCCGCGTGACCTCGGTCGCGACGCTCCCGGGATGGACGGCGTTCGACGTGACCGGCGTCGTGGCGAGGCGGCGGGCGAGCTCCATCGAGAAGAGCAGCTGCGCGAGCTTGCTGCGCGCGTAGGCCTCGATGCCCTCGTATCGACCCGTCATCGCGAGGTCGTCGAAGTCGAAGCCGGCCGCGGCGAGGGGAGGGCGCGGGAGCTTCAGCACCCCCGCGAGGTGGACGAGTCGACCCGTGGGCGTGCCCGCGCGCCCGAAGACGCGGCCTCCTGGGCCGCGGAAGCCGCCCGCTTGTTCGTGCAGCCTCGAGCTGACGTGGACGACGCGGACGTCGTCCCCGCTCTCGAGCAGCCTCGGCAGCAGCAGGTGCGTGAGCAAGAAGGGCGCGAGGTGGTTCACGGCGAAGGTGTCCTCGAAGCCCTCCGCGCTCTCTCGGCGGCGTTGGTGCCAGAGGCCCGCGTTGTTCACGAGGACGTGGAGGGGCTCGCCGAGCGCGAGCACCTCGTCGGCCAGCCCCCGCACCGCCGCGAGCGACGAGAAGTCCGCGCGGAAGGCGCGCGCTTCGGCGGCGCCGGCCGCCGCCACGGCCGCGCGCGCCGCCGCCGTGCGCTCGGGGTTGCGACCGACGATCCAGACCCGCGCGCCGCGCGCGCCCAACGCTCGCGCCGTCTCGAGCCCGATGCCAGCGCTCGCGCCGGTCACCAAGTAGATCTTCGCGCTCATCACGTGCGTCACGCCGATCCGCGGCGAGCCTCGGTGATCGCCTGGATCATCGGCAATCGTCGCGCGAGCTCGTCGGGGTCCTTCGCGGGCAAGAAACGTCCGTCCTCGCCTTCGCGGCCGACCTCGACGAAGCGCGTCGAGAGGAAGGCCGTGAGCTCGCCGACGAGCCGCTCGAACTGGATCGCGGTCTGGCCGTCGACCTGCTTCTCGACGCGATAGAACGGTAGGTCGAAGTCGCGATCGATCGCCGCAGCGTCGAGCACGAAGGTGTTCGTGTTGAACACCGTGATGGAGTCTTGGTCGAACGCCTCGGGGAACCGGAAGCCCTCGATGATCTGCGGCACACCATCGAGGCGCGCGGGCGCCCCGCCCTTGTCGCCTGGGTTCTTGGGGACGACCTCGGCCGTGATCGCCTGCCCGTGCTGCAGGTGGAAGCCGACGATCGCCGGATCGAGGCTCGCGCCGAGGTTGTCGACGTTGGACATCACGAGGAGCTTGCCGCCCGCGGCGCGGAAGTCGCGGAGGACCCCGCTCGCCCGCAGCGCGAAGCTGAGGTCGCCATGCCCGGTCGCGTAGGGGGAGAGCTCACCCTCGGCGTCGCGGAAGAGCTCGCCGCTCGGAGTCAGGCGCAGCGAGACGAGCTGCGGGAAGACGCGGATCGGCGCGCTGGCCTTCCCGCCGAGGCCCCGGTCCTCGACGTGCTGGAGGATGCGCTCGTGCGTCGCGAAGCTGCTCATCACGAAGCACGGGATCGTGGCGCCGACCCGTGCGGCTTGGGTGAGAACGTCGTCGTGCTTGAGCTCGAGGAAGCTCTTGTCGCCGAGGACCGGGACGACCGCCTTCACGACCCCGCCGAAGCGCGTGGCCATGCCTCCGGCGAGGATCACCGCGCCCACCTCTCCCCGCGCGATGGCCGCCTCGCCGAGCGCCGCGAGCTCGCGGCGGGCGGGTGAGCCGAGCGCAGGGAGCGGCGTGACATCGCCCTCCCCGGGGGGCGTGAGGGCGCCGCGCACCGCGTTGCTGTCCGCCGTCGCGGCGCGCGTCGCGAAGTGGGCCAGCTGTTCCTCGGAGAACCCGTAGGGCGCGAGGGCCGCGCGGGTCGCTTCGTCGATGGTGAGGTCGGGCATCGCTGCGGGTGTAGTCAGGCAGACGCCATCTTCGCAAGGGCCCGATGCGTGGGATGGTCGAACGCGGGGGTGCGGACCCCCATTTGGCCATCCTTGGGGGGGCAATCCCCCAACGATTTCGGGGGGGCGCCGTTGAAATGACGATGCTTTTGGCCTGGATCGCGATTTGCTTTGTCTTCGACCGGACGGCGACGACTCATGGAGGACACGATGCGAACCAAGGGATGGGCTCGAGCGGTACTACCGCTCATGACGGCGGCGGCGCTGGTGACCGGCTGCGGCGGGGGCGATCCCGGCGAGAGCGTGCTGCCCGGCGTTCAAGCGATCGTCTTCGTCAAGCGCGCCTTCGTCGGCGCCGATGGCAACCACGTCGTGACCGGCGGGGCGAGCCAGACGATCGACTACCTGCGCTACGTGCCGGGCGGTGGTGTCTACGTGCTCGAGCCGCCGACGCCGAACGGCACGCTCCGCAACCTCACGGAGGGCTTCGAGGGCGTCGACATCAACGGCATCGACATCAGCTTCGACGCGACCCAGGTGGCGTTCTCGATGCGGACGCGGGGCGACTCGCACTACCACATCTACGTCGCGAACGTGGACGGGTCGGACGTCCGGCAGCTCACCTTCGGTGACTGGCACGACGTCAAGCCGATCTTCGTCCCGGGTGATCGCGTCGCCTTCGTGACCAACCAGCCCCACACCGAGATGGGCACCCGCGCGGACGAGTACAACCACAGCCGCGTGGTGACGCAGATCGCGACCATCAGCCTGAGCAGCGGCGACGCGGACCGTCGCCTCTGCGCGCAGAACCTGAGCCACTCGGCCGATCCTTTCCTGATGAGCGACGGCCGCATCGGCTACTCGCGGTGGGAGCACCTCGGGCCGCTCAACGACGTGAAGCTCATGGCGATGAACCCCGACTGCACGCAGATGGTCGGCCTCGCCGGCACCGGCGGCAAGCCGGGCAACAGCCTCGTGCAGTTCACGGAGGTCGACCCGGGTCAGTTCGTGGGCATCGTCACGAGCCGCCGCGGCACCATCCAGGCCGGCGCGCTCGTGCACCTCGACGCGCGCGCGGCGGGCGGCGTCGACGGCCTGCTCCTCGACGAGCAGAACGCTCGCTTCGAGATCCTCACCCCGCAGGTCCCGACCGGGATGGAGAGCCCGCCGAGCGGCGTCGGCCGTTACCGCCGTCCCTTCCCGATCGGCGGCCGCGACTTCCTCGTGGAGTGGTCCGATGGTGACGTGAACGAGCGCAACGAGCTCGCGGAGACCGCGCCGAACTTCGGCGTCTATCTCTGGAACGCCGAGACTCGTCAGCGCACGCTCGTCTACGACGACCCGACCACCTGGGACGGCTACGCGCTCCCCGTGCGCCCGCGCAACATCCCGCCGGTCCACCCCGGCGTCGTCGCGGCCGCGCCCGACCCCTACGAGCCGGCCGTCATCGGCTCGATCGACGTGACGGTCACGGGCCTCCGCGAGAGCGTCCGCGGCGGCCAGTTCTCGGGCGAGTCGCTCGACGAGGCCCTCGACCAGACCACGCGCGTCCGCATCATCGAGGGCTTCTCCTCGGAGATCGGCTCGGTCGGCATGTTCGGCCTCACGCTCCACGAGGGCGCGGCCATCGTCGGCGAGGCGCAGGTCTACGCGGACGGCTCCTGGGAGGCGGCGGTCCCCTCGCGGCTTCCCTACCACCTCCAGACCCTCGACCGCTTCGACATGGCGATCCGCAACCAGATGCTGTGGATTCAGGCCATGCCGGGTGAGGAGCGTCGCTGCGGCGGCTGCCACGAGGATCGCACCGGCCAGGTCCTGCCGCGCATGGGCGCGACCACGCTCGCCCAGCAGGCGGGGCCGCAGAACTTCGTCGCGGCGATCCCCGACCGTGTCGAGCTGCCCTGGTACGGCGCGTCGGCGGGTCCGAACCTGCAGGACATCTTCGATCGCAACTGCGTGAGCTGTCACGACGGCGGCGCGAACGACCCGTACGCGGGCCGCTTCTACGACGTCGCGGTCACGACGGATAGCGGCGAGGAGCTGGCCTACCAGATCCCCTACCTGCTCCTCACGGACGAGCCGCTGCAGGCCTACTACGAGATGGAGGTCGTCTCGTACCCGGCGTCCTACGTCACGCTCCTCTACCCGTCGGCGATGATGGGCGAGGTGACCGCGACGGGCGACGTCCCGCCGGAGTGGGTGACCCCGGGCCTCGCCCGCACCTCGCGCCTCATCGAGGTGCTGAACATCAACGCCGCTGGCAACCCGGGCGAGTGGGCGTGGGCCCGCGGGAGTCACCCGGAGGACGTCGGCGTGACCCTCACGCGCGAGGAGCGCGTGGCGCTCATCCAGATGGCCGACCTCGGCGGCCAGTACTGGTCGCGACGCAACGTCGAAGGGGCGGAGCGTTGGGGCGGCGAGACGCCGAGCTACGACTGATCACGAGCGGAAAGAAAGGAGACCACCATGAGCTCTCAACGAATCATTCGAGGTGCGACCTTCCTCTCCGTGCTGGCGGCGATGACGCTGCCGGCCGTGAGCCAGGCGCAAGAGGATCTGCCCGAGGCGGTCGTTCACGACCGCGCCCGCGGCGAGATCAGCCCCGGGACCCAGGCCCCGACCCCCGACGCGCTCGTCAACGCGATCCGGAGCAACACGGCGCCGGGAACGCTGGTCGCCATGCTGGAGTACGGTGAGCGGGTGGAGTGCCACGCCTGCGTGCCGCTCCTGCAGCGCGCGGTGCTCGAGCATCGCAGCCCGGAGGTCCGCCGCATCGCGGCGTGGTGGCTCCGCCATCGCATCTTCGCGGTCGGCGCCATCATGGCGCAGATGAAGGAGGTCCTCGAGGCCGACGCGAGCCCGGTCCGCCGCGCGCGCGCCGCGATGGCCATCGGCGAGCTGATGGACCCGAACGGCTTCGAGGCGCTCCGCGACGCGGCGATGGGCGACGCAGAGGCCGAGGTCCGCGCGGCGGCGGTGATGGGGCTCGGGCGCTTGAACCACAGCGCGGCCAACACCTTCATCGCGGCGGCCCTCGCGGACGCCTCGGTCGAGGTGCGCCGCGCCGCGATCGACCAGGTCCTCGTGGTCAACTTCTTCCGTAACCACGACGCGCTGCTCGGCGCGCTCGCGGACACGGACGACGAGGTCCGGATGCGCGCCGCGCGCATGCTCGGCACCTTCCGCGTCGCGGAGGCGGTGCCGGCGCTGCGTGGGCTGCTGGAGATGGACACGAACGATCGCGTGCGTCAGGCGGCGGCGTGGTCGCTCGGGCGGATCGGCGGCGCGGACGCTCGCGCGGCCCTCCGCGACTCCGAGGCGGTCGAAGGGGTCTCGCTCGTCCGTGACGCGATCCGTGTCGCGCTCGCGATGCGGTGACTGGCGACGCCTCATGAACGCGCGAGAGGGCTCCGGCGGAGGCTGGGGCCCTTTCGCGTTTGGCCCCAGGACCCCGAGGCCACAAGGCCCCGAGCCCCGAGCCAGAAGAGCGGCCGAACAGCCCGGTCGGCCCGAGCAGCCCGGTGGGATGGCGTGAAAGTGCGAGGAGCGAGCAGGTGGACGCGATGACGGTACGAGAGTCGAGCGAGCGTGGACTGTCTCCTGCGTGCTCGCGTCCTCGTGGTGGACGCGAACGGGCGCGCATCTGGGCGGCGGGCCCGTGTAGAATGCCCTTCATGCGGGCTTGGTCGGTGGTCGTCGCGCTCCTCTCTCTCTCGTCGTTCGGGTGTGAGGAGATCCCTCCGCCCGGAGGGTCCTACTTCCAGGAGCGCATCCAACCCGTGATGGAGGTCGGCTGCGCCATCCAGACCAACGGCTGCCACGTCGCCGTCGACGGCGCCGCCACGGGGAACCTCGACCTGTCGAGCTATGACGCGCTGATGCGTCGTCGCGACGCCTTGCCCGCGTACGGCCCCTACTCGGTGGGCCTGCTCTTGCTCAAGGGCGGCGACCCGGTCGACCTCGCGGTCGAGACCTGGGACCCCGACCCGACGAGCGGCGTCCGGGTCGCGCGCATGCAGACCGACATCCGCCACAACGCCGGAACGCTCATCCGCCGCAGCTCGGCGGGGTACGCCGAGCTCAAGCGCTGGATCGAGGAGGGCTTCCAGCGGACGGGCGTGCCCGACGAGACCCTCCGCGAGAACGTCGGCGACTGCGTGCGCGGCGCGGGGGAGGGTTACGGCTTCGACCCCTCGATGGCCCCCGTCGATCCCGAGTCCTACACGCGCTTCGTCTCGACGGTGCAGCCGGTGTTGCGGGAGAGCTGCGCCGGCGCCAACTGCCACGGCAACCGCTTCGCCGACCTCTACCTCGCTTGCGGCGACGACGAGGCCGAGCTCCGGTGGAACTACTTCGCCTCGCTCAGCCACGTCACGACGCCGGTCTCGACCTCCGGCCTGCTTCGTCGCCCGCTCTCGACGCTCTCGGGCGGCACCTACCACGAGGGCGGCAACGTGCTCTCGTCCATCAACGACGAGCGCTATCGGGTCATCGCCGAGTGGGCGAGCGACGTCGCGTCGCGGCGCCCCGAGCTCTTGGTCGACGACGATCCGGACCCGGGCTTGCGTTTCTTCGCCAACCGCGTCCAGCCCGTGCTCGCGCGCAAGGGGTGCATGTTCCTCAACTGCCACTCGCCGACGATGTTCCACGAGCTTCGCCTCCAGGGCGGCGACGAGGGCGTCTTCTCGCGCATCGGCACGCGCCGCAACCACGAGCTCTCGCGCCTCGCCCTCGCGCTCGAGTCGCCGAACCCGAACGACAGCCGCCTGGTCGCAAAGAACCTCTATCCGCCTCAGGACGTCCCGGGCGGCGCGGGCATCCCGCACCGCGGCGCGGCGCTCTTCGAGGACTTCGGCGCGGGCGGATCTCTCAACCCCGCCACGCCCGATCGCTGCGCAGGGGTCGACGCCGATGGCGGAGACCTGAACGAGATCCCTGCCTACTGCGTCATCGCGCGCTGGCACGAGATCGAACGTCAGGAGGCGATCCGGCGTGGGGAGGTCTTCCCCGAGGCGTCCCCGGTCGAGAGCCTCATCTGGGTCGCTCGACCGATCGGCGTCGGCGACATCCGCGACTTCGACACCTTCCGTGGCGGGGCCGACCTGCGGAGCGCGCCGCTGACGCTCGCGGGCGACGGCACCGTCTCGCTCGGCGCGTCGTCCAGCCTCCTCGGCGGCTGCGGCCTCGGCGCCTCGCCCGACGTGCGGACGCCCGCGGTGAGCTGGGACGGAACGCGGGTCGCCTTCGCGGCGCGCGCGAGCGCGTCCGAGCCGCTCCGGCTCTACTGGATGAGCCCCGACGGTTCGGGCTGCGAGCGTGTCCCGGGCGTGGCTCACTCGACCGACGAAGAGAACGGCATCTTGGTCCACGACTTCGATCCCGCCTGGGCACCCGACGGGAACCTCGTCTTCGCCAGCACGCGCGGCAACGTCGACGGCGACGTGCAGTACCGCGGCCCCACCCGTACGCCGGCCGCGATGCAGCCCAACGCCAACCTCTTCATCCGCGAGGCCGGCGGGCTCCGGCAGATGACCTTCTTGCTCAACCAGGAGCTCGCCCCGAGCTTCATGAGCGACGGACGCCTCATCTTCACCACCGAGAAGCGCGAGCCGGGCTTCCATCAGCTCGCGCTCCGCCGGCAGAACCTCGACGGCGGCGACTACCACCCGCTCTTCGCGCAGCGGCAGAGCGTCGGCTTCGAGTCCGCGACGGAAGTCGTCGAGCTCGTCAACCGGAACCTCGCGTTCATCGCCGCGCCGATGGGCGCGGCGGAGAGCGCGGGCACCGTGGTGATCGTCAACCGATCCATTGGCCCCGATCAGGAGGGCCGCGACCCCGGCGACCGCGCCTACATGAACTCGATGTACGTGCCGGTGCCGGGCGCGTTCGGGGGCATCCCCTCGGTGCCCGGCGGGCCGACCACCCGTGGTGTCTTCCGCTCGCCGGCCATGCTCCCTTCCCACGAGCTGATCGTGAGCTGCGACCTCGGCGCGACCGACCTACGCGCCGGCCCCTTCGCGTGGTCGCTCTGCGCGCTCGACACGCTCACCGGCGCGGTCCGGGAGATCGGCGGCGACGCCGGTCGCGCGAACGTGGAATCGGTCGCGGTCTTCGCCCGGGCGGAGCATCACATCTTCGAGTCGAAGCCCGACGAAGTGAACGGCGCGAGCGAGATCGATCCCTCTCGAGACGGGGCCCTGCTCCACTTCCTCGACTTCCCGCTGCTCGGCACGTTGCTCTTCGAGAACACCCGAGCGCCGCGGCGGATCGATCCGGACGTCGGTGGCGTCCGGCTGCTCGAGGTGCTCCCTCCGCCCGCGTCGGCCCGCACGTTCGCGGACGTCGCGGCGAACGTCGTGAGCGACGAGTACGGCGAGGTCTACGTGCGCTACGAGCCGCTGGGTGACGTCACCCTCGCGGCGGACGGCTCCGCACGCGTTCGCATCCCTGGTGGCGCGCCCTTCTTGCTGCAGCCGCTCGGCGCCGACGGAAGCGCGCTCGCGTTCGGGGAGGGCGATCCCTTCACCGGCGAGATGATCCAGAAGGAGCAGATGCAGGTCTATCCTGGCGAGGCGCTCAACCAATCGCTCCCTCGCCGCTTCTTCAACGGCCTGTGTGGGACCTGCCACGGATCCATCAGCGGGCGCGAGCTCGACGCGGCCATCGACGTCGACGTCGTGACCCACGCGACGCAGACGCAGTCGAGGTACACCTCGCCCATCGACCTGCGGCGCTGACGAAGGCGGTCCGAGTTCTGCACGCTGGGCCCGAACCTCGGGCATGCTCGGCCGATGCCTCGGCTCGACAGGTCCGTCTTCCTCCTCGTGGGGCTCTCGTCGTGGCTCGCCACCGCGGCGTATGCCCAAACGCCCGATGGCGACGAGCGACCGAGCGAGGAGGTCTCCGCCGACGAATCCGTCGATGACTCCGCCGAGGACGAGCCGGCGCCCTCTCCCGAGGCGCTGCTCGCGGCGCGGATCCGCGCGGCCTACGAGGTGGTCGGGGGGCTCGAGGCGGTCGAGGTGCTCGTCCGCGACGGCGTGGTGCGGCTCGACGGGGTCGTGAGCTCGAACGCGACGCGCGACGCGGCGGAGCGGATCGCGGAGCGCGCCGGGACGAGCCTCTATCTGGTCAACCGGGTCGAGGTCCGGGTGAGCGAGGCGGCCGAGACGGAAGACGACGCCGACGACCCGGATCACGCGCTCGAAGGGCGCATCCGGAGCGTCTTCGCCGAGGTCGCGGAGCTCCGAGGGCTCGAGGTTCGGGTGCGTTCGGGGATCGTGCGCCTCCGCGGTCGCGTGCCGAGCGAAGACGCGATCGAGCGCGCCCGGGACTTCGCGTCGAGGACGCCGGGTGTGCTCTACGTCGACGCCCGCGTCGAGGTCGACCAGGACCTCGACGTCCGCGTGAACGCGACGATGCGGCGGCTGGAGGATCGAGGCCGGGCGCTCCTCGCGCGGGGCCCGCTCTACCTCGTCGCGCTCGTGGTCCTGCTCTTCGGCTGGACCCTCAGCCGGTTGGTGCGGCGGCCCTCGCAGGAGCGTCGGATGCGCCGCGCGCCGCTGCTGCGCCACCTCGCGCGCCAGGTCGTGGCGACGGTGATCGTGCTGGGCTCGGTGATGTTGGCGCTCGACCTCTTGGGCGCGACGGGGGTGCTCGGCGCGATCCTCGGCACCGCAGGGGTGATGGGCCTCGCGCTCGGCTTCGCGTTCAAGGACATCATCGAGAACTACCTCGCGAGCGTGCTGCTCGCGGTGCGCCACCCCTTCGCGCCCGACGAGTCCGTCAAGGTCGGGCCGCACGAGGGGAAGGTCGTCCGCCTCACGGGGAGAGACACCGTGCTGATGACGGCGGACGGCAACCACCTCCGCATCCCGAACGCGGAGGTCTTCAAGAGCGCGATCGTGAACTTCACGCGCAACCCCCTCCGCCGCTTCGACTTCGTCGTGGTGGTGCCGCAGCGGCACGAGCTCGGCCGGGTGCAGCGCGAGATGCTCGGGGCGCTGCAAATGGAGGGCGTGCTGCGCGATCCCGCGCCGCAGATGCGCGTCGAGCGCGTGGCGCCCGAGCTCACGGAGCTGAGGGTCGTCGGCTGGGTGGACCAGCGGTCCTTCGACTTCGCGAAGGTGCGGAGCGAGGCGATGCGGCGCGCGCGGGTGGTGCTCGACGGGCTGGACGCGCCCGAGCGCGCGCCGAGCCTCGTGCCCGAGGCGCTCGACGAGCCGCTCCACGACGTCGCGCCGGACGAGGCGCTCACCGCGCAGGTCGAAGAAGAGCGTCGCCGGAGCGATGAGCGCGACCTCCTCGCGGGCGAGCGAGCCGACACCCAATGACCGCACGACGAGCCGATGCACGGCGTCGCTCCGGACGAGGCGCAGGTCGAAGAGGAGCGTCGCCAGAGCGATGAGCGAGACCTCCACGCGGGCGAGTGAGCCGACACCCGATGACCGCACGAGGTGCACCGGGTTGGGCGCGCGAGCCGACACCCGATGACCGCCGACACCCGATGACCGCACGAGGTGCGCCGGGTTGGGCGCGCGAGCCGACACACCCGATGACCGCACGAGGTGCGCCGCGATGGGCGCGGCCGTGAACGAACGTTGACGCCTCGACGGCTCATGCGAGGCGTACTCACCTCGGATCCTCCGTGGATCGTGGAAGATCCGACGCGGTCGGCCAGCCTTGGGTGCGATGGCCCGAGGATTGCTTTAGATTTCTTGACAGGAGTCAGCCGTGCGCCACGTCCTCACCCTCGCCCTCGTCACCTTGCTCGCCGCCCCCGCCCTCGCTCAGCCCGCGGCGCGGCGCCCGGCCGTCAGCGCCCCCGCCATCGACGCGGATGGTGAGCGAGCGATGCTCGCTCGGGTCAACGCGCTCCGCGCCGAAGCGGGTGTGCCCGCGCTCGCGCGACACGCGGGCCTCGACGCCGCCGCCCGCACGCACAGCATGGACATGGCGGCCCACCGCGAGCTCGTCCACGTCTCCGAACGCACCGGCGACCCGAACGGGCGCGTGGAGGAGGCGGGCGTGGAGACGCTCCGGATCGCCCAGAACATCTCGCGCCACGCCACGACGCGCGGCGCGCTCGACGCGATCCTCGCGAGCCCCCCGCACCGCGCGCAGCTCCTCGACGAGGGCTTCACGCACATCGGGCTCGCGGCCGTATCGGGCGCCGACGGCGTCTACGTCACCCAGGTCCTCGCCGAGATCGCGGCGCCTCCGCCCGCGCCGGAGCTCCCCCCGCCGGCCGTGAGCCAGACGCCGCGTCCGCAGCCCGCTTCTCCGGCCGCCGCGGTCCCCCCTGCGCCGGCCGGGGAAGCGGACGCGGTCCCCCCGGCGCCCGCGCAAGCGCAGCAGGGCGTCGAGGGGCAGCAGCCCCCGCTGATGCGGATGCCTCGGACGCACCGCCGCGTCGCGGGCTATTGGATCCAACATGGAGGCCGCTGGTGGTACTTCCCCGTGCCTGCGCACGTGCAGCCCGGCCAGCTCCTCCAGCCCGACCTCAGCGTGCAGGGCCCGCCGCCGGCCAGCCGAACCCGCGCGCAGCCGACCGCGCCGCCGCCCCCCGTCGCGTACCCCGCGAGCCCCGCGCCGCGCACCACGCCGGGCCAGACCATCCGCTGGTACTGACGCGGCTCGCCCGCACGTGCGCCAATCCGGACGCGAGACGCTCGTTTGCAGGTGTGCCGCGACACGAGCGGATCATCGGCTGCCGTCGAGCGCTCGTGCGTCGGTACGGACGCGAGGCGCTCGTTTGCAGGTGAGCCCGCGACACGCGCGGATCATCGGCTGCCGTCGAGCGCTCGCCCGCCTTGACGAGCCGACGACACGAGCGGAGGGTCGTCGGCTGCCGTCGAGCGCTCGCCCGACCGACGATCGAGCGCAAGCGGATCCTCGGCCGCGGCGGATGACGGGTTGCCGCTCGAGGGGAGGGACCGTACGTCATCGGCGTGACCGCCCGAGCCTTCCTGTTGGACGACGTGATCCTCCGCGTGACAGGCGATGACGCGCGGGAGTGGCTTCAGGGTCAGCTCACGTGCGACGTCGGCCGACCGGCCGCCAGCGACGCCCCTTCGATCTACGGCCTCGTGCTCGAAGGCACCGGCCGCATCCTCTCCGATGCCTGGGTGCTCGACGACGAGGGGGGGCTCGCGCTCCGCGTGCCGGGGCACGCCGCCGACGCCGTCCTCACGCGCCTCGATCGGTACATCGTGATGGAGGACGTCGAGCTCGAGAGAGACGGGCGCCGCGTCATCCACCTCGTCGACGGCGCGTCCGAGGGCATAGCCACGCCCCGCCTCGGCGCGGGCGGGCACGATCTGCTCGTGCCGCCCGAGGAGGTCGAGCCGACCTTGGCTGCGCTCGCCGCGAGAGGCTTCGTCCTCGGTGACGACGCGGCGTGGGAGCGGGCGCGGATCGACGCGGGTGTCCCCCGACATGGCGTCGACTTCGGGCTCGACACCTTGCCCCAGGAGGCCGGCCTCTGGCGGGCGGTCTCGTTCCAGAAGGGCTGCTACTTCGGGCAGGAGCCCGTCGTGATGCTCGAGCACCGCGGCAAGCCGCCCAAGCGCCTCGTGCGGATGGAGCTCGAGGCCCCCGTCGCGCCGGGCGCCGCGGTCCAGGACGCCGAGGGGCGAGAGGTCGGTCGGGTCACCTCGGCGGCCGCCGCCGTGGCGCTGGCGCTAGTGAAGCGCCGAGCCCTCGAGGCGGGCGGAATCCAGGTCGGCGGTCGCGCGCCGCGAGCGCTGGCGCTCCTCGGCGAAGCGCCCTAGATTACCTAACGTCACGTCGGGGCCGAGCGCGGCCCGACGGAGGAAGAACGAGAGAACGATGATCGAGCTGACGCCGAAGGCCGCTGAGAAGGTGCGAGAGATCCGCGACGCAGAGGGGCTCGGGGACCAAGGGCTCCGGGTTCGGGTGATCGGCGGGGGCTGTTCGGGGTTCTCCTACGACCTCTTCTTCGAGGACGAGACGAACGACATGGACCAGCGCTTCGAGTCGCACGGAATCCCGATCTTCGTCGACATGATGAGCTACCAGTACCTCGAGGACACCGAGATCGACTACGTCGAGGGCCTGCACGGCGCGGGCTTCAAGTTCCTGAACCCGCAGGCGAAGTCGACCTGCGGCTGCGGGTCGAGCTTCTCCGCCTGAGCCACCGCTCCTTAGCCCACGAGGCTCGGATGACGCGGAATCGCCCAGATTCGCGCGAGCGAGGTCGGTGGGCCGAGCGACACATTCGCCCGAGCGACCTCGATGGGCCGAGCGACCTCGGTGGGCGACACCCGCCCGGCGCTCGGACATTCGATGGACCTCGCGCCCCCGATTCGAAAGCAGGGTCACAGGCAGTGAGCTGCGCGCACGACCGCGCTCGGAGGGGCCGACGCGCGCGAGGGCGGCGAGGTCCGTGTCGAGGGGGCCGGACCGGAGGATAGGCTTGCCCACTCCGCGCTGAAGCGCCGCGCTCCGTAGGTGTCTGGAGGCGCCAAATCGAACGTGGACGCGGAGCCGGGTCGGTTCGGGCGACGCTGCTGGTACCCCGTCCACGTCCACGACCTCCACGACCACGCCCCCGTCCACGCCCACGTCCGCGCCCACGTCCGCGCCCACGTCCGCGCCCACGTCCGCGCCCACGTCCGCGCCCACGTCCGTGCCGTCCACGCCCACGTCCGCGCCGTCCCCGTCCACGTCCGCGCCGTCCACGTCCACGTCCACGACGTCCACGTCCACGTGCGCGTGCGCGCGCGCGTCCGCGACCAGAAACGTTGGTCGGGCTCCGCGGGCGGACCCGAGCCACCTGACTCGGGACCCGGACCCCAATCCCCCGACCCCAATCCCCGGACCCCAATCCCCGGACCTCCGAACCCAGACCCCAATCCCCGGACCCCAATCCCCGGACCCCCGGACCCGGACCTCCGAACCCAGACCCCCGAACCCGGACCGGACCCGAGACAGGGCGGCCGTGGAATCTGACCCGCCTCCTCGTGTTGACGTAACGGAACATGCTGCAGCTCGTCTGCAGTTCCGGGCGCGAGGGAGCACCCCGATCTTGCCCCTCGCATGCAACTCAGCGTTCCACCACTGGGTCTTGAGCAGCCGCCGCATTCACGTTACGTAACGTCATCCATTCAGCGAGGAACGACGTGGCCTACCAGAAGGATCCCGAGCTCGACCGCTACATCGAACGAGTGCGCTCCATCCCGACGCTCAGTCGGGAGGCCGAGCACGACCTGGCAGTCCGCGCGCGCGCGGGCGACCAAGAGGCGGCGGACGCTCTCGTCGAGGCGAACCTCCGGTACGCGGTGGCGGTCGCGCTCCAGTACCGCCGCTACGGGATTCGGCTCGCCGATCTCGTTGCCGAGGGGAGCATGGGGCTCGTCACGGCCGTGAAGAAGTTCGACCCCGATCGTGGCACCCGCTTCGTGACCTACGCGGGGTACTGGATCCGTGCGTTCATCCTCGAGGCCGTGGTCCGGTCCACCAGCCTGGTCGGCGCCGGCAGCGGTCCGCTGCGCTCGAAGCTCTTTTTCCGCCTCCGCCGAGAGCGCGCGAGGGTCGCCAACCTGGAGCAGGATCCGACGCGCCGCATCGAGATGATGGCCGAGCGCTTCGGGGTGTCCCCGACGAAGATGGAGGGCATGTTGCGACGGCTCGAGGGGCGCGACGTCTCGCTGGACGCGAGCGTCTTCGACGAGAGCGGCGTCACCCTGGTGGACACGCTCTCGGCCGATGACGCGCCGCCCGACGAGGCGGTCGAGCGGGCCACGCAGCAGTCGGCGCTCGAGGGCCGCCTCGAGCGGGCGCTGGGCGTCCTGGACAAGCGCGAGCGGTTCATCGTCGAGCGCCGCCTCCTTCAAGACGAGGAGGACGAGATGACCCTCGCGGCGTTGGGTCGCCAGCTCGGGGTCAGCCGCGAGCGCGCCCGTCAGCTCGAGGCCCGCGCCAAGGAGAAGCTCCGCGCTGAGCTCCGCGATCTCGCGGCCGCCTGATCCGACGCGCGGCGCGCCGGCGAGGGTGAAGAACCGACGCGTACGTCGCACAGCGCGAGGGAAGAGCCGGCGCGCAGGGCGAGGGTGAAGAACCGACGCGCGCGCAGCGCGAGGGAAGAGCCGGCGCGCCGGCGTGGGTGAAGAACCGACGCGCGCGCGCAGCGCGAGGAAGAGCCGGCGCGCAGGGCGAGGGTGAACAGCCAGCGCGCGGCGCGCTCCGCGAGGAGGCGGTCCCAGCGGGCGCCGCGCGCATCGCTCTGCGAAGCGAGGGTGAGATCGCGCTTGGGTCGGGCGCGGCGGACAGGCATGATCCGTCCATGGCCG
>JAHBWH010000123.1 GCA_019637115.1 Myxococcales bacterium | reverse complement strand
AGGCCGATGACTGGGGCCGATGACTGGGGCCGATGACTGGGGCCGATGACCGCGGCCGATGACCGCTGGCCGAGGACCGGGGCCAAGGACTGGGGCCGAGGACCGGGGCCGATGACTGGGGCCGAGGACCGGGGCCCCTCAGTCGTCCTTGCCGCCGAGGAGCACGCCGAGGAGGGGCGTCGCGTCGACGCGGCCGCGCTCGAGGAGCGCCTCCAAGAGGCGCCGGCCGAGCTTCGCGAGCTCGAGCAGCTGGGAGATGCGCTCGATCTGCCGCTGCGCGCGGCGCTTCGCGGCCTCGTCGCCGACCGACTGCTTCGCGCGCGCGTACTCGAGCGCCTCCTCCATCGCGTCGATCGCGTCGAGGATCTCGATCTTCTCCCGCTCGCTGAAGACGCGCGAGATCATCTTCCAGAAATTCCCCTCCGCGACGAAGAAGTCGCGGCGCTCGCCCTGGATCCAGACCTTCTTGACGACGCCCCACCGGCCGAGCTCGGTCAGGGTCATCGACACGGCGCCCGCCGAGAGCTGCAGTCGGTCTTGGAGGTCTTTCGCGGCGAGGGGCTCGTCGCTCAGGAAGAGCACCGTCCAGATGCGCCCCATGTTGCGCTTGAAGCCCCAGAACTCGATCAGGCGCCCGACGGCGTCGCTGACGAGCAGCTCGCTCTGCCACATCGCCTGGGGCGCGCCCTCGCCGCCTTCGTCACCCACGGCGCGAACATAGCACGCGGAGCGCCATCATCGGGCGGGGCTCGGGACGACGACCCGGCCGCTCGCGTAGCGCCGCCGCGCCCACTCGGCCATCGCGATCCCGGACGCAATGCTGACGGGGTAGCTGTGGTTGATGCCGTACATCGGGATGCCGACGACCTCGTCCGCGGCGTCGAGCAGCGCGCGCGAGCAGCCGGAGTCTTCGTTGCCAAAGACGAGCACCACGTCGTCGGGGAGCGCCGCGTCCCAGAGCCCGACCTGGGCGTCGTCCTTCTCGAAGACCGCGAGCGACCAGCCCTCCTCGCGCGCGAGCGCCAGGAAGGCCTCGGTGGTCGGGAGCTCACGGAGGTTCTCGTAGCGCTGCATGCCCATCGCGGCGCGCTCGTACCAAGGCTCGGTCCCGATGAGGAGGATCTCCTTGGCGAGGAACGAATGCGCAGTGCGGATGATGGCGCCGATGTTGAACGGATTCTTCGCGCGCTCGACCGCGATCCGGAAGGGGTGGCGGATCCGGTCGAGCTCTTGCCGAACCTCCGCGCGAGGCATTCGGAGCGGGGGCACCTGGGCCATCGGGAGAAGGTGACGCGCTTCGTGCCCACGCGCCGCTCGATTCGGTCGCCCCTCGTCCGCGCCTCGAATGCTGGCGTCATGCAGTCCACCCCGGTCATCGGACCCGCTCATCGGACCCGCTCATCGGACCCGCTCATCGAACCCGCTCATCGAACCCGCTCATCGAACCCGCTCATCGGACGCGCTCATCGGACGCGCTCATCGGACCCGCTCATCGGCCCCGCTCATCGGAGGCGCTCATCGGACCCGGTCTTCGGTCTTCGGACCCGGTCTTCGCACCCGCCGGTCGTCGCTCAGCGGCGCGCGGGGCGACGCGGCGGCGGCGGCGCGGGAGCCGGCTCGGGCTCTTCCAGCTCGACGAAGAGGCCGTCGTAGGCGGCGCCCTCATCGTCCTCGCTCGCGGCGAAGACGACGATCCGGAGGTTCCCCGCTTGGAGGCCCTGCAGCGCGAGCGGCAAGACGAGCGCCTCTGGGGGTCCCTCGACGAGCTCGGTCGCCTCGGCGGGCCCCGTGGGTCCAGCGCCGGCCTGGCCCGGGACCTGCGACGCGCCCGGGTCCGGCTGGTTCGGCGCGCGGATCCGAGGCGCCGAGATCGGTTCGGGGACCACGTCGATCGCCGCCGCCGCCGGGACCACCTCGCGCACGATGGGGACGATGCGCGCGAGCGCCCACTCGACCGCCATGTTCCGGGCCTCGGGATCCTCGTCGATGATGAACTCTTGGTTCTCGAGCTCGTACCAGCGTGAGAACCCGCGCTCGGGCATCAACATCTCGGCGCGGACGAGGCGCCCCTCCGCGAGGTGCAGCCGAAGGAGGAGCCGAAGGGTCCGCTCGATGCGCGTCTGCCCGGGCACCGGGATCGCGAAGTCGAGCTGGTAGAACTTGATGCACTCGGTGGTGGAGCAACGCGGTCGCGGCGCCGCGCCGAAGGCGCGGTCGAACTCGGGGCTCGACGCGGCGACCTCGGGGATCGGCGCGCCCCACCGGTCGACGCCGAGCAAGATGCGGCTCCAGAAGCTCACCGCCTGCGTGGCCCAGAGGCGGCGGGCTCGGAGCGCCTCTTCGCGCTGGTCGCGGCGGACCTGCTGAGCCGCGCCCTCGCCCTCGTCGCGGCTGGCCTGCACCCTCGCGAGCGCGTCGAGGCGCGCCTGCGCTTGGTCACGGAAGCGGCCGCGCGGGTACGCCTCGAGGTAAAACGCGAGCCCCTCTCGGGTCGACTTGTTCTCTTCGAAGAGGACGGCCTCGTCCGCCTCGTACTCCTGCCGGAGCTCAGCCGCCCACCGGCCCTCGGGGTGCCGCTCGAGGTAGCGCGCCATCGCGCGTGTGCGCGCCTCGGGCTCCTCCGCCAGGTGGACGGTGCGGTAGTCGCGGTAATCCGCTTTGCCGCTCATCGCCGCGCAGCCCGAGAGCGCGAGCAAGAGCGCCGTGGCGTGGAGCCCCCCGCGCATCATCGCCCCCCACACAGCCGACACTCCGGCAAGTCGGTGATCGTGAACACCCCGTCGTCGTTGGAGTCGACGTAGACGTTGTCGACCCGCGCGAGCGCGTCGAGGCAGGCTTGCGCCTCGCGGTTGGTCGGGAAGGGCGCGCAGGCGGCGGGCCACGCGGCCCCGCGACACGCCTCCGGCAGCTCGTCGACGCACGCCTCGACGTCGTCGATCTCGCCTCGGAACTCCTGGCGCCGGCAGTCCCAGGCGCCGGTCTGGAGGCAATAATCGATCGGGTCGGCGACGACCTGCTCGCTGCCGCACCCCCCGACCTCACCGGGCGCAGGCCCGACGACGAGCACGAAGAGGCCGACGATCGACAAGCCCCGCGCGACGGATCGCGATCCGCGCAGCCTCATCGGAGCACCTCCCAATCGAGCGTCACCCCGAGGGTCGCGAAGATCAGCGGGTGCACCGTGAGGTTTCCGTTCCGGTTCTTCGCGCCGAAGAACGTCGACGACCCGAGCTCCACCGTCACCCCGAGCCCGGCGAGGAGCTGGTGCGTGATCGAGGCGTCGACCTCGGCGCCCCAGGTGAAGTCTGGCGCGGGGCTCATCGGTAGCCCGACGCGCGCGCGGAGGATCCAGTCGGGCACCGCGGCGGCGGGGAACGCGACCCGCAGCCCGTACGAGGGGGTCAGCGTCCACTGCTGGAAAGGGTCGACACCGGACGTGTAGGAGCCGTCGCCCGAGAGGTTCGCCGACACGCCCACCGCGAGCTCGTGGCCGAAGCGCCCCCGCTGCGGGAGCGCCACGCCGCCCCGGAGCGTGAGGAAGGCGGGCGCGAAGCGCTCCTGCTGCAGCTCGAGGTTGCGGACGATGCGCAGGCTCGTCCCGACGCCGAGCGAGGCCACGACGCGCCACGGCGCGCGCGGCGGCGTTCGCGGGCGAGTCGGCTCGAAATCGGCCACGTCGACGACCGTCCTCAGCGCGGGCGGGAGGTCGTCCTGCGCGACGGAAGACGCCGCGCCGTCGGGCTCGTCCGCGGAAGCTGCGGTGGGCTGCGCCGCCACCGGCTGTGGCTCCACCGGCTGTGGCTCCACCGGCTGTGGCTCCACCGGCTGTGCTTCCACCGGCTGTGCTTCCACCGGCTGCGCCTCCGCGGTCGGCGCCCCTGCTGATGCGGAGGCCTCGGCGGTGCTCGCGGTGTCGGCGCTCGCAGCCTGCCCTTCGGGCGCTTGCGCGGCGACGAGCGCGCCCGAGGGCAGCGCCATCACAACGACGAGCGAGAGGATCGGACGGAGACGGATCTTCACGAGCGCCCGACGGTAGTCGTCCGCCCCACCCCGGTCAACGTGGTAGGAAGGCGAGCAATGGGCCGCTTCATCGCAGGTTTCCTGGTCGCGAGCGTCCTCTGGGCAGGCGTCGCGGTCGCGTTGCATCCGCACTGGATCGGTCTCGGCGAGCCCGAGCTCGTCCAGGGCGAAGAGGAGGCCCTCGACGAAGGCGACGAAGCCGACGACGAGGCGGTCACCGAGATGCGCCGCGGACGTCGTGGGCGTCGCGCCCGATCGCGAGACGACGGCACCCCGCGATCCGCGACGTCGCGCGCCACCCCGCGCGGCGAAGCGACCGCAGGCGACGATCTCGGCGAGAACGACCCGCGCATCATCGATGGCGCGGGGAGCGGCGGCGAGCAGCAGCTCCGCTCCTCCGAGATCGAGGCGGCGATCGATCAGGTCTTCCCACGGATCCGCCGCTGCCTCGTGCTCGTCGAGGGCGAGGGCGAGGTGACCGGCCGGCTCGTCCTGCGGCTGCGCATCGAGGGAAGCGGGCGCGTCACGCGAGTCCAGCTTCGGGGGCCGGCGGCCGTCACCACCGGTGAGCCCGGCAGCTGCATTCAGACCGCCCTCCGCTCGATGCAGCTGCGCCGCTTCGACGGCCCCGACATGTTCGTCGACTACCCGATCAACCTGAGCTGAGCGCGCTTCGCAGCGCCGGCCCCAGCTCGCGCTGCAGATCCCGAGGCAAGGGCACGAACACGAACCCCTCCGGCCCGAGCACGCGAAACACGTAGCCCCGGAGGGTGCGGCCGTCGTTGCCCGTGACCTGCGCCGAGGTCCAGCCGCTCGGCGCCCAGCTCGCGAGCACGCGGCCACGTCGGTCGACCTGGGCCCGCTCGCCGACCACACCATCGCAGATCTCCCTGACCTCCAGCGCCGTCGGCGTGAGCGTCGCCTCCCAGCGGAACGTGTGACCGCGGAGCGCGCTCCGCAGCACCTCACCGAGCGCCTTTCGTCCCGCGCGGAGAACCAACGCGATCGGGATCGTCCACCAGAACGCGATCCCGAAGGCCACCGCGAGCCCCGCCACGAGCAGAGATGGTCGCGTTTTCCGCTCGTAGACGAGCCGCAGCACGTCCCCCTCGCGGCTCGCGACGAGACCCACACCCTCGAATGCAGAGACGCTCGGTGCCGCGTTCTCGCGGAACGCCCCTTGCGTCGCGGGAGACGCCGCCGGCGTCAGCGCCGAAGGCTCCCAGCGCTCGAGCCCGGTCTGCTCGGCGAAGAGCTCGATCGCTGCACCGAGGCGACGCGCCGCGCGGACCACCTCCTCCATCACGAACGCCTCGAGGTCGGGCTGCATCGGGTGAAACGAGAACCGCCACGCGGGCTGGCCCGCGGCGTCGAGCGCGAGCACCGCGAGCCCCCGCGGGCGCTGGTCGTCGGCGTCGCCCGAGTCACCGTCGTCGCCGCTGGTGAGGGCGTCGAAGATCACCCCGCCGACCCCAGTCGCGAGGCCACCGAGCAGATGCGACGCGGTCTGCGCGCGGAAGCGAACCACGCGGAACACACGGACGGCCTCGGTCGCGCCGTCGAGCGCCGCGGTGAGCTCCGCGCGGCGCGTGAAGTCGTCACTCATGCTCGAGAGGAGACTACGAGCGTTCGACCGCCGACCTCCCGCGAGCCGGTGAGCCCGCGCACAAGGTCGGTCGATCATCCTCCACGCAGAACCGATCCTGTGGCGAGGCACCAAGAAGCGGAACGGACATCGCTCACGCTGGCGCCGGCCCCTGGATTGACGTCGACGCGGGCCCCGTGGCACGAGCGCAGGCATGACCGAGACCGAGCACGGTGTCACCGTCGAGCGCCGCGGCGCGTTGGCCCTCTGGACCCTGAACCGCCCCGATCGGATGAACGCGCTCTCGCGCGCCACCGTCCGGCGTCTCGGCCAGCTCGCCCGCGAGGCGCGCACCGACGCGACGATTCGCGCCGTCATCCTGACGGGCGCCGGCGATCGGGCCTTCTGCGCGGGCGCCGACCTCAAGGAGCGGCAGGGGATGAGCGAGGAGGACGTGCGGGACTTCCTCGGGCTCTACCGCGCCGCCTTCGACGCCATCGACCGGCTCCCCAAGCCCGTCATCGCGGCGATCGACGGTGTGGCGTTCGGAGGCGGCCTCGAGCTCGCCCTCGCGTGCGACCTGCGCGTGATGCGCGCTGGGACCCAGATCGGGCTCACGGAGGTCTCGCTCGCGATCATCCCCGGCGCCGGCGGGACGCAGCGGCTGACGCGCATCGTCGGGCCCGCGAAGGCCAAGGAGCTCATCCTCTTGGCCCGCCGCATCGACGCCGCCGAGGCGCTCTCGCTCGGCGTCGTCAACCGCGTGGCCGAGGGGGAGAGCGCGCTCGACGCGGCGCTCGCGCTCGCCGCCCCCTTCGAGCACGCCGCGCCGATCGCGGTGGCGGCCGCGCTCGACGCGATCGACGCCGCGAGCGACCTGCCGCTCGACGCGGGCCTGCTCGTCGAGCGGCGTTGCTACGAACGCACCCTCGAGAGCGAGGATCGCCTCGAGGCGCTCGCCGCGTTCCGCGACAAGCGCCCCCCCGTCTACCGCGGCCGCTGAGCGCGCTCGCCGGGTCGCTTCCGAGTCCGGTTCCGAGTCCGGTCCGAGTCCGGTTCCGAGTCCGGTCCGAGTCCGGTCCGAGTCCGGTCCGAGTCCGATTCCAAGTCCGATTCCAAGTCCGGTTCCGTCCGGTTCCGAGTCCCGCTCCGGCTCAGCGGAGCACGAAGGTCCGGTGGAGCGTGCCCCGCGCCGTGCCGTCGGCGTTGAAGGTCGTGATCGCGAAGCGCCGCTCGCCGAGCTGCGTGTAGCGGTGGCGGACGGCGAGCCGGCTCGAGCGGGTCGCGCCGCTGATCTGGTCGGTGATGGGGAAACGTCCGTCGACGACGAGCTCGATCGCTGCCACCTCCAACGGCGCGCGCTCGAGCGCCACCTCGTAGAGGCCCGCGCCGAGCTGTCGGATGGCGACGCCCGTACCGCTCGTCACGTCGAGCAGCCCGACCCCTCGCCCGACCTGCGCGCCGCTGGCGTCGAAGCCGCGGACCTCGAAGGCGCGCTCGGCGCGCTCGAGCTCGAAGCGATAGGAGGTCGGGAAGTTCTCACCGTCCGCGCGCGTCGCGCGCCCGATCACGAACCCATCGACCACGTACTCGACCCGCGCCACGCGCGCCGGGCCGAGCGCGCGCAGCTCGTAGCGACCGTCCGCCTGACGCGCCCAATAAGCCTCCATCGCGTCGTATGCGGGCTCGGGGGGAGCGACCGGCGTGGGCTCGGGCGCGCGACAGGACGCCCCGATCGGGAAGCCAGCACCCGGCGCGCGCGCGAGGCGCGCCGCGGTCGCCGGGCCATATGAGCCGTCCTCGCCGATCCGGTCGCGAGGGTTGTTACGGTTCCACAGCCGCTGGAAGGCCAGGGTCGAGAGCGATCGAATGTCGATCCCGCCCTGGAAGTCGAAGTGCACCGGGTCGGCGCTGCCGAACCAGCGGTACCCTTCGGCCGCCATCGGGCTGCGCCAAGCCGAGTACGGGCTGATGTCCACCGCCAAGCCCGATTGGTGGTTCGAGAGCCCCGGCGCGGCCGCGATGCCGATCCCGCATCGCCCCGTCTGCCCCCACCGCCAGAGGAGGTATTGCTGGGGCAAGGTGCGCAGGCCGGAGGTGATGAACATGCCGCCGCCGCCGCGCTGCGCGGCGCGCGCGAGCGCGTTCGCAGCGGGCGTCTGGAGGTAGGGGAAGGCCGCCGCCCCGAGCGTGATCCCTGGCCGATCGATGCGGCTCATCAAACCAGGTCGCAGACACTCGAGCTCCTCGATGAGCTGCTCGGAGAGACCGAAGACGGCGGTCGTCGAGCACCGACTCGTCACCGCTTGTTCCACCGTGAGGCTCTCCGCCTGCGAGGTGACCTCGCCGTACCCACCCTCCTCACCCGCGCCGAGCGGCTCGCTGACGCATGCCATGAGGAGCCCACATCCGATCCATCGCCACCAAGTCGTGTGCATGCCTCGAACAGTGAGCAGGGGATATGCCACCACACCTTGCGATTGATGCGCGCGCGAACACCCCACACGAAGCGAGCCCGTTTCGCGATCAGATTCGCGCGCAGGAGGTGCAAGCGTCCAGGTCCTGAACGACCGCGGCCTGCGGGCCGGGCGCGCGCGAACGAGGCTCTCCGTCACCACCTGGACGACCAGAGCTGCAGCGAACGAGGCTCTCCGTCGCCACCAGGGCGGGGGAGCCGCCACGCACGAGGCTCCGGGTCGCCACTCGCGCGCCTGAGCCTGCGGGTCATCGGCGATTCGCGCCGTCACCCTCGCGCCATCGCGTGGTGGGTGGCGTCCAGCGTCCCCACCCCCTCATCCAAGGCACGCGAACTCGAAGCAGCGCCTGGCCCCCGACACGGACGGCCCCAAAAACCGGACGCGGCGGACTCGGACTCGGACGCGGACCCGGACGCGGACACGGACACGGACTCGGGCCCGGACGCGGACGCGGACTCGGACGCGGACCCGGACGCGACGAACTCGGACCCGGACACGCACACGGATCCGGACGCGGACGCGGCTCGGTCCCTCAGGGGCCGTAGCCCGGCGGCGGCCTCGGGACCACGGAGGGGTCGGCCGGCTGCCGCTCGAGCTCGAAGTTGTGAATCGCCGCCTGCTCCTGCTGGCGCAGGAGCTCGAGCGCCTCGCGGTCGCGGTGGAGCCGCGCGAGCGCGTTCTGATAGAGCGGCTGTGGATCGACCCGAAGCGCCTCTCGCAGGGGCGACTCTGCGGCGAGGAAGTGGCGCTCGAGGTCACCGCGCTCGAGCGAGACGGGGTCGTAACGCCGCGCCATCGCGAGATCGTAGTAAACGCGGGCGCGTACCTTCGGCGGCAGCGCGTTGACGCGCTCGCTCCGCGCCGCGGCCTCGAGCAGGCGCCGCCCTTCGCGCCACTCGCCCGCCCGCATCCGCTCGAGCGCTTGCTCGACGTCGTCGTCGCGGACGGCCAGGAGCGTGACCCGGACCTCCTCCTCCCGAGGATCGACGAGCCGGACCAGCTCGCGCTTCAGCTGCGTCACTGCCCGCTCTCGCATTCGCTCCCAGCCCCGCCCTTCCTCTTCGGCCCCGAAGCCGAGGCGCTGGAGCGCTCGCGCCGTCGGCCCCTCGTGGACCGTGAGGCGGACCCGCGCGCGGAGGAGCGGCACGTCGAAGACCTCCGGGCGCTGCCGGCTGAAGCAGCCGTTGGGCCCGCAGACCGTCTCGGGGCGGAGGTGGTGTCGCAACGTCGACGTCTCGCGCAGGCTGAGCTCGAGCAACACGACGACGCTCGCGGGACCGAGCTGGCCGCCGAGGCGCAGGGTCTCGAGCTCGGCGATGCGGACGCGCCGCGACCGCTGCGTCCCTTCCCGCGTGAGGTGCGCGACGAGGTGGTCACCCAGCGCGATGGCCTCGAGGTCGTCGCTCGTCGCGACGATGACCTCGGGGAACGCTCGCAGCGGGACGGGCGCGGGGTGTCGCACGACGGTCGTCACGTCGACGGTGCGACCACAGCCGACGACGAGCGCGAGGCTCGAGACGAGCGCGAGGCTCGAGAGGAGCGCGAGGCGCGCGAGGGGTGCTCGAGCCACGACGTGACGTCGCCTCTCGAGGCGCGCGGCGCTCCCTTCGCTCGTCCCCAACCCCCGCATGCTCACCCGACGACGCGCTTGGCATCCTCCCACATCGCGTCGAGGGTCTCATCGTCGAAGTCGCGGAGCGAGCCGCCCCGCGCGTGGGCCGAGACCTCGACCTGATGGAAGCGCTTGCTGAAACGATCGAGCGCTCGACGGAGCGCGGCCTCGGGGTCCACCCCGAGCTTGCGGCCGAAGCTCGCGAGGGCGAAGAGCAGATCACCGAGCTCCTCTTCGATGCGCTCCTTCGCGCCCCCCGCGACCGCCTCGTCGAGCTCGGCGAGCTCCTCGGTGACCTTCCCTCGCGCCCCCGCGACGTCAGGCCAGTCGAAACCATGCGCGGCGGCCTTCTCGCCGACCCGGAACGCGCGTAGCAGGGCTGGGAGCGCCACGGGCACGCCGGCGAGGGCACCCCGCAGCTTGCCGCCCTTCGCGCGCTTCTCTTCGGCCTTCTGGGCCTCCCAGCGCGCGAGCGCCTCCGCGCCGCCCTCCCCCTTCGCCTCGTCGCCGAAGACCCAGGGGTGCCGACGCACCATCTTGTGGGCGATGCCGCGCACGACGTCGTCGATGGCGAACCAGCCCTTCGCAGCGGCCAGCTCGGCCTGGAAGACGACCTGGAAGAGCAGATCCCCGAGCTCCTCGCGGAGCAGCTCGGGCTCGCCCCGATCGATCGCCTCCACCACCTCGTGCGCCTCCTCGATCACGTACGTCCGGAGGGTCTCCAAGGTCTGCTCCTTGTCCCAAGGGCAGCCCTCGGGGCCGAGGAGGGTCTTCATCACGTCGACCAGCTCGGGCAGGGTCGAACCCGCCGATGACTCACGCATCCCGACGAAATAGCAGCCCACCGCACGAGGCGCGAGGGCGCCCCACCGTCGCGCGGCTCCACCTCGGAACCGGACTCGGAGCCGGACTCGGAGCCGGACTCGGAGCCGGACTCGGAGCCGAGTCCGAGTCATGGCAACACGCATCGCTGCGCCGCGTCTCTAGCCGCCCTGCGGAACCCCGAGGGACTTCTGGTCGCGCACGCGCACGCGCACGTGCACGGGCACGTGGACGTGGACGTGGACGGGCACGTGGACGGGCACGCGCGTGTACTGGCAGCGTTGCGGAGGCGCATCCGGGCACGGAACCGAGTCTGGGCCGGACTCGAAGCCGGACTCGGAACTCGAAGCCGGACTCGAAGCCGGACTCGGAACCGGACTCGCGGAGCCGGGGAGCCTACTTCAGCAAGCGGTCGGTGAGCCCGAAGCGCTCGGCCACCCGCACGGTCGCGCGGTAGGTCCGCGGCGCGAGGCGCTTGGACCGCCACACGAGCCGCGCGTCCGATTGCGGGAGGATCAAGAGCTCGGATCGCTCCACCCCCACGAGCGCGCGCTCGGCGACGCCGTCGGCGGTCGCGCGCGCCTTGCGGAAGAACGCCTCCGCGCGGCGGCGCTGGCGCTCGTCGGGCGAGCGGAAGCTCTCCATCAGGTTGGTTGGGAAGAACGTCGGGCAGAGCACGCTGACGCCCACGCCTGCGGGCGCGAGCTCTGCCTCGAGCGTCTCGGAGAGCGCGATCACGCCCGCCTTGCCGACGTTGTAGGGCGCCATCTCGGGGAGGGTCGCGATGCCGGCCGCGCTCGCGACGTTGAGGATGTGCCCGCTCCCTTGACGACGAAGCCGCGGGGCGAACGCGTGGCAGCCGTGGGCGACGCCCCAGAGGTTGACCCGCAGCGCGAACTCCCAGTCGGCGAGCGAGACCTCTCCGACGACCCCCGCGACCGCGACCCCGGCGTTGTTCACGACCAAGTCGATGCGCCCCCACGCCTGCTCGCACGCGGCAGCGAGCGCCTCGACCTCGGCGGCCTCGCCGACGTCGCAACGCCGCACCCAGGCCTCGCCCCCTTCCCGCGCGACGAGCTCGGCGGTCTCGACCGCGCGCTCCTCGTGCAGGTCCGCGATCATCACGCGGCCGCCCCGGCGGGCGAGCGCGAGCGCGAGCGCGCGCCCGAGCCCGCTCCCCCCACCCGTGATGACGGCGTGGCACGGCGTCGGCAAGCGGCTCATGACGCACGCTCCTCGCGCGCGGGCCGCGAAGCGGACGCGGAGACTCGGGCGCGCTCGAAGACGAACGCGCGCTCGTCGACCCGCCGGGTCCTCGCCCAATACTCGAGCGTGAAGCCGGGCCAGAGCGTCGCGTTCTTCCCGTTCGCGTCGAGGTACCAGCTCGAGCAGCCGCTCGCCCAGACCGTCTGGTCGAGGCGCGCTTGCAAACCTGTGTTGTAGCGGCGCTGCGCGAGCGGCCGCGGCTCCACGACCTGCGCGCCGCGGCGCGCGCGCGCGTCGCGGAGGCCGAGGACGTGATGAATCTGTGCTTCGATCATGAACACCATCGAGTTGTGACCGAGCCCGGTGTTCGGGCCCATCAAGAGGTAGAGGTTGGGGAAGCCGGAGACCGTCGTGCCGAGGTGGGCCTCGATGCCATCGCGCCAAGCGTCCGCGAGCCGGAGGCCGCCGCGCCCGACGACCTCCACCGGCGTGAGGAAGTCCGCCACGGCGAAACCAGTCGCGTAGATGATCGCGTCGACCTCGTGGAGCGCGCCGTCCGCCGTGCGCACGCCCTCGACGTCGACCTCGGTGATCCCGCCCGTGACGACCTCGACGTTCTCCCGCGCGAGCGCGGGGTAGTAGTCGTCCGAGATCAGCAGGCGCTTGCAGCCGGGCGTGAGCGTCGGCGTGACCTTCGCGCGGAGGGCCTCGTCGCGGATGTGGCGTCGGAGGTGTCGACGACCGACCCACGCGGCGATCTCCATCAGGCGCGGCTCGACCGTCATGCCGAGCGCGCCGAGCTCGGCGGTGAAGTAGATGCGCGCGCGGTGCAGGCGCCGGCGCAGCGGCGAGCGCGCGAAGCGGCGCTTCTCGC
This sequence comes from Myxococcales bacterium, assembly GCA_019637115.1. Lineage (GTDB taxonomy): Bacteria > Myxococcota_A > Polyangia > Polyangiales > Houyiibacteriaceae > JACKEH01. The sequence continues at coordinate 13,582 of JAHBWH010000123.1, read as the reverse complement.
GCTCGGAGTAGGCGCGATCGGCGCGGGGCAAGACCCACGGCGCGGTGCGCTGGAAGAGCTTCAGCGCGCCGACCTCAGGAGCGATCGCAGGCACGATCTGGATCGCGCTCGCGCCCGTCCCGACGACGGCCACCCGCTTGCCGCGCAGGTCGACCGACTCATCCCACTCGGCAGAGTGAAACGACGGCCCCGCGAAGCGCTCTCGCCCCGGCACGTCCGGCATCGCAGGCCGGCTGAGCGCCCCGACCCCGAAGACGAGGTCTCGCGCGCGCACCCGCCCCTTCGGCGTGGTCAGCTCCCACCATCCGGTGGCGTCGTCGAAGACCGCGCGCGTGACGGCCTCGCCGAGCCGCAGGTGAGGCTCGAGGTCGAAGTCCCGCACGCAGCGCCTCAGGTAGGCGAGGATCTCGCCCTGCGGCGCGTACGCGCGCGACCAGCTCGGGTTGGGTGCGAACGAGAAGCTGTAGAGGTGCGAGGGCACGTCACACGCGCACCCCGGGTAGTGGTTCTCGCGCCACGTCCCGCCGACGTCGTCCGCGCGCTCGAAGACGACGAAGTCACGATCGCCTCGGCGCGCGAGCTGGATCGCCATCCCGAGCCCGCTGAAGCCCGTCCCCACGATCGCGGTGCCGAAGGTCGGAACGTCGTCCCCCTCGGGGCCCCCGAGGGCGCGCGGGGGCGCGTTCGACGCGGCCGCCTGGCCCTCGGTCACGACACCTCCTGCGCCGCGCGCCACGCCTCGAGGAGCGGCCCCGAGTCGATGTCGTTCGGGTGGAAGCTCGGTCGGAACCACTCGAGCCAGAGCCGCCACATCTTCCCCATGCCGCCCGGCTCGAGCCACAAGAAGCGCAGCAGCTCGGCATGCGCGCGCGGCGAGAAGAGGTCGCCGTCGACCCGCATCAGCCTCGCCTGGTGCTCGATCACCTTCGCCCAGAAGATGATCGACGCGAGCGCCATGATCACCGCCCGCTCGGGGTAGTTGCCGCCGGCGGCGAGGTAGACGTCGTAGGCGACCGCTTTGTGCTCGTTCTCCTCCGCGGCGTGCCAGAGCCAGAGCTCGCGCATCGTCGGGTGAGCGTCCGCGAAGATCTCGGGGCGCTCGAGGATGACGTGACCCATCAGGGCCGTGAAGTGCTCGAGCGCCGCCGTCGCCCCGAGCTGCGCGCGCTTGGGCAAGACGCGCTGCACGAAAGCGAGCAGCCGCGTGACGCGCGCCTCCATCGCCTCCACTGGGTAGCCCGCGTCGCGCACGCTCGCATTGTAGCGCTCGTGCTCCCGGCCGTGGATGCCCTCCTGCGCGCAGAAGTCGCGGATCGCGCGGCGCATCGCCGGGTCGTCCGCGACGACGTGACGGAACGCCTGCAGGCTCCGCATGAAGAAGCGCTCGCCCTCGGGGAAGAAGACCGAGAGGTTGTCGAAGAAGCGGCTGACCGAGCGGCGGCCGCCGTGCCAGTCGCGGGGGATCGCTGGACCGATCGGGAAGCTCCGGTTTCGGACCTCGATCGACGGCTGGGAGTCGGCCCGCCTCGAGGCGAGCTTCTTGTCCATGGTCAGTGTGCTCATCACGTCCTCCTGGGGGCGGCCGGCGACCTTCGGTGCGCGAGGAGCGCTCGAGGGCCCGGCTCGCCTCGCCGTGAACCACCATCAGATTGCTCGTGGTCAGGCGCGACGCCGAGGTCCGGACGTGCCAAGCTCTTGTCATTTGGGGCCATCAACCATGAAAAGCGCCGCCAATTACACCCTCCCCGCGATCCATGCGGTCCAGCTCGCCGAGGTCGTCGAGCGATGGGGGGTCACGCCGCGCGCGCTGCTCACGGGCCTCGACGGGCGGCTGGGCGCCGACCTGGCGGCCTGGAGCGACCCGAGCGCGCGGCTGCCGCTGCCGACCTTCATCGCGCTCATCGAGCGCGCGCGCGCGATGACGGGAGAGCCCGGGCTCGGCTTCTACGCGGGCCTGCAGATGCGCATCGCGTCGCACGGCTACCTCGGGCTCGCGGCGATGACCGCGCGCACCATCGGCGAGGCCCTCGCGATCGCGATCCGCTTCGCGCCGACGCGCACGCGCGCCATCTCGCTCCGGCTCGACGTCGACGACGACGAGGCGGCGCTCGTGCTCGTCGAGCACACCGACCTCGGGACCGCCCGCGACGCGTTCGTCTTCGCCCTGCTCACGGGGATCTGGAAGATCGGCGACGCGCTGACGGGCGCCCCGGTCGAAGGCTCCGCGGAGGTCGCCTTCGACGAGCCCGCGTACTTCGCGCGCTTCGCGAAGCTCGCGCCGCCGGTGCGTTTCGGTCGCCCCTCGACCCGCCTCCTCTTTCGGCGGGCGCACCTCGAGACGCCGCTCGTGACGGGCGACCCCGCCGCCTCGCGCCTCACCCTCGAACAATGCGAGCGCGAGCTCGAGGCCCTCGGGCTCGGCGCCCACCTCTCGCAGCGCGTCCAGGCGCTCCTCCCCGCGCCGGACGGCGGCGTGCGGACCCTCGACGAGGTCGCGCGCGCCGTCCACGTCTCCCCCCGCACCCTCAAGCGCCGCCTCGCGGACGAGGGCACCAGCTTCAGCGCGCTGGTCGACGCCCACCGCCACCGCCGCGCGCTCGACCTCCTCGCGGGCTCGCTCTCCCTCGACGAGATCGCGAGCCGCCTCGGCTACAGCGACCTCGCGAACTTCAGCCGCGCGTTCCGGCGATGGACCGGCGCCTCACCCGGCGCGTGGAGGCGCGCGCGCGGGTGACGCGGACGCCATGTGCGCGGCTGGCGGGCTCAGAAGAAGCCGCTCTCGTCTTCCGGCTCGGGCGCGGCAGGGGGCGGAGCGGCGGCGGGGCGGATCGTCAGCTCGACGCGGGCCTCGCCGCCTTCCTCCACCCTCACGTCCGCCACCGACTCCTCGAAGAGCGGGTGCCAGGCATGCACCCGCAGCGCCATACCCGCGGGGACGTTCTCGATGACGAAGGTGCCGTCCTCGCCCGTCGTCGCGTTCAGCGGGTGCGAGGCCACGACCACGTCGAGCCGACCGCAGCCCGCGAGCATCCCGCAGACGAGCGTCGTCACCCCCATCTGGTCGATCACCATCTCCTGCGGCTCGCCCTTGATCAGACCGCGCAGGAAGCCCCGTGAGGCCGTCGTGCTGGTCGGCAAGAACGGGTAATCGGTCTCGTTCGAGAGCACGAGCACGTCCCCACGCGCGACCGCGAGCACCGGCGGGTCGAGCCGGCAATCGCGGATCGCCACCTCGTGGCGCGCTGGCTCGCGCTCCGGCATCCGCGCGAAGAAGCCGTCGCGATCCTCTGCCGTCAGCGTGACGACCACGTTCCGCAGGTTCCCCGCGTCATCGGGGCGCACCGGGCGACGATCGTCGATCCGCGGGGGCGTGCAGTCGCGCGGCATCGCCACGTTCGGCGAGCCCCCCATCTGGTCCGGGACGAAGAGCGGCGCCTCCGTCCCCTCCGCGAGGCGCACGACGCCACGGACCGTGCCCACCGGCCCCCTCGTCACGCCTAGCGACTCGCCGGTCGGCGCCTCGACCCCCGACGGATCCTCGGACGTCGCCTCCGCGCCCGGCCGCTCCCCGCAGGAGCTGCAACCCAAGGTGAAGAGGATCGCCAAGACGACCCAAGGTCGCACGCTCGGCCGGCTGCTCCGTTCCATACCTCGAAGGTCGCTCGACGGGTCGGGAGTTTCCAGCCCGTCGTTCGCGCACCTCATCCGATCAGCTTCTGCGCCGCGCTGATCGCCAGGTCGAGCGCCCAGCTCGGCAGCAGACCAAAGACCATCACCGCCGCGCCGCTCATCGCGAGGGCGGAGGCCACGTAGCCGCTCTTCATGGGGACGGCGACGACCTGTCCCTCCGCCGGAGACTTCATGAGCATCACGACGACCACGCGGAGGTAGTAGTAGGCGCCGACCGCGCTCGCGAGCAGACCGATGACGGCGAGCCAGACGAACCCACCGCCCGCCTGCACCGCGGCGTTGAAGACGTAGTACTTGCCGAAGAAGCCGGCGGTCGGGGGGAAGCCCATCAGGCTGAGCACGCCGATGATGAAGGGCAACGCCACGTAGGGATGACGGCGCCCGACGCCCGCGAGGTCGTCGTAGTCCACGGCCTCTTTGCCGCGGCTGCCGATCATCACGAGCGAGCCGAAGGCGAGGATGTTCGAGACCGTGTAGGCCAGCAGGTAGAAGAGCACACCGCTGATGGCCGGCTCGCCGACCACCGAGGCGGCGGCGAGGCCAAGCAGGATGTAGCCCGCGTGCGCGATCGACGAGTACGCCAGCATGCGCTTGACGCTCTTCTGCGCGACCGCGGCGACGTTGCCGTACACCATCGAGAGCACGGAGAGGAAGATGAGCACGGGCGGCCAGCCCGAGGTCATGCTCGCGACCTCCTCGCCCGGCAGCGCCACGACGAGGATGCGCACGAAGACCGCGAACGCCGCCGCCTTCACCGCGACGCTCATGAAGCCCGTGACGGGCGTCATCGCGCCCTCGTAGGCGTCCGGGGTCCACATGTGGAAGGGCACCGCCCCGACCTTGAAGGCCAGGCCCGCGAGGACCATCAGCATGCCGACGAGCACGAGCACCGGCTCGACCTCCCCGCTGCCGATCTTCGCGCCGATGCCAGCGAAGTCCGTGTGGCCGGTCGCGGCGTAGAGGAGCGCGCCGCCGAAGAGTAGGATCGCCGCCGCGAAGGAGCCGAGAAGGAAGTACTTCATCGCGCCCTCGACGGCGCGGGCGCTGGTCCGGCGGAACGCGATCATCGCGTAGACCGAGAGCGACATCGTCTCGAGGCCGAGGAAGAGCGTCAGCAGGTCGGTCGAGCGCGCGAGCACCATCGCACCGAAGGTCGCGAGCACGATGAGCACGTAGAGCTCGCCGCGCTCGAGCTCGTGCTCACGCAGGTAGCCTCCCGCCACGAGCGCCGAGAGCGCGCCGCCGAGGCAGATGACGAAGTCGAAGAAGAGCGAGAGCTCGTCGACGGCGAGGTAGCTGCCGAGGACCTCCGGCAGCGGCGGGAGCGCCGAGCCCGAGGCAAGCAGCCCCACGGCGACGAGGCCCGCGGTGCCGAGCGAGACGGCGGTGACGAGCGCGAGCTCGGCCTTCTCCTTCGAGAAAGCGTCCGCGAGCATGATGAAGAGGCCGCTCGTGGCAACGAGCAAGAGCGGCACGATGCTGAGCCAATCGCTCATCGGGAGCCTCCGAAGCCCGCCGCGCCGGTCGCGTGGGCGAGATTCAACTGAGCCAGGGGACCGTCGGCCGGCGCGTCGAGCGCAGCCTCGCGCTCCTCACCCGGCGCCCGCGCCGCCTCCGCGGCGGCCTCGTCGAGCGCCTCGGCCTCGGGCGCGACGTGGCGCTCGGGGTGCCAGAGCCGCAGCGAGTCGTCATCGCTGCTCGCGTCCCACTTCGCGCGGAAGTCACCGATGAACTGGTTCACGGCGTCATCCGACTTGTCGAGGAAGGTCGCGGGGTAGAGGCCGATCCAGAAGACGAGGACGAGGAGCGGCGCGAGCGCGACCCACTCGCGACGGGTCATGTCGGGCAGCCCCTCGTTCTCGGGCTTCGTGATCGGGCCCCAGAACATCTTGAGCACGGCGTGCAGCATGTAGATGGCCGCGAGGATGACGCCCGTCGCCGCGATCATCGCGAAGATCGTGCCCCACTGGCCGAGCCCGACGAAGCCCTGCGACATCCACGCGCCGCTCATGATCATGAACTCGCCGACGAAGCCGTTCGTGCCGGGGAGCCCGATGGAGCTCATCGCGACGATGACGAAGACGAGCGTGTACCAGGGCATGACCTTGGCGAGGCCGCCCATCTCGTCGAGGTCGCGCGTGTGGCGACGCTCGTAGATGACGCCGACCAGGATGAAGAGCGCGCCGGTCGAGACGCCGTGGTTCACCATCTGCAGGATCGCGCCGTTCACGCCGTGGGGCGTCATCGCGAACATGCCGAGCGCGATGAAGCCCATGTGGCTGACCGAGCTGTAGGCGACGAGCTTCTTGACGTCCTTCTGAACCCACGCGCAGTACGCGCCGTAGATGATGCCGATGACGCCGAGCACGGCGATTGACGGCCCGATGTACTGGCTCGCCAGCGGGAACATCGGCATGGCGAAGCGCAAGAAGCCGTAGGTGCCGAGCTTGAGGAGCACGGCGGCCAGGATGATGGAGCCGCCGGTGGGCGCCTGGACGTGCGCGTCCGGGAGCCACGTGTGCACCGGGAACATCGGCACCTTGATGGCGAAGGCCAGCGCGAACGCCCCGAAGAGCAGGACCTGCGCCTCGAAGGGCAGGATCACGTCGTGCAAGAGGACGAGGTCGAAGGTGTATTGACCCGTGAGCGAGTGGTACTGGCCGACGACGTAGAGGATCGCCACCAGCATCAGCAGGCTGCCGACCATCGTGAAGAGGAAGAACTTCACCGCGGCGTACACGCGGTTGGCGCCGCCCCAGATGCCGATGATGAGGTACATCGGCACGAGCATCAGCTCCCAGAAGACGTAGAAGAGGAAGAGGTCGAGCGCGAAGAAGGCGCCGAGCATGCCGACCTGCAAGAGCAGGAAGGCGATCGCGTACTCCTTGATCTTCGTCTCGATGCTCGTCCACGACGCGAAGAGCGCGATGGGCGTGAGCAGCGTGGTGAGAAGCACCAACCAGAGCGAGATGCCGTCGACGCCGAGCTTGTACGAGATGCCGACGCTCTCGATCCAGGGCTGGTCGACGACCAGGTGGAAGCCCGGTTGCGCGTAGTCCACCCCGGCGAGGGCGGCCACGCCGGGGAAGCGCCCGAAGACGCTCTGCACGACCTCCACCATCTCCGGCAAGAGCAGGAGGCTGAAAAAGAAGTTCAAGACCAAGAAGCCGACCGAGATGCGGCGGATCGCCGTCGGCCACTGACGCGGCAAGAAGAGGATGGTCAGCGCGCCGAGCATCGGCACGGCCAAGAGCAGCGTGAGCAGGTGCTCGGAGAGGAGGGCGCTCATCGCAAGACCTCGATCGGGTGGAGGCTGGAGGGAACGAGCTGGGCGCGCGCCGAGGCGCTGGCCCCCTCGAGGATCACGTCGACGCTCTCGCGGGCGACGTTGCCGAAGGCGTTGCGGACCTCGACGGTCGCGCGGACGACGGGCGCCGCGCGAACCATCGCCATCCCGAGGCGGGTCGCTTCACCCACGCCGAGCTCGACGCGCTCGACGGGCTCTTGGCCCGCGATGACGGCGCCTGCCGCGTTCGGGCGGATGACGACCTTGCCGTCCTCGACCCAAGCGTAGGGCGGGAGGTTCGTCCCCTCTTCGCGCACCCCGAGGCCGTTCGGCCCGAGCACCGAGGGATCGATGCGGGTGGGCGAGGTCCCGAGGAGGATGCGGATGGGCTCGGCGCGACCCTGCGCGATGAGGAGCGCCGCGCGGTCGGTGGCGAACTGCCCCTCGTCGTAGCGTGCCTCGGCCCGCGCCTCGCGCGCGAAGCGCGCCGCGCCGGCGACCGCCTCGAAGCGGACGGAGGCGATGCCCTCGGAGCCCTCGAGCGCCGCGCGGACGTCGTCGAGGCGCGTGAGCGGGGGCGTCAGCTCGTAGGTCTTGCCGCCGCGTTGGCTGACGAGGCGCCCGAGGGCGGCTCGATCGGCCGGCCACGGCTCGGGCGAGATCGCCGCGCGGACGCGCATCCCGGCCCGGAGGAGCTGCGCGCCGGTCGCGCCCTGCTCGAAGCGCACGGTGACGCGCGTCGGCTGCGCCGGCACGTCGTAGGCGCCGTCGCCGTCGAGGTCGAAGCGATACTCGTACCCGAGGCCCCGCCCTGCCTGGAGCGTCGCGGCGGCGCCGTCGGTCTCCACCTCGAGCTCTGCGTGCGGGTAGAGGAACCACCAGCCCAGCCCGAGCAAGCCAATGACCATCACGAGGCCATAGGCGTGCACGACGCCGACCTGGATGCGGGTGAAGAGGAAGCTGCCAAGCGCGACGGCCTTCGAGGTCAGGCCCGTGAGGAGCCCGTCGATGAAGGACTTGTCGAGCCGGCCGGAGAGCACCGCGATGCCCTTGTTGAGGCGGATGATCGTCGCGCCGTAGAGCTCGTCGACGCGCCACTTGTCGAAGAGGAAGGAGAAGAGGCCCTTCGGCAGCGAGGCCGTGAAGGTGTCCTCGTTCTTGTCCCGGTACTGCACGGTGGCGAGGCCGACGCCGACCGCCATCGCGAGCACACCCATCCCCATCGCGGCCCACACCGGCCCCATCGCGTGCGAGGCCTCCTCGCTGAGCGCGAGCCCGGCGATGGACGGCTCCATCCAGTGGTGCCACCAGTTCGGGAGCCAGTGGTGCGGCAGGCCGAGGAGGCCCGCGAAGACCGCGCCCGCCGCCAGCACCGTGAGCGCGAGGCCGATGGCGATGCCCGGCTTGTGCGGGTGCGGATCGTAGCCGTGCCCGTGGTCGTCGTGGCCGTGGTCGTCTGCGTCCTCGCCCTCCGCGTGCTCACCGTCGGCGTGGGCGCCCTCCCCGCTCCGGTAGGTGCCGGTGAAGGTCAGGTAGTAGAGCCGGAACATGTAGAACGCGGTGAGCGTCGCCGCGAGCGTCAGCAGGATCGCGACCACCCAGCCGACCCAGGGCGCGATGGGCGTCTCGACCATCGCGACCGTGGTCGCGCCGAGGAGGACCTCGTCCTTCGAGAAGAAGCCCGAGAAGCCGGGGACGCCCGCGATCGCGAGGCAGCTCAGCAGGAAGGTCCAGCGCACCAGCGGGAGGTGCTTCTTGAGCCCACCGAGCTTGAAGATGTCCGCGTCACCGTGGGCGTGCACCGCGTGCATGACCGCGCCCGCCCCGAGGAAGAGGCAAGCCTTGAAGAAGGCGTGCGTGAAGACGTGGAAGAACCCCGAGGCAAAGGCGCCGACGCCGACCGCCGCGAACATGAAGCCGAGCTGGCTGACGGTGGAGTACGCGAGGATCTTCTTCATCTCGCGCTGGACGACCGCGATCGTCGCGCCGAGGAAGGCCGTGAGCGCGCCGATGACCGCGATGACCTCCATCGCCGACGGCGTCTGCAGGAAGACCGGGCTGAGGCGGCAGCAGAGGTAGACGCCTGCCGTGACCATGGTGGCCGCGTGGATGAGGGCGGAGACCGGCGTCGGGCCGGCCATCGCGTCTGGGAGCCAGACGTAGAGGGGGATCTGCGCGCTCTTTCCGGTGCAGCCGAGGAAGAGGAAGAGGCAGGCGAAGGTCGCGATCGACATCTCGAGCGCGCTGCCGCCGAAGACCATCGGCGCGGTCATCTCGGGTGAGGCCGAGTTGATGTCGGTGAACTCGAAGGAGCCCGCGACCATCACGAGGGCGAACATCCCCACGAGCACGCCGAAGTCACCGATGCGGTTCGCGACGAAGGCCTTGCGGCCGGCGGCCGCGTAGGCGGGCGTCTCGTACCAGAACCCGATGAGGAGGTACGAGCAGAGGCCCACGCCCTCCCAGCCGACGAACATCAGCGGCAGGCTGCTCGCCAGCACGAGGATGAGCATCGAGGCCGTGAAGAGGTTCAGGTATGCGAAAAACCGGGCGTAGCTCTTCTCCTCGCTCATGTACTCGAGCGAGTAGATGTGGATCAGCGAGCCGATGCCCGTGACCACGAGCGTCATCAGACCGCTCAGCGAGTCGAAGACGAAGCGGACCTGGATCGGGACCTCGCGGAAGGCCCCCGTCGCGCTCGGCAGGCTCACCGTGAACCACTGGTAGACGTCCGCGACGAGCCGCGGATCCTCCACGCCCTCGGCCTTGAGGTGCGTGAGCTCCAGGAAGCTCGACACGGCCAGCGCGAACGCGCCGAGCACCGACCCGACCGCGACCAGCGCGACCAGCTTGCGGTCGGCGAATCGCCCAGCGAGTCCGTTGATGATCGCGCCCGCGAGCGGGAGAAGCACGATCCACAAGATGGCGAGGTTGTCCATCGACGCCTCTGGTCCTGTCTTCGATTCGAGAGAAGGGGTTGCCCGTGGGGTGGGCGGGGAGAGCGAGCGCGAGCGCCCGAGGGTTCGTTCGGTGGCGAGTCGTTGAGGCCGTCGTCAGTGCTTCAGCACGTGCGCGCGGTCGGTCTCGATGTTCCGGTTGAGCCGGTAGAGCGCGATCAGGATCGCGAGCCCGACCGCGGCCTCTGCGGCCGCGACCGCGATGACGAAGAACGCGAAGACCTGGCCCGCGTGGTTGTCCGGGTGGAACCGGTTCGCCGCGACGAGCACGACGTTCACCGAGTTGAGCATCAGCTCGATGCTCATCAGCTGCACGAGCGCGTTGCGTCGAACGAGGAAACCCACGGCTCCGATGCCGAAGAGCACGGAGGCGAAGGTGAGGTAGGCGCCGAGACCAAGCTCCATGATCGTTCCCCTCTCACTCCGCCGGCTGGGCCGCGGCCGAGGCGTCTTCTGCCACGCGACGTCGCTTCATCTCGGCGAGCTCGCTGGCGGTCTTGCTGCGGGCGATGGCGAGCGCGCCGACGATGGCGGTCGTGAGCGTCATCGCGACGATCTCGAAGGGCACGAGCGCCTTCGTGTACATCTCGCCAGCGACCCCTCGTACGGTGCCGAACCCCGCGGGCGGGGCGACCCAAGTGGACGCGACGTCGACGAAGCTGAAGGCGAAGGTCGCCGTGATCATGGCGATCCCGACGAGGCTGAGCATTCGCCACACGACCGAGCCCGGCGCGGAGGAGGTCTCCGGAGCCGGGCCGATGAGCATGATGACGAACACGAAGAGGACGACGACGGCGCCCGCGTAGACGAGCACCTGGATCGCCGCGAGCAGCTGCGCGTCCAGCGTGAGGTAGAGGCCCGCGAGCGCGATGATCGTCACGAGGAGCGACATCGCGGCACGCAGCGGCAGCTTCGACGCGATGGTGCCGATCGCGCCGGCGAGCGCGATCGCCGCGCAGAAGAAGAAGAGCAGGAATTTCGCGTCGGTCATGCCGCCCTCCCGCGGACGAGCGCCGCGGTGCTGTCGTCGTGCCGGGCCTGTAGCGGACGCCCCTTCTCGACCGCCGCGACGAATTCCTCGCGGAACTTCTGGACGAAGCCCAGGAGCGGCATCGCGGTGCCGTCGGCGAACGCGCAGATCGTGTTGCCCATCATGTTGTTCGCGATCTCCACGAGGCGATGCACGTCCTCGGGGCGACCGCGGCCTTCGCAGATCTCGTCGAGCGTGTCGAGGAGCCAGCCGGTGCCTTCGCGGCATGGGGTGCACTGCCCGCAGCTCTCGTGCTGGTAGAAGCGCATCAGGTTGCGGCAGGCCTCGACCATGTTGACCGAGCTGTCCATCACGATCGCGCAGCAGGTGCCGAGCATGGTGCCGAGCGCGCGGTAGGTGTCGACGCCCATCGGCACGTCGATCTCGCTCTGCCCGTGCCATGGGTGCAGCGGGTGGTCGGCCTTCTTCGCGTCGACCTTCAGGTCGGGGCGGAGCACGGGGGTCGACGAGCCGCCGGGGATGACCGCCTTGAGCGGGCGATCGTCGTGGAGCATGCCGCCGCCGTAGACGTCGATCAGCTCCCGCATCGTGATGCCGACCGGGGCCTCGTAGATGCCCGGGCGCTTTACGTGGCCGCTGATCCCGTAGAGGCGCACGCCGCCGTCCGCCGGCGCGAGGCGGCTGAGGTTGCACCAGGGCTCGCCACCCATCTCGATGACGTCCGGGACCGCCGCGATCGTCTCGACGTTGTTGACGATCGTGGGCTGATCGAAGGCGCCCTTGATCGCGGGGAACGGCGGCTTGAGGCGCGGCTCGCCGCGGCGACCCTCGAGGCTGTTCAAGAGCGCCGTCTCTTCGCCGCAGATGTAGGCGCCAGCGCCGCTGTGGGTATAGATTTGGATCTCGAAGGGCTTACCGAAGGGCTTCTCGCCCACGTAGCCCTTCGCCCGCGCCTCCGCGAGGGCGGCGTCGAGGCTCTTGATCGAGTGGGCGAGCTCGCCGCGGATGTAGACGTAGGCGGTGTGCGCGCCGATGGCCCAGCACGTGATGAGGATCCCCTCGATCAGGCGATGCGGGTCGACGTTCAGGATCGTGCGATCCTTGAAGGTCCCGGGCTCGCTCTCGTCACCGTTGATGACGAGGTAGACCTGCTCCCCCTCCTGAGGGTTGAGGAAGCCCCACTTCACCCCTGCCGGGAAGCCCGCGCCGCCGCGACCGCGGATGGAGGCCTTCTTGACCTCGGCGCGGATGTCCTCGGGCTTCATCGTCAGGAGCGCCTTGCGCGCGCTCTTGTAGGCGCCGTGCTTCTCGGCGACCTCGATGGTGTGCGCGTTGGGGATCTCGTATCGAGAGGTCAGGAGGGGCTTCTGCTCGCTCATGTCTCTCACTCCTGCGCGCTGGGCGTGCCTCGGTACGACTCGATGATCTGGTCGAGCTTCTCGAGGGTCAGGTTCTCGTGGTAGTCGTCGTCGATCTGCACCATCGGCGCCTGCCCACAGGCCGCGAGGCACTCCGCCTTGAGCAGCGTGAACTTGCCGTCCTTCGAGGTGCCGCCGGCGTGGCAGCCGAGCTTCTCCTCGAGGTGGTCCTGGATGACCTTCGCGCCGCGCAGATCGCAGGAGAGCGTGCGGCACACCCAGATCACGTGGCTGCCCACGGGGTGCTGGAAGAACATCGTGTAGAAGGTCACGACGCCGGTCACTACCGCGGTCGAGAGCTCGAGCCGCTGCGCGACCCAGGCGACGACCTCGGGGCTGATCCAGCCGTGCTGACGCTGGCAGATCCAGAGGACGGGGATGAGCGCCGCACGCTTGTTGGGATAGTGCGTCAGCAGCTCGTCGACTTCTCGTTCCCGCTCGGGGGTGAGGGCGAAGGCCATGGTTGCTCGCTGGTGGGACGAAGGTCGGGGCCGTGGGGGACGCCCGCACGCAAGATGGCGGCGGGGCCGGATTTTCCCGGCGAAAGCGACGGGACGCTAGGCGGCGCTCGCCACGCTGTCAAGGCACGCCGAGCGCGCGTCGAGTAGGACGCGCGCGCCCCGAGCGCAAGGAAAATCCGCGACGCGCAGACCGCCCTGAGCTTGGATGGGCGCGGACGTCCGAGGGGGCGTACGAAGCGCTTTCCTGGCGGGCGCAGGTCGGATAGGGTTTCGCGCAACGATGCGGCCCACGCGCCGCGAGATCGGGAGCAACGCGCCGGGCGCGCGCACACGTGAGGGGTTTCAGTGACGATCTATTGTCCGAACTGCGGAAAGCCGAACACCGACGAGGCGACCAACTGCGTTTCGTGCGGAACGGCGCTCGCCAAGCCACCCGCGAAAGCCGGCTCGAAGTTCAAGGGAACGATGATGATGTCGGGCGTCACCGCGCCCGCCGCGCCGCCGAGCCCGGGAGCGCCGCCGCCAGCGGCCGAGCCCGCTGCGGCGCCGAAGAAGGATCTCGCGTTCCAGGCGACGATGCTCGGGCCGATGGCCGCGCCTCCTGGGGCAGACGCCCCGCCCGGCGGTGGCTTCGGCGCGGCTCCGGCCCCCAGCGCTGGAGGTTTTGGCGCGGCACCCGAGCCGAGCGCGCCCGCGGGGGGCGGCTTCGGCGCCCCTCCGGCGGGCGGTGGCTTCGGCGCCCCCTCGGCTCCGGCTGGTGGTGGCTTCGGCGCTCCGGC
>JAHBWH010000122.1 GCA_019637115.1 Myxococcales bacterium | reverse complement strand
GTGGAGCCGTGAACGCGTGAGCGGCCTCGGCGTTCGCGGAGCCGTGAACGCGTGAGCGGCCTCGAAGTTCGTTCGAGGCTGCTGTTCGCGTCAGGGCGTGACGATTAGGGTGTGACGAGCAAGCGTGGGAGCTGCGTCGTCTCGAACGAGAGCCCTCCGTTCGAGCCTGCGCCGTTCAGATCGCAGTAGGTCCAGCTCGCGCCGCCGTCGAGGCTGAAGCGGTAGACGTAGCTGTACTCGCCCGCGGCCGGTGTGGAGGCGTCCACCTGATACTCCTCGTCGTTGCCGTCTCGGAGGTTGTAGGTGGCCGGCGTGTAGGTCCAGCCGCCTTCCCATTGCGGGTTGGAGTTGCGCGGTCCGATGCCGATCTCCGCGGTGATCTCGGGCGAGGGGTTCGGCGCGGTGTCCGTGACGCCGAGCTCGTAGATGCGCCCGTAGACGGTGTCGAGCGGGGCGCCCGCGGCGACCATGACCGAAGCGGGGAACTGGACGTTGCAGAAGTCGGCCTCCAACGCCTCTCCTGTCTCGTTGACCGTACCGCCGGAGCAACAGAGCACGGGAGCGGAGTCCGAGTTCCGCGGCCCCGGTGCGCTGTCAACTGCGACCGCCGCGAAATCGTCTGCGTTGTTTGCTGAATCTCGGCAGGCGTCGTCGCGTCGTCGTATCGAGTTCTGGTTCGAGCCTGCGGGGGCTGCTGTCCCGAGGGCACAATCCGCAGTTCCGAAGCCCACGAAGTCGACCAGAGTAGCCGTCGACGTGGGGCAGCCGCCACTCAAGGCCGCAGTGGAGGCGACGAGCGCGACCTTCCCATTGGTCGCCGACACGTTCGCAGTTCCGGAACTGTCGAACATCGGCAGGGGGACTCCTGTCGCTCCGCCCGCGAGGCGGACCAGATGGAATCCGCCGGGTTGGATCATCCCGGACAGTGGTGTGACGCTCCACGAGGTGCCCGCCGCCGAGGCGTATTGGACCGACCAGCCTCCGACCGTCACAGGGTTTCTTCCCCGATTGTGGATCTCGACGAAGTCGTGCGTATACGGCGCGCCGCTGTTGCCCCCGCCTCCGTACACTTGGCTGATCACCACGCTGCCGTTCTCACACGGCGGAAGTTCCGTCGTGAAGGTGGAGTCCCACCGAGTCGCCAGCGCGGCGCCGGTCGCGCTCTCGGCGCTCGTCGTGACGCGCACCGCGAAGGTCGTGCCGAACGCCAGGCCGGGCGCCGCGACGAGCGTCGCGACCGTGTCGCCCACACTCATCGTTGGGGTCGCGGCGGCGAAGGGGATGCACGACGCGAAGCCATCGGTCGAGACCTGGATGGAGCCGGTGCAGGCGCCGTCGAGGGTCGTCGTCGCCGTCAGGGTCGTCGGATCCATGGCCGCGCTGAAGGTGATCGCGAGGGGGCTCGCGACCGGGACAGTCGTGGCGCCATCCGCGGGGCTGATCGCGACGACGGTGGGCGGCGCGACGCAACCCTGGCCCTCGACGCAGGTCGAGCCCGAGTCGCACGTGACGTCCATCATCATGAACGAGCACTCGCCCGTGCTCGGCGTGCACGAGCCCGACGCCGCGGCGACGCGCTCGGTGTCCTCGTCGACGCAGGTCGGGGGCGGCAGGGTGTCGCAGCTCACGCCCTCGCAGAGGTCCACGCAGGCGGCGCCGACGCAGGCCAAGCCGGCCCCCGGGCAGTCGACGCGCGTCTCGGGGTAGCTGCACGTGATCACGCCGCCGGGGCTCGTGCACACGCCGCCGGCGTGAGTCACCGCGACGCCGTCCGTGTCGCAGAAGTCGCCCGGCGGCGTGTCGCAGGCGGTGCTCACGCACGGGTCGATGCACGCGCCGGCCGAGCACTGCTGGTCGAGCGTCGTGCAGTCGACGCCCGCCATCGTCGCGTAGGTGCACTCGGCCGTAGCCTCGCTGGTGACGGCGCAGGTGCCCGGCGTGACCTGGGTGGTGACGACCTGGTCGACGCAGAACGAGGTCGCGTCGGTGCACGGGTTGGGGGTGCAAGCGTTCACGCAGACCCCCGCGCCAGTGCAGGTGCCGCCCGGCACGTCGGCGCAGCTTTCGAGCGTCGGCTCGTAGGTGCACGTGCCCGCCGAGCAGGTGCCGGTCGCCGCGTAGGTGCGGCGTGAGGTGCCGTCGCAGTCGTCCGGGGGCGGCGCGTCGCAGGTGACGGTCGCGCAGGGGTCGACGCACGCGCCCGCCGCGCAGGTGCCGCCCGGGACGCCGTCGGCGCAGTCGGTCGTGGTCGAGGGGAACGTGCACGAGGGCGTGCCCTCGTCGATCCCGCAGGTGCCCGGCGCCGTGAAGGTGCGGAGGGTCGTGCCGTCGATGCACTCGGGGGCGGGGGCGACCGCGCAGCTCACGCCGTCGCAGCCGTCGACGCACACGCCCTCGAGGCAGCTCGTGGTGCCCTCGCACGTGGTGGTGGTCGCCTCGTAGGTGCAGGTCGCGACGCCGCCCGGGCTCGCGCACACGCCCGTCGTCGCGTACGTGCGCCGTGTGCTCGGGTCGACGCAGTCGGCGGCCGGGGGCGCGTCGCAGGTGGTGGTCGCGCAGGGGTCGACGCACGCGCCCTCGACGCAGGCCTGGTCAGCCGCCGCGCAATCCGTGGTCGTCGCGACGGCGTGCTCGCACGTCACGACGCCGCCCGGGCTCGTGCAGGTGCCCGCCGCCTCGTAGGTGATGGCCGCGCCCTCGCTGCAGATCGCCATCGGCGCGACCGCGCACGACTCCGCTGCGCAAGTCGTCGGCTCGCAGCGCTCGTTCTCGACGTCGCACCATTCGTCGCCCGAGCAATCGTCATCGCTGCCGCAGGCGGCGCAGACCGGCGAGTCGCCGCTCTCGTCGCAGAAGCGGCTCTCGCAGTCGCTCGCGACCAGGCAGGCGTCGCCCACTCCGCACGGGCCGCAGTCGGGCCCGCCGCAGTCGACGTCGGTCTCCTCGCCGTCGAGCACGCCGTTCATGCAGGCCGTCGGCACGCAGGCGTTCGTGTCGTCACAGACCTCGCCCTCGCCGCAATCGTCGACGTTCAGGCATTCGACGCAGGCGCCCTCGCCGTCGCAGAGGCTGCCCTCGTCCTCCGTGCACGCGGTCCGCGCGCTGGCGTTCTCGAAGCCGCAGGCGCCCTCGACGCAGGTGCGGAAGCGGCAGGTGGTGTCCGTGCCCTCGCAGTCGGTCGCCTCTTCGCAGTCCGGCGCCGCAGCGTCCTCGCCCCCGTCGTCCGTGACCTGCGCGTCGCGCCCCGCGTCGGTGCCGCCGTCGGTGCCGCCGTCGCGACCGCCGTCGGTCACGGGACCGCCATCCTCCATCGGCGTGTCATCGTCACCGCATCCCGCGGTGAAGAGCGCCGTGGCGCCAAGGAGCAGCAGCGCTGCGCGAATCGAGCTCGTCCTCATCGAAGTCCCTCCGGCCGTTGGGCCTGCCCCTCTATACATGATCGGCGCTCACGATCGAACGCTCGGCGGCCAGTGGTGCAAAACGTCCCCTGCCCCTGCCCCTGCCCCTGGGGGCAAGGGCAAGGGATCCATCTCGCGCCAGTGTCGGTGACCCCCTGACATTTCGGGCACTTCCACGTCGAAGTCCCCACAATCGTCGGGTGGGCCGAGGGAGGGCTGATGCGGAAGGCCGGAAGCGCTTTCGGCAGTCGGGGGACTGCTGGTAGGCTGAGCGAGTATGTCTAGCCGGGATCTCGGCTCG
Organism: Myxococcales bacterium; assembly: GCA_019637115.1. Classification (GTDB taxonomy): domain Bacteria; phylum Myxococcota_A; class Polyangia; order Polyangiales; family Houyiibacteriaceae; genus JACKEH01. The sequence continues at coordinate 22,835 of JAHBWH010000122.1, read as the reverse complement.
CTCTTCGACGACGACGCGGATGAGCGCACCGTCATCGACGTCGATCTCGACGGACCGGTGATCCCGAACTATCCGGCGCTCGCCGTCTACGGCCCCTTCGAGATCTTGGGGCGCATCGCGCGGGGCGGCATGGCCGAGGTCTACCTCGCCCGCGAGCCGAGCGCCGACGGCAAGCCGCGGCACGTCGTGCTCAAGCGCATCCTCCCCGAGCGCGAGGACGACGCGGAGTTCATCCGCATGTTCCGCGAGGAGGCCAACCTCGCGCGGCGCCTCTACCACCCGAACGTCTGCCACGTCTACGAGGCCGGCGAGCTCGACGGGCGCACCTTCATGACGCTCGAGTGGGTCTATGGCGTCTCGCTGCGCGACGTCCTCCGCCGCGCGTCGCGTCGCGGCAAGGCCATCCCCGTGCGGCTGGCCTGCCACATCGCCGCGCGCGTCGCGGCGGCGCTCGACTACGTGCACCGGGCGACGGGCGTCGACGGCAAGACGCTCGAGATCGTCCACCGCGACGTCAGCCCCCACAACGTGATGATCGGGTGGGACGGCAAGGTGAAGCTGCTCGACTTCGGCATCGCGAAGACGAGCGCCCAGGAGGAGAGCGACGGCGGGGTGCTCAAGGGCAAGCACGCCTACCTCTCGCCCGAGCAGGCCCGCGGCCACGCCGTCGACCCGCGCACCGACATCTTCGCCCTGGGCATCGTGACGCACGAGCTGCTCACGGGGCGGCCGCTCTACCATCGCGAGGGCGTGCTCCCGACGCTCGACGCGATCGTCAACGAGCCGCCTCCCTCGCCCCGCGGCGCGCGGGCGGACATCCCGCCGAAGGTCGACACGCTCGTGCTGCGCGCGCTCCAGAAGGCGCCGGTGCAGCGCTTCCCGACCGCGGGGCACTTCCGCCAAGGGCTCGACCAGGCCGTCGACGAGCTCGGGGGGATGGTGCTGCCGGGCGAGCTCGCGAAGTTCCTCGACGAGCTCTTCGGCCCCGAGGACCGCGCGCCGCTGCCCGAGCAGGCAGCGAAGCTGACGGGCTCCTTCGCCGCGCTCACCGACAGCTACTCGGCGTCCTACGGCCCCTTCTCGGACCAGCCCCGCCGGAGCCCGCCCACGGTCCCGCCACCCGCGCTCGGGCCGCCGCCGATCCCACAGGCGACGGATCACAAGCGCGTCGGGACGATCGCCGCGGTCGCGCTCGCGGGCCTCGCGCTCTTCGCGCTGGCCTTCGCGGTGGCGTTCCTCCTCGCGAGCTGAGCCGGTCTCGGACGCGGGTCTCGGACGCCGGTCTCGGACGCGGGTCTCGGACGCGGGTCTCGGACGCGGGTCTCGGACGCGGGTCTCGGACGCGGGTCTCGGACGCGGGTCTCGGACGCGGGTCTCGGACGCGGGTCTCGGACGCCGGTCTCGGACGTCGGTCTCGGACGCGGGTCTCGGACGCCGGTCTCGGACGTCGGTCTCGGACGCCGGTCTCGGGCGCCGGTCAGCGCAGGCCCATCACGTCTTCCATCCCGTAGCGCCCGGGCGCCCGCCCCAGCGCCCAGCGGGCCGCGCGCACCGCGCCGCGCGCGAAGATCGCGCGATCGGTCGCCCGGTGGATGAGCTCGACGCGCTCGCCGAGCCCCGCGAGCAGGAGCGTGTGCTCACCCACGACGTCACCGCCGCGGAGGGCGAGCACGGCCAGCTCGTCGTCGGTGCGCGCGCCGACCTCGCCGCTCCGGCCGTGCAGCACCTTCGGCAGCCGCCGCGCGGACTGCACGACCTCGGCGAGGCGCACGGCGGTGCCGCTCGGCGCGTCGATCTTCTTGCGGTGGTGCATCTCGACGATCTCGGCGTCGAAGCCCGGACCGAGCAGGCGCGCCGCCTCCGCCGCGAGGTGGAAGAGCACCGTCACGCCCTGGCTGAAGTTGGGCGCGGCGACGACCGGCGCGACCTTCGCGAGCGCGTCGAGCGCGCTCAGCCCCTTCGCGTCGAAGCCGGTCGTGCCCGTCACGACGGGGAGCTGCCAAGCGGCGGCGCGGTCGAAGAGCGCGAGCGCGGGCGCGGGCAGGCTGAAGTCGATGATCACGTCGGCCTCGCGGAGCGCGTCGAGATCGGACGTGACCTTCACGCCGGTCGGCCCGAGCCCCGCGAGCTCGCCGAGATCGCGGCCGCTCTGCTCGTGCGCGACCGCGGCCACGACGGGGAGCCCCTCTTCGGCGGCCACCCGCGCGATGGACAGGCCCATGCGGCCGGTGGCGCCGAGCACGCCGAGCGAGAGGCGCGGGCGGGTCACGAGCCCACCGCCTGCGCGAGGGCCGCGCGCGCCAGGGCGAGCGACTCGTCGGACGGCCACACGAGGGGGAGCCGCACTTCGGGGTGGAGGAGCTTCGCGTCTGCCATCATCGCCTTGATCGGTCCGGGGTTGGTCTCGACGAACATCGCCTCGTGCAAGGGGAGCAAGCGGAGGTGCGCGGCGCGCGCGCTGGGCAGGTCCCCCGCGCGCATCGCATCGGCGACGCGCGCGACGGCGTCGGGCAGGAGGTTCGCGGTCACGCTGACGACGCCCGCGCCACCGAGCGCCATGATCGAGAGCGCGAGGGCGTCATCACCCGCGAAGACGTCGAAGCGCTCGCCGAGGCGCGCGAGCACCCGCTGCGCGCGCACGACGTTCCCGCTGGCCTCTTTGAGGGCGACGATGGAGGGAACGTCGGCGAGACGCGCGAGCGTCTCGAGCTCGAGCGCCACGCCGGTACGGGCGGGCACGTCGTAGAGCATCGTGGGCAGCGGCACGGCGGCGGCCAGCGCGCGGAAGTGCGCCTCGAGCCCCGCCTGGGTAGGTCGGTTGTACGCGGGGCAGGCGACGAGCAGGCCGTCGACACCGAGCCCACGCGCCCGCTCGGCGAGCGCGACCGTGCGCCGGGTGTCGCTCGTCCCGACCCCGGCGAGGACCGGCACCCGGCCACGCGCCTGCTCCACGACCGCGCCCACGACCGCCGCGTGCTCGCCGGGGTCGAGCGTCGCGCTCTCGCCGGTGGTCCCACAAGGGACGAGCCCCTGGACGCCGCCAACGATCTGCCGCTCGACCAGCGCTCTGAGCGCGTCGAGGTCCACGTCGCCCGCACGAAACGGGGTCACGAGGGCAGTGAAGGCGCCGCGCAGCCGCATGGCGAACGGATCGCAGACGCGAGGGTTGCGGTCAACGCGAGGACGGAACGGGCGAGGCCCGCGACCAGGGGTCGCGGGCCTCGACTCGTGTTGGGTGGCGGTATCAGTCGACCGCGGGCAGGTCCTGCCAGGGGACGAAGGCCGCGGTCTGCGGGGACGTGGGAGCTGTCCCCAGCAGCCCTTGGGCGAAGATCGTCGTGATCCGGTTCAACGCGAAGCTCGTCACGATTTGGTCGATCTCGCGCCCGGCTCCCATCTCGAGGCCCATCTTGACCGCCGAGAAAGTCGCGGGGATGAAGAGCTCCTGAAGCGGAGCCCGGACCACCATCTCGCCCACGACGACGGTCTGACAGTCCGGGGCGTCCATGCCTTCGGGGAGCGCGCTGAAGATGCGCAGCGAGCCGGCCGTGATCGCGGCGTCGCTCGCGAAGTACTCCGTCGCTTCCCCGAAGTTCAGGCGATCGAACAGGAGGACCGGTTCCATCTCGCCCTCTGCCGTGTCAGGGTCGAAGCAGATCTGAACGCCGAACTGCGCCGGGATGTTCGGGATCGCGTGGATCACACGAATCTTCGAGGCTTCCGCGTCGAGCTCCGTGTCGTCCTCGAAGACGACCAAGTCCGCGTCGAGGCTCTCGGGGCATGGGCCGTCGAGCTCAGCCCCGCACACGTCCGGGCGCTCGTCCACGAAACCAATCGCGGCGACCGTGTAGTAGCCCTCCGCCTCGATGTCCTCTCCGAGCATGACGTTGGCGCTCAGGGTCGGCGCTCCGGTGCAGCTCGTGACGGGCCCCTCCGTCTCCGCGAAGATCAACACGCGATAACCTTCAACGCCGGCCGGCAGCGGGAAGGGGACGTACGGAGAGACACCTCGGAAAGGGATCGCGGGGTCGGCGGCCGGAGGCAAGGGCCCACCGGGGACCCCGATCGGCTCTCCGCCGATGATCGCGTCGGTGCAGACGCGCACCGGGCTGCCGTTGGGCGAGAGGTGGGCGATGCGTACGAAGACCTCCGGCGTCGGAGGGGGCCCCGCATCCATGCCCGCGTCAGGCATGGCGCTGTCCGTTCCGCTGTCGGTCCCCGCATCGGTGGGCACCACATCGTCGTCGTCTCCACAACCCACGCCGGCCATTGCCACGACGAGGGCAAGGCCAAGCATCCGCGAGCGAAGCTCTCGATTCATCACCACACCTCCTCCAAGAGACCCGCCGCCCGCGTTAGAACCCCTCGCGGCGAGCGGGGCCGGCCACGCCGACGTGAACAGCGTACCGGAAATCTATGGCGGAGGTGTCATTTCCGTGCCGGGGAAGGGCGGACCCACTGGTCCCGCCGGCAGGGCCGCGAGCTGGCGTCCCGAAGCCTTTGCCATGAGAAAGCGTCCGCACGGCCGCCGAATCTCTCCACGGCTCGGGGAGCACCGCTGCGCGTCCTCACCGCTGCGCTCCTCACCGCTGCGCGTCCTCACCGCTGCCGTTGGCGCCCAGGGCCCGGACGCCCGCAGGGCCCGGACGCCCAGCACCTTGCCTGCTTAGCGACCAATGAGCTCGCCCGCGACGCGCCTCGGGGCCGTCTTCGATCTCGGTACCTGACGGTCGACCTCAGTACCTGAAGGTGCTCCGCGAGCTCACGGCGAGCGGGAGCGGCGAGCCGCGCGTGGTTGGGCCTCGAGGTGACCGCATTGCTCCATGGGTCCCGCGCGCCGACCTCAACCCTGGCGACCCGAATGAACGTCGTCCCGATCGTCCGGATTGCGCCGCGGGCACCGCGTTCGCCTGGTGCTCGAAGGTTAGTTGTTTTGGCATACAACGCGGCGTTCGAGCATGTCGCCCGTCGTGAACCATTGTCTGGCGAGCGTGCGCCAGAGAAATCCGGCAGGTCTGCCTGCTGCGCATTGTGCGTCTTGGTCGAGTTGTGCGAATGACATGATCCCGGCTTGAGACGCAGGAATATTATCTACGGGCACGGATGAGTACCCAGCATTGTCTGTGCGAAGTAGCAGGTGGCCTGCACCACCCAGTGGGTGGCCGCGAAGTACGACCTGCACATTATTGTGAGCCTCGAAGTCCATGGGGAACAGAGGACTCGAAGGTCCTGGTGTGGTATCCATGTCAAAACATGACTCGGTAACCAGATCTGGCGTAAACCTGCAGTACCGGATGAAGCTCAGGTCGAACGATGAGCTGTATCGGGCCTCGGCTGTCCAGACGCGATTTGCTAGCTCGTCGAATGCAACACGAATGCCGTGGTTTGCGTTTGCGAGTGAGGTTGTTTCGGAGCCGCCACCAACGTACGGGTCATTGGGTATGCCACGCGTGATCGGCGCCGTGCCGCGGCGAGCCACCACAGAGGCACCATTCGTGGCGGCGACCACGAAATACCTGTTGTTGTCAGATGAGCCAGCGATGTCGATCAGAAAATGCTGCGTGCCGTTTAGCGAGATGGTGGGTATCGAAGAGAGAAGCGTGGAACTCTGAAGGTTTCCGTTCGGAAAGAATCTCATGGACCATGTCTGGCGATTGTTTCCGATCACCAGCATCTGTCGACCTGGTCCCGTTCCGAGTGATCTCACCGGGGCATCGGGAAGGTTGCCATGGGACCCCATCCACACGAAGTTCTTGTCGAGGACTCGATACTGAGATCGATTATTGCTGAAGATGGTCAAGTCGCCAAGGCCCTCATTGCTCGCGAGGGCAGCGACGACCGGAGCGCCACCGGTTCCTCGCTCTCCCGTAACGACGGCGCCAAACGACACGCAAGAGATCGCAAGAGCGATGCATGAGAGTAGCGTAAAACGTTGTTTGTTCATGTGGTTCTTTTGTGATGGTGTTGAAGATGGTCGCGCCGGACCGGCCTGTGAGGGCGGCCGTGTCGCCATTCGCTGTAGAGTTCTCCAGGCCGAAGCTTGGGTCGGTCTTGCAGCGCAACTCGTAACCGCGTACGCGGTCGAACCGTCGGGGTGACGTTGTGCGGGATGACGTAGTGCCCGTCCTCCATTTAGATCGGCGCCGGTCTCGTAGAACCGATAGATAGCTCGCCAATCGCCGGTTCGGGACAGCGCCGTGAGCACGACGAGAATGAGCCGCGAATCATTGAAAGTCCCCCTCGAGCGCGAGGATGGTAGCGGATTGAGTCGACTGTGCAACGCAGTGTGTGGGGTTCGAGTGGGCAAGTAATGCCCGGTCGCTGGAGCCGTATTGTAAATGGAGTCGATGTGGTCATGTTATTTCACGGCGCCCGTCGCGGGCGGAGAGAGTCTGGTGCGCGACCGCGTCCGGGCGTGTGGAGGACCGTGTCCGCGTCCGTGTCCGCGACGGAGCGGCCCAAGTTCCGCCTCGTTCGATCGTCTAGGCCACGTGTTGCGCGGGGGGTGGCCCGTCCGAGCGGGCACGATGCTCGGTTGAGTCCGCCTCGAGGAGCGGCGATCGAAGGCCGCGCCGGACCCGGAGCCGCGTGGTGCGCGAGGTTCAGCGGTCGTGAAGCAGCGAAGGCGCGGGACGTCCGCGTCGCCGCGCGTCAACGGCGGCGACGAGGAAGGGCAGCAGATGCTCCCCGCGGCGTCGGAGCGTCTCGGCGGCGGCGACGATGCGTTCGAGGAAACGAGCGCCGCGTTCGGCCTCTGTTCCGAGGGAGAGCTTGCGATGCTGGACGCCGTGGCGAAGCGCGCGCTCGGCGGCGTTGTTGGTCGGCTCCACGCCTTCGGCCCGGATGAAGGTGAAGAGCGCGGACTGGTAGCCGAGGATGTTCGAGGCCTGGCCACGGATGTCGAGCTGCGCACAGGACGCGACCTCGCGGAGCGTGGAGAGTACTCGCCGGCGGAGCCCTCGTGTGTTCGAGTCCAGCGCGGCACGATCGAGCGTGCCGCCCTTGAAGCGATGCCAGTACTCGATGAGGTCGCGCGTCAGCGCGGCCGAGCCGGGAGGGGGCCCCGGAGGGCTACGCCCGACGGGGGAGGGGCGAAGCCCCTCGGAAAGAGAGGTCGCGCGTCAGCGCGGCCGAGCCGGGAGGGGGCCCCGGAGGGCTACGCCCGAAGGGGGAGGGGCGAAGCCCCTCGGAAAGAGAGCTCCTTGGTGTCAGCGACGAGGCGTTGGCCGAAGTCGTGCTGGAAGGTCCCTTCGCGAGCTTCCTTCCAAGCCTCGAAGACCCTCAGCAGATGCGCCTAACAGAGCTGGCGTCTTCGGTTCGATGGCGTTCAGATACGACGCGCACCGATCCGTCACGAGGTTCCCGGCGAATCCACCGAGCAGCGCCTTAGCGGCGAGCGTGTTGCGGCGGGCGTGGATCATGAAGACGCTCGCGACGCCGGTGACCATGACCCAAAGCCAGTGGGTGCGATGCTTCATCTGCCAGCTCGTCTCATCGACGAACGCCGCCTCGCTGGCCCGAGCGGCGTCGAGTGCCTCGGTGTAGACGGGCGCGAGCGCGTCGCTTGCTTCCTGCTCGAGCTTGCTGATCGTCCCGAGCGCGAGCTTCGTTCCCGAGGGGCTTCGCCCCTCCCCCGTCGGGCGAAGCCCTCCGGGGCCCCCACCCAGTCGCTCGTGCTGACGCACGAGCTCGACGCCGAAGAAGGTGCGCGCGAAGTACTGCACCTGCCGGCGGCTCAACCGGAAGACACCGACCAGCACAGCGAGCGTCGCGACCAGCTTCACGCCGAACGGACGTGGCCCAAACGGTTCGGAGAACTCCGCCTTGGTGATCGTCCCACACGAGCAGCGCACCGCGTACGCACGACCTTCCAGCACGATCGCGCGGACCGGAGGGACCTCGATGTGCTGGCGCCGCTCGGGCTCACCCCCCGCTTCGCGGCCGAGCGCCAGGCCACACGAGCCGCAATTGCACGGCCAGAGCCCGCGCGTGAGCGCGGGCGACCGGGAGGGGGCCCCGGAGGGCTCTGCCCGAAGGGGGAGGGGCGAAGCCCCTCAGGAGCGAAACTCGCGTGTCTCGTCGACCCGCTCAGGCGGCAGCAGGGCTCGATGATGGCCTTGGTGACCCTTCTTCGCGCCCGGCTTGCCGGTCTTCTTGCCCTTCCTCGCGTTCCGCTTCGCGTTCTTCCCCCGGTCCGTCGAGGGTGGCAGCGATGAGCTCGCGCGTCAGCGCGAGCGACCGGGAGGGGGACCCGCGAGGGCTCTGCCCGAGTGGGGGAGGGGCGAAGCCCCTCTGGAAGCGGAGTTCGACGAGTTTCGCTTCAGCTGCCCGGTCAGCTTCGCGAGCTGCTTCTGCAGCTTCTCGAGTTGTGCGGCTTGCTCGGCCAGCTTCGCCGCCTGCTCGGCGAGCTGTGCGTCGCGTTCGGCGAGCTGTGCGTCGCGGTCGGCGAGCTTTGCCTCGAGATCGCGAACGCGCGTTTCGAGATCCAGCACTCTTGTCGTAGATCACATCTCGCTGGGTGTGTCGATCCCCTTCGCGCACGTCGTCGTCGACCGGGACTCGCGCGATGGCTCTCCCCTAGCGCACCAGGCGAGGGACGGGGCACCGCGGGGGCGGGGGCGCGGCCGAGAAGATCTCCTCACCCTCCTCTGGGCCGCGCGCCGCGCGCGGCCCAGAGGAGGGTGCCGCGTCTCTGCCCGCGAACCCGCCCCCGCGGTGTCCCGTCCCTTGCCGTCTGGATCAGCCACCTCCGCAATCACCCGCAGGGGTCGGGGGGTGAACGCGTACGGGTCGGCAGCCCGTTGCAGAACTCTTCGAATCCTTCAACGGACTGCCTCTTCTTTCTGGGGTCTTTCGAAAAGACCCCCTCCAGTGGGCAAAGCCCACCGGAGACTCCCCCAAGACACGCGGCTCCGTTGAAGAACGAAGTTCTTCAACGTGCTAGCTAGCTAGCGCTCAAGCGAGCGGGATCGGTGAGAAGGGAGGCGTGCGCAGGTTGGCGTAGAGCGCGAGCCGAGACGCACCCGCGGGCGCGTGGCCCCGGCGATGGAATCCACGTGTGTCGGCGAGCACGAGGGTGTTCGCGGGGACGGGCAGCGGCTTCGGCGTCCCGAGGCCGAGCCGAGAGAGCTCGTGCTCGTCGATGCGGAAGGCGCCGCCGCGACGAGGGTGCGTCGGCGACGTCCGCGCGCACGCCTGCGCGTGCTCCCAGCGCAGACGCGCCACCGTGGGACGGTGGCTCCCCATCACGTACTCGAAGGGGCCGTCCTCGGGTCGGACGTCTTCCAGGAAGAGCCAGAGCTTGATGGTCGAGTGGAATGTGTCTCGGTGCAGCTCCTTCTGGATGTCGGGGGCGGCGTCCTCGTCGCCGTGCACCGTCTCGTAGATCCAGAAGCGCTGCGGACGCGGGAGCGCGCCGGCCGTCATCGCGCCGAGCGCGCTCAGGCGCGGCGCGCGCACGGCCCGCGACGCGTGCGGGGTGCGCGCGTCGATCGCGACGAAGCGGTTCAGCGTGCCGCCGTCGAAGCGGTCGAAGCCGCCGTCGAAGGGTTGCTTCTGACCGAAGCCTCGCCCCACCCGCCGCGGCCGCGGCTGAGCCACGGCGACCTCGGCGACACGCGCGCGCACCTCGTGCTGCACCCGGGCGAAGACGTCGTCGGGGAGGAACCGCTCCACCACGAGGACACCGTCGCGACGAAACGCGGCCGGGAGCGCCCCGTAGCGCAACCTGAGCGGCAAGCGGCGCGTCGCGACGCAGACCTCCGACGCCGCGATCCGCGCCGGGTGGAGCCCCAGCTGGTTGAGGCGAGCATCGCCGAGCACGCGGCCCGTGAAGTCTTTGCGAGCGGTGACGACGTCGAGCGCGTCCCCCCACCACGTGGTCATCTGACGAGTTTGACGCGAGCGAGCCCGCGGTCGAGGAGAACGGCGCTCGACGCCTCCGCGTGGAGGCGCCGGTTCGCAGGTTCGACGCGCCGAATGCGCGCGTTTTTGGGTGAAGGAGGAGGGAGCTTGCTCCCGCAGCCGAGGGGGCTCTTCGAGAGCCCCCGGAAGAACACGCCGAACCAAGCGAGCGCGAAGCGCTGGATTGGGGGCTACCGCGATGGACGACCCGTGCGCGCCGCGTCCCCGGCCCACGTGGGCCAGCCGGTCAGGCTCGCGTCCCCGGTGTCGAGCGCGACCAGCTGCCCGTTCGCCGTGCCGACGTAGATCCACCCACCGTCGACGACCGCTTGCGTGCGGAGCGGCGCGTTCGCCTCGAGGCGACGTGCGACGTTACCCTGCCGATCGAGGACGAGGATCTGGCCCGAGAGCGTCGGCACGACGAGGTGCTCGCCCGCCGCCGCGGGCGGCGCACCGAGGGCCCCGCCCGCACGCGCGAGGTCTCCGGGGAGCGAGACCGCCCAGCGCTCGCGGCCGCTCTGGCGATCGTACGCGACGACGGCCTCTCCCATCGTGACGAGGTTCGTGTCCCCGAGCCCGAGGACCCACGAGCCCTGGAACTCTTGCAGCGCGTGCACGGTCTGACGTCCGACGAGGGCGCGCGCGACCTGCGCGTTGGCGGCCGCGGGCGCGCCGGCGCCGAAGCCGTTGGCGGCGTCGTTCGCCAGCGACTCCGCCGCGAAGCTCGTGCCGTCCTGGAACTCGCTGCGGAGGTACGCCGCGCGCCGGCGCGTGCTGACGCGGGCCGGCGGGTCGCCCGGCTTGCCGCTCGGCGAGGCGCGCCGCTCGGAGGCCGCGAGCGCGTCGCTGCGCACGATGCGCTCGAAGGACTCGCCTCCTTCGTCCTCGCGTCGCGAAAAATAGAGCGCGCCGTCGATGATGGTCGGCGCGGCGGTCGCCATCGCGCGACGCGCTTGGACGATCTCCCCAGAGGCACCGTCGAGCGCGAGGAGCGTGCCGCCGAAGGTCGCCGCGTAGACGCGGCCCGCGTAGGCGAGCGGCGCGCTGATCACCTCCGCGTCGATCCAGCGCGTCCAGCGGAGCTCTCCCGTCCGGAGCTCGAAGGCAGCGAGCGCGTGCGAGACGCCCTCCGGGAGCGGGCGATCCTCGCCCGCGGGCCAGGTGCCGCCGCCGCGGATCGGGTAGCTCGCGTAGACGAGCCCATCCGCGACCGCGGGCGCCGCCATGAGCGGGTCGCCCGTGTACCAGCTCCACAGGAGCTCCCCGGTGCGCGCGTCGACCGAGAAGAGCGTGCACGACTCGGTGTTGAACACGCAGACGCCGTCGTCGCAGGCCGCGCTCGAGGGGCCGTCGTCGCCGAGCCCGATGGCCCACGCGGTCTCCCCGGTGCGCGCGTGGAAGGCGTACATCTCTCGGCTCCGAAAGCCCCCGCTCACGAGCACCAGGTCGCGGTAGACCGTCGGCGTCACGATCGGCGCATGGCTCGGGAGCTGGACTCGAAAGCCACCCTCGAAGCGCTCGAGACGCGGCGGGTTGGCGCCTCCGCCGCGGCGCCCGCGGTGACCGCCGCCCTCACCGAGCGCGTGCGTCGCGATGCGGCGGAAGACGCTCGGCGGTGGGCGTTTGGTCTCCTCGTTCCAACCCGCGACGAGCGCGAGGACGTCCTCCCCGACCGTGAGGTCGGGCGGTGTCGTCGGGAGCGCGCGCGCCTCGACCTCCGTCGCGGCCTCGATCTCCTGCGGCGCCTCCGCGCTCATCGGCCGCGCCACCCGCGGCGCGTCGGCGCCACCGCAGCCCACACCCATCAGCGCGACGAGCGCCGCCCCGAGCCTCATTCCTTGCATGAGTCCTCCTCGGGCGTCCTCCCGCCCGTAGGGTGCTCGACGCACGGAGGCCCGAAACGATCTCGACAGATTCTCGGTGCACGAGCTGGAACGCGGTAGGAAGGATCGATCTCGACAGATTCTCGATGCACGAGCTAGAACGCGGTAGGAAGAGGCGGTGAGCAGCGTTCGACCGGAGGGCCACCGCGTCGTGCTCGTCGACGACGAGCACGAGCTGCTGAAGCTCGGCGAGCGGGTGCTCCAGCACGCGGGTTTCGTCGTCTGGACCGCGAGCTCGCCGATCGGCGTCGGGGCGCTCATCAAGCGCCACGCCCCGGACGTGCTCGTGCTCGACGTCACGATGCCCGGCCTCGACGGCGCCGCGCTCGCCAAGCTGCTCGAGCGAGGAGGCGGCACCCTCCCCGTCGTCTTCTGGTCGGCCCTGCCGGAGGCCGAGCTCCAGCAACTCACGCGGACAGTGGCGCGAAGCACCTATGTCGCGAAGGGCGCCCCCATCGCGTCGCTCGTCGCGACGGTCGAGCGGATGATCCGGCTCCACGCCAAGAGCGTCCCCCCGACCGCGTGACCCGCGTTGCCCGCTCCGCGCTGAGGGGCTGCGCTCCACAGGTGGGTCGATAGGGCCGTCGAGTAGGCGGCGCGGACTTCGACGTGACGCGGACCAGGACCGACGCGGACGCGGACACGGACACGGACCGACACGGACACAAACACGGACACAAACACGGACACAAACACGGACACGGACACGGACACGGACACGGACTCGGACACGGACTCGGACTCGGACTCGGACTCGGACTCGGACACGGACACGGACACGGACGCGGACGCGGACGCGGACACGGACTCGGACTCGGACTCGGACTCGGACTCGGACACGGACACGGACACGGACACGGACACGGACACGGACACGGACACGGACACGGACACGGACACGGACGCGGACGCGGACGCGGACACGGACGCGGACACGGACGCGGACGCGGGTCGTGGCGTCCCACGCTGCTCGAACGTACCCTTCCTTTCGTGGACCCGGCACGGAAGAACGCCACCTACGAGGACGTGCTGGCGCTCGGCGAGGACGTGAAGGCCGAGATCATCCAGGGAAGCCTGATCACCCTGCCATCACCGCTGCCACGCCACGCGAAGGCCCAGAGGGCGCTCGGAAGCATGCTCGGCGGACCCTTCGAGGACGACGACGGTCGCGGTGGCCCAGGCGGGTGGTGGATCCTGCTCGAGGTCGACGTGCGACTCTCCGCCCACGACGTCGTGCGCCCCGACCTCGCTGGCTGGCGTCGCGAGCACCTCCCCGAGCCTTGGGATCTGCGCCCAATCGAAACACGCCCCGACTGGGTCTGCGAGATCCTCTCCCCCTCCAACGCGGCGCACGACCGAGTGCACAAACGCCGGCTCTACGCGGCGCACGGCGTGCCCTACTACTGGATCGTGGATCCCGAGGCGCGCACCCTCGAGGCGCTGCGCCTCCACGACGGCGCCTGGGTGGACGCGGGCAGCTTCGACGACACGGCGATGGCCCGCATCCCACCGTTCGAGGCCGTGGAGCTCGAAGTCGGTCGCCTCTTCCCGCCGCCGTCCACTTCGCGCTGAGCCCCAGCCGCCCCGTGACTCCGCCTCCGGGCCGATCCTCGACGGTACGCGCGACCGCAGCCGTCTCGGAGTCGACGAGCGCATCGCCGCGCTCGGTCGCGCCGCGACGCGTGCGGATGGATCCCCGCTGACGCTCGAGGCCGTACGGTGGAGACGCAGTCGACCCACCACCGTCGAACCCGCGACGGCGCGGCGGCTGTAGCGCGCCGAGGGCAAACACCGTAAGCAGGCGACGTGAAGGCACGAACCCTCGAGGCCATTCGTCAGGAGCACGAGGCTCGACGCGACGCCCACGCCCGCGCGCACGCCGCGCTCGACGCGAAGGCCGGGCGGCTCGGGCTGCTCCAGCTCGGTGCGTTCCTCGCGCTCGTCGTCTTCGGCGTCTCCGCCTGGAGTCGCGGCGACGCCTGGCTCGGCTGGCTCGCGGCCGCGTCGGTCGTCGTCTTCGTCGGGCTCCGCCTCGTGCAGGCGCGCCTCTTGGTTCGGCGCGACGAGGCCGAGGCGCGGCGGGACGTGCACGTCCGCCACCTGCTCCGGCTCGACGGCCGCGCGAGCGAGCTGCCGGCCTCGGGCTCGGCCCCGCCGGGCCACCCCTACGCGGTCGACATCGATCTCGTCGGCGCCGGCTCGCTCCAGCAGCGCATCGACGTCACGCATACGCGGCGCGGCGAGGCGCTGCTCTCCGCGTGGCTCTGCGCTCCGGCCGACCGCGACACCATCCGCGAGCGCCAGCGCGCGGTGCGGGAGCTCGCGTTCGGCGCCGAGGAGACCGAGGCCTCGCACGGCGCCGCCGAGGCGCTGCGCGAGAGCCTCGAGGCATACGCTGGGCCGAGCGAGCGGCTCGACGGGGCGCCCTTCCTGGCCTTCACCCAGCGCGCGCCCCTCGTCGGGCTCCCGCTCGTCGTGGCGATGCACGCGCTGCCGCTCTTGCTCGCGGGGCTCTTCGTCGCCAGCGAGCTCGGGCTGGTGCCGAGCGCCGCCTGGCTCGCCGTCCTCGGCGTGCAAGTGGTGGTGAGCTTCGCGTTCAAGCGCCACTGCGTCGACGCCTTCCAGCTCGTCGCCGCCCGCCGTGGCTACGCCGAGGCCTTCGCGCGCATGTTGTCGCTCGTCGAGACCACCCCCTTCGCCGCGCCGCTGCTCGCGCGCATCCGCGAGCGCGTGCACCTCGAGGGGCGGCCGCCCTCGAAGTACATGGCGCGGCTCGATCGCTGGGCGGGGCTCGCGGAGTTTCACACGCAGTTCCCGATCCACTTCTTCGTGGATCTCTTCGTGCTCTGGGACCTGAACGTCCTCTGGCGGCTCGAGCGCTGGAACGCCGACGTCGGGCGGGGGCTCGAGGACGCGTTCGAGGCGATCGGCGAGCTCGAGGCGCTCGCGAGCTTCGCGGCGCTGCTCGCGGGCGATCCGGACGCGATCATGCCCGAGCTGGCGGACGACGCCGTGCCGCTGCAGGCCGACGGGCTGGCCCACCCGCTCTTGCCGACGGACCGTCGCGTGGCGAACGACCTCGTGATGCCCGCGGCGCAGGGGGCGGCCCTCGTCGTCACCGGCTCGAACATGGCGGGAAAGTCCACCCTGCTGCGGGCCGTCGGCGCGAACCTCGCGCTGGCGCTCGCGGGCGGGCCCGTGGTGGCTCGGCGCTTCGCGTTCTCTCCCGTGCGGCTGCGCGCGTCGATGCGCGTCGACGACTCGCTGCAGCGGGGCGCGAGCTACTTCCACGCGGAGCTCGAGAAGCTGCGCAGCGTGGTGGCGGACGCGGACGCCGAGCCGCCGATCTTCTTCTTGCTCGACGAGCTCTTGCGCGGGACGAACGCGCGCGCTCGGCACCTCGGCGCGCGCGCGATCCTGCAGCACCTCCTACGCCATGGCGCCTCGGGCCTCGCCGCGACGCACGACGTCGCGCTGGCCGAGCTCGAGGAAGAGACGAGCGGCCGCGTCGTGAACGTGCACTTCACGGACGTGATGGAGGGCGACGAGATGATCTTCGACTACCGGCTCCGACCGGGCGTCGTGCGGACGAGCAACGCCCTGCGCCTCCTGCAGCTCGCCGGCATCGAGCTCGACCAGGTCGACGACCGGATCGCGTAGGAGCTTCGACGCGCGCGCAAGCGACACGCGGCTCAACCAGATCGCAGATTCGTCACGGCTTCTCGGTCTCGGAGAGCAAGGAGCGTTTCGCCCCGGACGCGGCCTCGGACGCGGCCTCGGACGCGGCCTCGGATGCCGACGCGGACGCGGCCTCGGACACGGACACGGACACGGACACGGACACGGACACGGCCTCGGACACGGCCTCGGACACGGCCTCGGACGCGGCCTCGGACGCGGCCTCGGACGCGGCTTCCCGACACGGCCTGACGCGGACACGGACACGGCCTTCGACGTGATTACGGACATGTTCTCGGATTACGGCCCCGGACACGGCCCGACACGGCCTGACACGGCCTCGGACACGGCCTCGGACACGGCCTCGGACACGGCCTCGGACACGGCCTCGGACACGGCCTCGGACGCGGCCTCGGACGCGCCTCGGACGCGGCCCCAGACGCAGCCGCGTCGGGACGGTGGTACGATGCCGCGGTGGTTCGCACGGCCGCGCTCGTCCCCCTCACCAGCACCTCGACGACCCCAACCGCGGCCATCGACCACCGGCGTGGTCGTCGGCCGCGCGCCTGGCCGCAAACGCTCGGCGAGGACGTCGGCGAGCGAGCGCCGCGCGGCCTGCCGCACGTCGCCGCGTCGAGCCTCGGGTTGCTGGCGCTCTGTGTCGCGTGCGGTGGCAGCTCGCCTTCGGAAGACCCGCTGAGCTGTCCGCCCTCGGCGCCCATCGTCGGGGTGGCGGGGGAGGTCACGACCGAGGCGTTTCCGCTCACCTTCGGCGCGGACGGAGCCTCGGCGGAGCTCGTCGTCCCGGAGGATCTCACCGCGCTCGCCCTCGTCGCCGAGGACGGGCTCGAATACACGGCGTTCTGGACCGTGCAGCAGGACGGCCGGCGCTGGATCGATCTCGACGCCGACCCGGACGGCCTCGACGCCCCGTTCTTTCACACGTGGAACCACGCCGCCTCGCTCACCTTCCCGTCCAACGAGGCGTCGGCGCTCGCGCGGGGCTGCCTCCGCGTCGAGGTGCTCACTGACGGTCCCGGCCCGTCGGGCACGCTCCACGTGCTCACCCGGCGGCGGGCGGAGGGGGGCACCATGCGCGTCGACCTCGTGCGGGTCGGGGCGACCGAGCTCCCCGGATCGAGCTTCGACACGCTCGCGACCGAGCTCGCCGCGGTGTTCGAGGCGACGGGGCTGGCGGTCTCGATCGAGGTCTCGATCGCCGCGGTCCCGGGCGATCCGTTCCCGCCCGCCGAGGGCGAGGCGACGCTGCGCCTTCGCGGCAGCTACCGGCCCGCCGACGCGGTCAGGATCCCGATCTACGTGATCCAAGGGTTCGTCGACGAGCTGGATACCCTGGGGATCGCGGGAGGGATCCCAGGCGCCAACGGCGTGCCGGGCGCCGCCTCCGCCGGGGTCCTCGTCGCGGTCGATCCTCACCTCGACGAGGAGGGGAGGGTCGACGTGCTCACGATGGCCGAGACCGCCGCGCACGAGCTCGGGCATCAGCTCGGGCTCTTCCACACGACGGAGGCCGAGGGCCTCGACCACGATCCGCTCGGCGACACGGCGGAGTGTCCCGCAAGTCGCGACACGGACGGTGACGGAGTGGTGTCTGCGGAGGAGTGCGCGGATCTCGATGGTGGCAACCTCATGTTCTGGATCTCCGGTTCGTTCCCCCAACGTGAGCTCTCGCCCTGGCAGCGTCGGCTCCTCGCCCTGAGCCCGGTGGTGCGATGAGCGTCGCTGCGCCGACCCCGAAGCGCGACCGCCGCCGCCCCTGTGGGCGCGGGCCCGTGCGCGCGCGTATGCACTCGGGCCACCGATCCAGCACCGTCCGCGCCGCCGTGCGGCTCTTCCGCGCGCGCGTGCGCGCGGTCTCGTGGCTCGCGTTCACCTGCTTCGCGTCGCTGTCCGCGGCGGCGCTCACCAGCGCGCAGACCACGGCGGAGGGCACCGCCGCGCAGGGCACCGCCGCGGAGGGGATCGCCGCGGAGGGTACCGCCGCGCCGCCCGAAGGCGCCGAAGCCCTCGCACAGAGGCTCCGCGCGCGGCACGCGCGCGACCTCCCGCGCGCCGAGAGCTTGCGCGCGCCCGAGGCGCTCGTGCGCCTCCGCTGGCTCGCGGAGCGTCATCGGCTGCTGCTCGTGCGCGCGCGGGCGCTCCTGCTCTTGGCCGGCGATCCGAGCCCCGAGTCGCGCGCCGTCGTGCTGCGCGTGTTGGACTCCAACCAAGCGGCGCTCGTCCGCGCCGCCGCCTTGCGCGCGACGAGCTCCTGGCCTCTCGATCGCGACCTGCGCGTCCGCCTCGAGCGCCTCGCGGCCGAGGCGGATCCCCGCCTGCACGGCCCCGCGCGCGCACGACTCGCCGCGACGGAGTGAGCACCACTCGTCACTTGGAGCAGGGGGGGTCTTACAAAACCCCCCGCTCTAAGTGACTGCCTCCTTCTTGGAGGGGCTGTCCCAGACCCTCCCCCGGCGCGAGTGAATCGCGTCGGGTCCCCCTCCCAACGACGTCACCTTTCGCGAAGTTCGTCTTGCAACGAACTTCGCGACGGGTGACTAGCTGCCCGTTGAAGAACTCTTCGAGTTCCTCAACGGACTGCCTCTTCTTTCTGGGGTCTTTCGGAAAGACCCCCTCCAGTGGGCAAAGCCCACCGGAGCCTCCCCCAAAACACGCGGCTCCGTTGAAGAACTAGGTTCTTCAACGGGCTGCTAGCGCACTTCGGTGACGCGGGCGCGGAGCGTGTACGCGCCGTGGGCGCCGCCGTCGTCGTCTCGGATCGTCAGGGTCTGCGCGCGTGTGTCGAGCGCCATCGCCGCGTCGTTGTCGATCCGATATGTCTCGCCGTCCTCGCCGCGGACGTGGCGCACGGCCGGGTTCGACCAATCGCAGTAGAAGTAGCCTGCCTGCGGGCCGCCGTAGAGGAGCTTGCCCCCGCAGAGGATCTGCGTCCGGCACCAGAAGCCAGGGGGGCTCGGGAGCGTGTGGCGCTCGACGGTCATCTCGCAGCTCACGCCGGGCTCCACGGGTCGGCTGCCGTCGATCTCGTCGACGTTCGCGCGGATGACGAGCGGCGTCGCTCCGAAGGCGGGTGGGGGCGGGAGCGCCGGGCCGCGCGGCGGCTCGATCGGATCGACCGGGGGTTTGGGGGGCTCGAAGGGGAGCGGCGGCTGCGGGACGGCGGGGACGGCGACGGCGGGCCCGGGGCCGGGCGGGGGCTCCGCGCGCTCGAGCACGAGCCAGATGCCGACCCCCGTCGCCACGCAGTGCCCCACGATGAGCAACCCCGCGCACCCGAGGAGCAGGTAGATGGTCCCGCTCTTCTCGCCGTCCTGTCCCATGCTCGCCTTGTACCACCTCGCCCGTGCCCCGTGGTATGCGAGCGGCGGATGGCTCGTCGCCGGAACCTCCGCTCGGTCTCGACGCCGATCGTGCTCGCCGCGGTCAGCGTGCCCCTCGCGGTCGCGCTGCTCGTCGGGTGGACACTCCTCATCGCCGAGAACCTCGCGACGCGCTCGGAGATCGCCCTCGACGTCTGGCTGCTCGTCGTTGGCGCGATCAGCTTCGTCGTGATCGCCACCGTGCTCGTGCTCTTCAGCTTCTACCTCGCGCGCGAGATCCTCGAGGTGCGACGACAAGACAGCTTCATCGACTCGGTCACCCACGAGCTCAAGAGCCCGCTCGCGAGCCTCCGGCTCTGCCTCGAGACCTTCGGTCGCGCGGACCTCCCCCACGACAAGCGCGAGCAGGTCCGCCAGATGATGCTCGAGGACGTCGACCGCCTGACGAGCTTCATCGACGACGTGCTCCAGTCGAGCCGCCTCGCGAACATGGACGCCGAGGGCGTGACCGTGTCGCCGGTCGACCTTCACGCGCTCGCGGCCGAGATCGCGACGGTCGCGCGCGCGCGCCGCAAGCTCGCGGCCGACGCGATCGAGGTCGACGTGCCCGAAGGTTTCAGCGTGGCGAGCGACGAGGCTTCCCTGACGATCGTGCTGCGCAACCTGATCGACAACGCGGTGAAGTACTCCAACGACCCGGTTCACGTCACCGTGCGCGCGCGGCGCGCGACGCCGCAGCGGGTGGTCGTCGAGGTCGTCGACCGGGGCATCGGGATCGACCCGGCGCACCAGAGTTCGGTGTTCCAGCGCTTCTACCGCGTGCAGAGCGAGGAGGTGCGCGAGCGCAAGGGGACGGGGCTCGGCCTCTTCGTCGTCTCGGCGCTCGTGAAGAACCTCGGTGGCCAGGTCGAGGTCGAGTCGGAAGGCCTCGGCAAGGGGACGACCGTTCGCGTCACCTTGCCCTCTACCGAGCCTTCCGACACGGTGACCGCCTGATGGCTGGTCGCCTGCTGGTGGTGGAAGACGAAGAGCACCTCGCCGCGGGGTTGAAGCTGAACCTCGAGCTCGAGGGCTATGGGGTCGACGTCGCGACGTCCGCGCGCGCGGCGTCCGAGCGGCTGGTGGCCTCGTCCAACGGCTACGACGCGATCGTGCTCGACGTGATGTTGCCCGACCTCGATGGGTTCGAGCTCTGCCGGCGCCTACGCGACGCGGGCAACTTCGTGCCCGTCATCATGCTCACCGCTCGCTCGGCGGCCGAGGATCGCGTGCGTGGCCTCGAGGCGGGCGCCGACGACTACATGGTCAAGCCCTTCTCGCTCGAGGAGCTGCTCGCGCGGGTGCGCTCGCTGCTCCGCCGTCGAGCGTGGGAGGGCCGCCGCGGCACGACCTCGTCGAGCGTGCTCGCCTTCGGGCGTGCGCACGTCGACTTCGACACCCACGAGGTGACCGTCGCGGGCGAGGCGCTCAAGCTCACGCAGCTCGAGCTCGACCTCTTGAAGTATTTCAGCGAGCACCCGCAGCGCGTGCTCTCGCGCGAAGAGCTGATGGAGAAGGTCTGGAAGCTCCGGAACTACGGCTACACGCGGACCGTGGACAACTTCATCGGGCGGCTTCGCAAGCACTTCGAGGAGGACGCGACCGACCCGCGTCACTTCTTGAGCGTGCGCGGCGCGGGGTACAAGTTCGTCCCCGAGTGAGCGTCTCGAGCGGGGTCGTTCGCCGCGCGATCGTGAGCGGCGTTCGCTCGTTTGCGCCGTCGACATACGCTGGGTGACGCTGGGTGACGGTGGGCGACGGTGGGCGACGGTGGGCGACGGTGGGCGACGACACGACCGACGCGAAGCGCACCGAGGGCTCAGTCAGGACGAGCCGTACGCGTGCGTGTCGTGTCGCTGCGTCCGGTCGTGGTGACGGTGCGGCAGGCGCGCGAGACGACGCGCACGCCGGGTAGTGACACAACAATTACATCGTTCGACGCAACGGTGACGGTGATTCTAGGTCGGTCGTTCTAGCTTCACGTCATGGCGAAGCAGAGCGACATCGTGCCGGAGTGGATGGGCAACCGGCGTATCGGGTGGGCGGGGGCGATCCCCTTCCTCCTCATCCATCTCCTGGCGTTGGGGGTCTTCTGGACGGGCTTCACGTGGCCCGCCGTGATCACCTGCATCGCGCTCTACGTCATCCGCCTCTGGGGCGTGACGGCGGGGTACCACCGCTACTTCTCGCATCGCGCGTTCGAGACCGGCCGGGTCTTCCAGTTCATCTTGGCCTTCGTCGCGATGACGAGCGCCCAGCGCGGCGTGCTCTGGTGGGCGGCGCACCACCGTCGCCACCACAAATACTCGGACCTCGAAGGCGACCTGCACTCTCCGGTGCGCGAGGGCTTCTGGTTCAGCCACTTCGGCTGGATCTTCATCCAGGGCGCGGAAGAGACCGACATGGATCGGATCAAGGACTTCGCGAAGTACCCGGAGCTCGTTTGGCTCGACAAATACTTCCTCGTCCCCCCGATCATCCTCGGCGTCGTCTGCCTGCTCACCATGGGGCTGCCCGGCCTCTTCGTCGGCTTCTTCCTGAGCACGGTCCTCGCCTGGCACGGCACGTTCTTCATCAACTCGCTCGCCCACGTCTGGGGCAAGCGCCGCTTCGAGACGACCGACGACAGCCGCAACAACTTCTGGCTCGCGCTCATCACGCTCGGCGAGGGCTGGCACAACAACCACCACCGCTACCAGGCGTCGGCGCGCAACGGCTTCTATCGGTGGGAGGTCGACATCACCTACTACACGCTCGTGGTGCTGAGCTGGTTTGGGATCGTCTGGAACCTCCGCCCCGTCCCCGAGAAGATCCTCGCGGAGGGGCGCGCCGCGGACGCCGAGCGCGCCAGCGGCCGCACGCCGGCGGCGCTCGAGGAGCGTGGCCGGCTCCCGAAGGAGCCCCTCCTCGACATCGCCTGAGCGCCTCGACCGCGACGCGAAGCCCTCGTCGTTGGCTCGACGAGGGCTTCGACGCGTCGGGCCCACGAGGGGTCCGCGTCGGGCCATGCGATGCGTCTCGCGTGGGGCCCCTGCGAGGCGTCTCGCGCGGGTGCGAGGCGTCTCGCGTGGCGTGAGGCCCCTGCGAGGCGTCTCGCGCGCGCGCGAGGCGTCTCGCGCCGGGTGCCGGTCGTTCGGACCTCGGCGACCGCGCTCGCGCTACGGGGGCAGACACGTCGACCTGGGATCTCGTAGTTCAGCTCCGCTGACTCAGGCGCCGAAGCGCGCGACCAAGGCCTCGACGCGCGCGACGAAAGCGTCGCGGTAGTGCTTCTCGAACGCCTCCCAGGTGCAGAGCGTGCGCGGGTCGCTGACGCGGTCGACGAAGAGCTTGCCGTCGAGGTGGTCGGTCTCGTGCTGGTAGGTGCCCGCGCTCAAGCCCCAGACCTCGAAGTCGAGGGGCGCGCCGTGGCGATCCCACGCCTGCACGCGCACGCCGACGTAGCGCGGGACGACGCCGCGGAGGTTCGGCACGCTCAGGCAGCCCTCGTAGTTCTCGAAGCGCTCGTCCGTGAGCGGCGTGAGCGTCGGGTTCACCAAGATCGTGAGAGGGATCTTCGGCTTGTACGGATAGCGCGGGTTGTCGCCGACCTCGATCGCCTGCACCCGGATCGGCCGGAAGACCTGCGGCGCCGCGAGCCCCGCGCCTCGCGCGTGTCGCATCGTCGCGACGAGGTCGTCGATGAAGCGCTGGGTCTCGGGGGTCGCCAGCTCGTCACGGTCGATCTCGCGTGCGCGCTCCCGCAGGACGGGCTCTCCAATCTGCGCGATGGGCAGGACGTTCATCGCGGGCAGGGTAGCGGATCGGAGAGGGGGTGCGTGTCCGTGTCCGTGTCCGTGTCCGTGTCCGTGTCCGCGTCCGACTTCGCGACTCTGCCCGTTCGAGTGTCCGTCTGCGTCGAGGGGTGTCTGCGCGGCTCACGGCGGGGACGACACGCCCCGCCACACCGGCGCGGCGCTGATGGGGCTGTAACTTCGTGACAGCCCCATCG
>JAHBWH010000121.1 GCA_019637115.1 Myxococcales bacterium | reverse complement strand
ACGAGCTCCTCGCCGCTGCGCTCGGCCACGCGTGGGCCGAAGCGCTCGAGCAAGCCGATCAACGTGGCTCGAGGCGCGACGCGGAGGGCGCGGTCGAGCGCGTCGTCGTCGCCGGCCTCGGCCGCCGCCGCGAGCGCCTCGGCCGCCTCGGCGAAGCGCCCCGCGGCGGCGAGGGCGTCCCCGAGCACCCCGAGGGCTTGCGCGCCGAGGCCGGCGGCGACGGCACGCTGGCCGAGGAGCTCGGCGTCGTCGAGGCGCCCGTCGCGAATCGCCGCCTTCGCGAGGACGAGGCCCGCCCCGGGGTCCCCCTCGGCCAGGGCCGACTCGAGGAGCGCGCGGCCGCGCTCGGGATCGCCGAGCCGATCGAGGAGGTCGCCGAGGTGGCGACGTTGGGTGGGGGAGAGCTGCTCGGTGGGCGCCGCGACCGCCGCCGAGCGCGCGGCGCCCATGAGCCCCGCGTCCGCGAGCGCGTAGGAGAGGTCGACGTGGAGCCCGTGTTGGCTCGGATCGCTCGCGAGGGCCTTGCGGAGCTCGCGCGCGGCCCGGTCGGGGCGGCCCCGCCGCCACTCCGCGGTCGCCGCGAGGGCGCAGGCCTCGGCGAGGGGGGGGCCACCGGCGGCCGCCCGCAGCTGGGCTGCGTCGCGGGCGGCGGCGGCCGCCCGATCGGCGTCGTCCAGCTCGAGCGCCAGACGCGCGGTCCAGAGGGCGAGCTCGTCATCCTCGGGCAGCACCCGTCGGGCCTGCTCGAGCGCCTCGAGGGTGCCCGCGTGATCACCCACGCCCCGGAGCGCGTGCGCGAGGCCGACGAGCGCGCGCGGGAGCTGCGGTCGCGATTCGAGCACGTCGCGGTAGATCGAGGCGGCCTCGCGGAAGAGCTCTGCCTCGAGCGCGCGATCGCCCGCGTCGAGCCCTTCGCGGACGTCCTCGGGGAGGAAGAGGACGTCGTCGAGGAAGCGCTCGAAGCGGTCGAAGAGACCCATGGGCGGTACCCTAACGCCCGCGCGGGTGCGCTTCGAGCCTTTCGAGGGGTACGTGACACGCGGGAGGGCTCGAGCTGCCCGGCGCCCCTGGACGTGGCGACGATCGGGCGCGTCGCGGCATGGTACGGGCTTCGCATCCTCTCGCCCCGCGTGTATGCTGCGGGAGGCCTCGGCGCCCAAGGTCAGCGCATGGAAATCAAGCAACAGCTACGTCTCTCGCAGCAGCTCGTGATGACGCCGCAGCTGCAGCAAGCCATCAAGCTGCTGCAGATGTCGCGAATGGAGCTCGCGGAGCTCGTCCAGGAGGAGCTGCTCGAGAACCCGGTCCTCGAGGACTCGCTCGACGGGCGCGACCTCCGCGAAGTCCAGATCCCCGAAGAGTCCACGACGATCGACAAGCAGATCGCCTCGGACGACCGGGAGGCGACCACCGACGCCAACAAGGACAAGAAGGAAGACATCGACTGGGAGCGCTACCTCGAGAACCACTCGCTCCAGCAGCCGGTTCCGTCGTTCCGCCGCGGCGGCGACGAGGAGATGCCCGGCGTCGAACAGACGCTGACCCGCGGCGAGGATCTGACGCAGCACATCTTCTGGCAGCTGCGCATGGGGGACTTCGTCGAGGATGAGATGGAGTTCGGTGCCCTCGTCGTGGGCAACCTCGACGACGACGGCTACCTCAAGATCGAGGGGCTGACCCCCGACGAGGTCGTGCCGAAGCTCGCCGAAGAGGCCGGCCTGCACCCCGAGGACGCCGAAGAGGTCCTCAAGATGATGCAGCGCTTCGACCCGGTCGGGGTCTGCTCGCGGAGCCTGCAGGAGTGCCTGCTCGTCCAAGCCGAGATCCACGGGATGGACGAGCTCGTGATGAAGATCATCGAGCGGCACATCCCCGAGCTCGAGAGCCGGAACTACAACAAGATCGCGCGCGAGCTCGATGTCCCCGTCGAGGAGGTCTACGACGTCGCGCAGGTGATCGCCGAGCTCGAGCCTCGGCCAGGCCGCAACTACATCGTCGAAGAGCCGCGCTACATCACGCCGGACGTCTACGTCCACAAGGTCGGCGACGACTACTACGTGGTGCCCAACGACGATGGGATGCCGAAGCTGAAGATCAGCGGTTTCTACCGCGCCGCGATGCAAGAGGACCCGAAGGCCAAAGAGTACATTCAGGGGAAGCTCCGCTCGGCCCAGTGGCTCATCCGCAGCATCGACCAACGCCGGAAGACCATCGTGAAGGTCACCGAGTGCATCGTCGAGAAGCAGCGTGAGTTCTTCGACCGTGGCATCCAGTTCCTCAAACCGATGATCTTGCGCGACGTCGCGGAGGCCGTCGGGATGCACGAGAGCACCATCTCGCGCGTCACGAGCAACAAATACGTCCACACGCCGCGGGGGCTCTTCGAGCTGAAGTTCTTCTTCAACTCGGCCATCAAGCGCGAGGGCAAGGACGACATCGCGTCCGAGAGCGTCAAGCAGGCGATCCAGCAGATCGTGGCGGACGAGGATCCGAAGAACCCCTGGTCCGATCAGCAGATCGTCGAGCTGCTCAAGGAGCAGCGCGGCATCAAGATCGCGCGCCGCACCGTCGCGAAGTATCGCGACATGCTCAACATCCTCAGCTCTTCGAAGCGAAAACAATACTTTTGACCGGAGACCTCCCTCGATGAAGACGACGCGCGAACGTCACGGCCACGGCCGTCGGTGGGCGTCGAGCATCACGAGCGCGGCGCCGGGAGCGCGGTGGGGCAACGCCGGCCAAGCCGGCGGGCCACTGAGTGGGACATGGCTTGACGTGAGCGAGCGGGCGCTCGGGGCGTTCCGCCTCGGCGTCCGGGATCATCTGGGCATACGGCGGGTCACGACGTCGACCCGCGAGGAGGAGCGATGCAGATCACGTTCAGCTTCCGCAACCTCGACTCGTCGGACGCGGTGAAGCAATACGCCTCCGAGAAGATTCGTCGGCTCCAGAAGTATCTCCGCGCGCCGCTCACGGCGGACGTCACGGTCTGCCTCGAGCGTCACCTGCACGTCATCGACATCATCGTGACCGCTGACGGCGGGCGTTACGCCGGGCACGAGCGCTCGGAGGACATGTACGCCTCGATCGATCTCTGCCTCGACAAGATCGACCGGCAGGTGCGCGACGCGAAGGCCACGCAGACCGATCGCAAGCGCCACCCGCACTGACAGGGCGAGGGCTCCGGCGGCCCCTCGAAGCGCACTGACGACTTGCGCGGAGGGGCCGAGATCGGCTACTCGCCTGAGCGATGCTGCTCGCGGAGCTTTTTCGGGAAGAGCGCGTGCGCCTCTCCCGTGAGGCAGAGGACAAGCCCTCGGTTCTCCGCGAAATCTCCCGTCTCTTCGCTGCGGACGACCCCTCCCTGCCGGAGGACGAGGTCTACCGCGTGCTGATGGCGCGAGAGTCGCTCGCCAGCACCGGCGTCGGCAGCGGGGTGGCGATCCCGCACGGGCGCGTGGCCGGGCTCGACCAGATCCGGGCTGCGCTCCTCGTCCACGGAGAAGGGGTCCCCTTCGACGCGGTCGACGGCGAGCGCGTCCAGGTCTTCGTCGCGATCCTCGCGCCCGAGGACAAGCCGAGCCAGCATCTGCGGGTGCTCGCGGAGGTCTCCCGCCTGCTCCGGCGCCGAGAGGTGCGAGAGCGCTTGGTCAGCGCGGAGTCGATCGCCGACATCCTCGACGTCGTGCGTTGAAGGGGCGCCCCGCCAGCTCCCGCGAGCGGGCCCTCCGGGTCGCCTCGCCTTCCGGACGGGGGTCGCCTCGTTGGGGGCCGCTGCGAAGGGGCCGAGCGGCGCCCCGCGGGCCTGGCGCACGACCGCCTCATCGCCGAGCTGGCGACCAGACCCGGACCTGGACACACGGACACGGAGAGGAGACTGGTGATGGTCCCCTCGAAGGGCGGCGGCGCTCAGTCGTCCGGGGTGATGCCGAGGCGGGCGTGGAGCGCGCGGACGAACTCGCGCGCCCCATCTCGGCCGGCCCGCTTGAGGAGCTGGTTGCGCGCCGCGACCTCGAGGATGACGGCCATGTTGCGGCCAGGCTGCACGGGGATCCGCAGCATCGGCAGCGAGAGCCCGAGGAGCTCGTGGCGCAGGTCGTCGAGGCCGAGCCGATCGAATTCCTCGTCGGGATCCCACGGACAGAGCTCGACCACCAAGTGGACGACCTTGTCCTCGCGAACGGCGGTCGCGCCGAAGAGATCGCGGATGTTGACGATGCCGATGCCGCGGAGCTCCAGGTGATGCCGCAGCAAGGGCGGGGGGCGGCCGATGACCTCGCCGTTCGGGGTGCGACTGAGGATGACCTGGTCGTCGGCGACGAGCCGGTGGCCGCGCTCGACGAGGAAGAGCGCGCACTCGCTCTTGCCGATGCCGCTCGGCCCCAGCAGCAACGCGCCGAGCCCGTGGACATCGATGAGCACCCCATGCCGCGTCTCGCTCGGGGCGAGCAGTCGATCCAGCACCGCGTGAATGAGCGCGATCGCTCGGCTCGAGCGCGGCTCCATGATGGCGAAGGGGGTTCCCGTCGCGCGGGCGGCGTCGAGGAGCTCCGCAAGGGGGCTCACCCCACGCGTCACGACGACGAGCGAGAGGTCGAGCGAGAAGAGGAAGTCGCAGCGCTGGCGGCGGGTGACGGGATCGAGGGATTCGAGGAAGCTGATCTCCGTCTCGCCGAGCACCTGGACCCGGTGCCGGACGATGCCGCGGCTGTGTCCGACGAGGACGAGCCCGCTCTTCTGGATTCTCGGATGCCGAAGCGGTCGATCGAGCGAGCTCTCCCCCGCGAGCAGCTCCAGCATCTCGCCCACCGCCGGGTCGGCGATGAGCGCGCGGACGGTCGTGTTCGCTTCGGGAAAGTTCGAGGCGCTGCCCATGTGGCGATGATAGCCCTGGGGGCGATCGCGTGTGGGGACGTTCCTTCGACGGAGGAACCGGGCGCGTCCGTGTCTGGGTCTGGGTCCGGGTCTGGGCCCGTGTCTGGGTCCGGGTCTGGGTCCGCGTCTGGGTCTGGGTCCGGGTCCGGGTCCGAGTCGGGGGCCGGGTCTGGGCCTGGGTCTGGGTCTGGGTCCGGGTCTGAGGCCGGGGCCGACTCTGCTGGGGCCGCCGCGCTCACGCTCGGGTCGCCGCCTCACCCCACGCCGCGAGGCGCGCCCCACGCCGTCGTGTGGCGGCCCTCGGGGACGCCTCGCGCCATCGTCGTCTTCCTCCATGGCTGGCGCGGGTGTGTCGCCGTGCTCGCGGGGGCGGGGGACGTCTCGTGTGGGCCGGGGTTCGCCGCGGAGCCGGGGTGGGGTCTCGTCGACCTCCACGCGCGGGCGGCGCCGAGCGCGCTCTTCGTGCTGCCGCAGCTCGCGTTCCGCGGCCGCTCGGGCAGCGCCGGGCGGTTCCGCGAGCCCGGCTACGCCTCGCGCTTCCTCGCCGACATCGGCGCGCCGGCCGAGGCGCCGATCGTGCTCGTCGCGCACTCGGCGGGCTTCGAGAGCGCGCTCGCGTGGCTCCGCAGCGGCGCCGGCTCGCGCGTCACGGAGGTCGTCCTCCTCGACGCGCTCTACGCGGGGACCCACGCGTTCTTCGAGTGGGTCTCAGCGGACCCGACGCGCCGTCGGCTCTCCTCGTTCGTCGTCGGCCGAGGCGGGACGCGGCGAGAGAACGAACGGCTCGCGCGGCTCGCGCGGCGTCACGGGCTCGCGCTCGGCGACGCGCTCGACAGCGCCGCGCCCATCCGAGTGATCGAGGGGCGGGCGTCGCACGGGGCCCTGCCGACGCGTCACCTCGGCGAGGTGCTCGAGGCGTTGGTGCCGCGTTGACGGGCGGGACCGCTCGACAAGCGCCTAGTGCCCCCAACCCGAAGTTCGTTCCGGGTTGCCGTGGATGATCGGCGTGGAGGTCGCTTGCCGCGCCGACGAAGCGGACAGGCCAAAAGTTCTGCCCGGAGGAGGTCGGCGAGCGAGATCCGCGTCGAGGGCCGCGGATACCCGGAACGAACTTCGGGTTGGGGGCACTAGTGCTCGGCGGAGTTGACGATCCGTTTGCGCCGGTCCTCGGCGCCGCTCGGCGGCCCGACCGGCCTTCGGCCTATCTCCTCGAATATGCTCTGCATGTCCTCCGTCGATTCGGACCGCCGAGCGACGCCGAATCCTCGCCGGTACGGGATCGCCAAATCCGCCGAGCACCACCGGCGCCTTGCGATATGCTTCGCGCGATGAGCTTGCACGTCGTCGTCGTCACCGGCCTGAGCGGGGCAGGGCGCTCGACCGCGCTGCACGTCCTCGAGGATCTCGGCTTCTACTGCGTCGACAACCTGCCGCCCGCGCTCGCGTTGCCGCTCGCCGAGCTCGCGAGCGCCCGGTCGAACGCGGGAGAGCCGCGGGTTCGCCGGCTCGGGCTCGGCGTCGACGTGCGCACCGGGACCTTCCTCGCGGGGAGCGCGGAGATGCTCGACGCGCTCCGCGAGGCCGCCCACGGCGTGGACGTGCTCTTCCTCGACTGCGCCGACGACGTCCTCCTGCGGCGCTACAGCGAGACCCGGCGTCCGCACCCGCTCGCGAGCGGCGGCAACGTGCTCGGCGCGATCGAGTCCGAGCGCGAGCGGCTGTCGGCCCTTCGCGCCGAGGCCTCTCACGTCATCGACACGAGCGACATGAGCGTGCACGACCTCAAGCGCGCCATCGTCTCGTGGATGTCGCGTGACGGCGCGTCCTGGCAGATGGTCGTCCGCGTCGTCTCCTTCGGCTTCAAGTACGGGCTGCCGAAGGACGCGGACCTCGTCTTCGACCTCCGGCACCTGCCGAACCCGCATCACGACCCGGCGCTTCGCCCGCACACTGGGCTCGAGGCCATCGTCGCCGACTTCGTGCTCGGTCAGCCGGCTGCCCTCGAGCTCCTCGACGACGTGACGCGGCTGCTGCTGCACACCCTCCCGCGCTACGCGGAGGAGGGGAAGGCCTACCTGACGATCGCCGTCGGCTGCACGGGCGGACGCCACCGGAGCGTGGCCCTCGCGGAGGCGCTCTCGAAGCGGCTCGGCGACGGACGGGAGGTCCACGTCCACCACCGCGACGTCGGGCGCGGAGGACCATGAGCGAGGGCGCGCGAGAGAGGGCGGAGGGGGCCTTCGAGATCGTCAACACGCTCGGTCTGCACGCGCGCGCGGCCGCGAAGCTGGTACGTGAGGCGGGCCGCTTCGCCGCGCGCGTCGAGCTGGAGAAGGACGGCCAGCGCGCCGACGCCAAGAGCATCATGGGGGTCCTCTTGCTCTGCGGCGAGCGCGGCGCGCGGATCCGGGTCCGCGCCGAGGGCGTGGACGCCGACGCGGCGGTCCGCGCCCTCGGGGACCTCTTCGCTTCTGGCTTCGGCGAAGGGGTCGCGGGTGAGTGAGCCCCGGCTCGAGGTCGTGGGCATCGTCGCGTCCCTCGGCGTCGGCGTTGGCCCCGTGCACCTCGTCCCTCGGCCCGGCCGCGCGGTGCGCCGCCGCGCCGGGGACCGCGCCGCGGAGGTCGCGCGGCTCCGTGACGCGCTCGACTCGTCACGGGCGGAGCTCGAGGAGGCGCGGGACGCGCTCGATCCGGAGATGGCGCTCGTCCTCGACGCGCAGCTCCTGATGCATCGCGATGAGCTCCTCATCGACTCGACCATCCGCGGCATCGAGCACGAGGGGCTCGCCGCCGAGTGGGCGCTCGAGCGTGCGGTCGCTGCGCTCGAGGCGCCCCTGCTCGCCTCGACGAACCACTACTTTCGCGAGCGCGCGCAGGACGTCGCGCACGTGGGCGACCACATCCTGCGGCACCTGCGCGGAGAGCGGGATCGCCTCACCCTCCCGCCCCGAGACGTCGTCGTGCTCGCGGCCGATCTCTCCCCCGCCGACGCGGTGCGCCTGCTCGGGGACCCGCGCGTGCGCGGGCTCGTCACCGACGGCGGCAGCGCGACGAGCCACACCGCGCTGCTCGCGCGCGCCTTCGAGGTGCCGACCATCGTCGGCGCGCGGGGCCTCTTCGACCGCGTCGAGGGCACCCCCGAGGTGATCGTGGACGCGCTGCATGGTCGCGTGGTGGTGCACCCCGCGGAGGAGGAGCGCGAGACCGCGCTGCAGCGGGGCACGCGCTTCCGCGGGTTCGCGAGCGAGTTGCGCGAGCGCGCGCGCGAGAGGCGCCGCGCCTGCGAGATGGCGAGCTCGTCACCGTGCTGGCGAACATCGAGCTCCCCTCCGAGGCCGCCGCTGCGTGCGCGCAGGGGGCCGCGGGCGTCGGGCTCTACCGCACGGAGTTCCTCTTCCTCGAGCGCGGGGCGGCGCCGGACGAGGACGCGCAGCTCGAGGTGTACCGGGAGGTCTTGCGAGGGGCGGCGCCGAGCCCCGTGGTCTTTCGCACCTTCGACCTCGGCGGCGACAAGGTGCCCTCGGGCGGCGCCCATCGGGCGGCGGTGGGGCAGAACCCCGCGCTCGGGCTGCGCGCGCTCCGCCTCGCGCTGCGCCGTCCCGACCTCTTCCGCGCGCAGGTCCGCGCGATCCTGCGCGCCGGCGCGGAGGGGGACGCGCGCCTGCTGCTGCCGCTCGTGACGAACGTGGAGGAGCTCCGGCTCGCGCGATCGATCGTCGAGTCTTGCGCGCGAGAGCTCGAGGCCGAGGGGCGGGCGCACGCGCGCGTCCCTCTCGGCGCGATGGTCGAGGTCCCGGCGGCGGCGCTCCTCGTCGACCGCTTGGCCGCCGAGGTGGACTTCCTCAGCGTCGGCACGAACGACCTCGTCCAATACACGCTCGCGGTCGACCGCTGCGATCCCGATGTCGCGTCACTCGCCGATCCGCTCGATCCCGCCGTGCTCGCCCTGCTCCGGATCGTCGCGGCGGGCGCGGGCGAGCGCGAGATCACGATGTGCGGCGACATGGCGGCCGATCCCTTGGCGCTGCCGGTGGTGCTGGGGATCGGCTTCCGGCGCCTCTCCGTACCGCTCGCTTCGCTTCCCTTCGTCGCCGAGGGGGTCCGCCGCCTCGACGGGGCGTCCCTCGCGGCGCTGGCCGCAGACGCGGCCCGGGCGAGCTCGGCGGCCGAGGTGCGGGCGCTCGTGCGCGAGCGCCTGTCGGGGGTGCTCGGCTCGCTGTGGACCGAGCAGGGCATCGACGGCCGCTGAAAGAAGCTCAGCCGTTCTCGCAAGCCGCCCTACTGGACGGCGCGCAGCGAGCGAAGCGAGCGCTTCGAAGTGGAATCGTTCGAAGCGGAGTGGACGAAGTCCACGGAGCTGAACGATTCCACGAGAGTGTCGGGCCACGCGCGAGCGTGGAACCGACCCAGGCTCGCGGGAGGGGCCCCGCGGGGCTTCGTCGCACCGCGCTGTCGCGCGGTTGCGACTGTCTCGCGGAATCGTGCAGCTTCGCGGACTACGTCCGCTTCGCCTCGCACGATTCCGCTTCGAACCACGCCCCGTGGGGGAGGGGCTGGCGACCTGGCGACAGCTCCTCATGGGAAGCTGAGTACTCCGACGAACGTCGCGCGTCGCCCTCGGGCGCGAGCCGTTGTACGTTGCGTCCGCATGAGCGAGCACGAGCGCAACCTCCAGGGGCGATGTGGCACGTGTGGGTGGTTCATCCCCCTGCGGACGGACGAGCAAGGCGCCCGCTGGGGTGAGTGTCGGCTCGGTTGGCTGCGGCCTCCGCTGAAGGACTCCAACACCTGCTCCAGCTACAAGGTCATCGGCGCGTCCTTTGACGGGGCGCTAAAGCGAAAGAAAGTCGCTGGCGCCCCCCGAAGCTATCAGAAGGACGCCGACGCCCCCGTCGTTCGGCGCGTCACCATCCCGCAGGAGATCGGCATCGACATGGACCAGGACGAGTTTCGAGAAGTGCTTCGAGAAGTGATCCTCGAGGAGCTGGGGCTGAGCGAGGTCCCGCTCGGCGACCGGTGGGCGGGCGGCGAGATCGTGATCAAGCCCGGGCGTGAGGGGACGCAGGAGAAGAGCATCCCGATCGACGTCTTCTTCAAGAAGATCGTGATGTTGCGCGACAAGCTCCGCGTGCTCGAGCAGAAGGTGAACGCCAGCAAGCTGAGCGACGAGGAGAAGGTGCAGCTGCAGCAGTACATCACGGGATGCTACGGCTCGCTCACGACGTTCAACGTGCTCTTCAGGGAGAAGAAGGATCAATTCGTCGGGCAAAAGGGCGAGCGGTAGCGCTCGGCGACGGGCGGGACCCGCGCCGGCGCGCTCCAACGGGCGGCCTCGTGTCGTGCGAGGTTTGTTCGCGCTCGTGGTGGCGCTCGGCGTGGGGTGCGGCGGGGCGCGGAGCGAAGAGCCCGTGGTCGGCGCGAGCACGGGGCGCCCCTCCGAGCGGCCGATCGAGCTGACCCTCCGCCGGGCTGGCGGCGAGTGGCTGCACCTCGGTGATCTGCGGGGACGTCCGGTCATCCTCTTCGTCTTCGCGACCTGGGATGGCGTCAGCCAGGCGTCGCTCCGGCCCCTCTCGCGCTTCGCGCGGCACTACGAGGACGTGCACGTCGTCGGCATCGCCGCGCAGCCCGGCGCCGAGCAGCTCGTCGATCCCTACGAGCGGGCGCTCGCGCCGCCCTTTCCGCTCACCTACGACCCCGCCGGGGACGTCACGAACGGCACGAGCCCGCTCGGTCGGATCCCCGCCGTGCCGACCTTCATCGCGCTCGATGCGCGCGGGCTGATCATCGGCCGCCACATCGGCTTCCCGAACACGAACACGCTGGAAGGCCTGCGCGACCGCGCGCTGTCTCGGGGCGGCGTGACCACCGACCGCTCACCACCGCCGCTGTTGGCCGAGCCCCTCGACCGGGATCCGTGATGGCGGCGCCGCGACCGACCGCGTGCGACGCGCGCCTCGGCGCCAAGCTCGAGGAGCTCTGCGCGGGCGCCGACGTCGTGGCGCGGCGCGCCGCCGACCCGGTCAGCTTCGTACATCGCTTCGCAGACCCCGCCGATCAGGAGCTCGTCGGGCTGCTCGCGGCGGCGCTCGCCTTCGGCAACGTGACGGCGGTCCGGGCGAGCATCGCGCGGGTCCTCGACGTGCTCGGCGAGCGCCCCGCGCGCGCGGTCGCCGAGCGCTCCGAGGCCGCGCTGCGGCGCGCGCTCCGAGGCTTCGTGCACCGCGTCTACCGGGGGGACCACGTGGCGGGGATGCTCGCCCGTGCCGGTGCGCTTCAGCGCGAGGCGGGCGCGCTCGGCGCTGCCTTCGCGCAGGCGCACGAGGCGACGCCGCTGAGGGAAGCGCTCGCGCGCTTCGCGGACCCGCTCCGCCCGAGCCCGCGCCGGTCGCGCGATGGGGCGCCGGACGTCGGCGCGCGCCACCTGGTGCCCGATCCCCGGAGCGGGAGCGCTTGCAAGCGGCTCTTGCTCTACCTGCGCTGGATGGTCCGCCCCGCCGACGGCGTCGATCTCGGGATCTGGCGGCCGCACGGGCTCGCGCCGGCGATGTTGATCATCCCGGTCGACACCCACATCCTCCGCATCGGTCAGAACCTCGGCCTGACGCGCCGACGCGACGCGAGCTGGCGGACGGCGGAGGAGATCACGGCGTCGCTTCGGCGCTTCGACCCGATGGATCCCGTGCGCTTCGACTTCGCGCTCTGCCACCTCGGCGTGAGCCGCGAGTGCCCATCGCGGCGAGATCCGATCCGCTGCGAGGCGTGCGCGCTCCGCACGGTCTGCCTGCAGTGGCGCACACGCTCACCCGGTCGCCAGGGCTAAGTCAGCTCCCCGGAAGTTCGTGACCAGGTGCGGCAGAACCATCCCGTCCAGCTGCGTTGCTCCTCACTTGGGGGCCAACAGCCCGCTCCCTCGTCGCGCCTTGCTGGACGGGCGCCTCTTTGCACGTGGTCGCGAGCTTCCGTTCGCCGTACCAAGGCGCCGCCAACGCCTTCGGGGAGGCGCCTCTGCGATCTCTCGCGGGAGAGCGACGTCAGCGCAGGCGTCGGTGGCGCAGGCTCGGCACCGAGCCACGCACACGCGCGACGTAGGCGGGGTCGAGGGTGGCGACCGCGTGGCCTTCGCCCTCGCCGCATTGCGCGAGGATCGCGCCCCACGGATCGATGATCATCGCGTGGCCCCACGAGGCGCGGCTTCCTCGGCCATCGGACTGGACGTGCCGCCCGGTCTGCGCGGCCGCGAGGACGTAGGATTGGGCCTCGATGGCGCGCGCGCGCAGCAGCACCTCCCAATGATCCTTGCCCGTGTGGAGGGTGAACGCGGCGGGCACGGCCAACGCGATGGCGCCCTCGTCCACGAGCGCGCGATAGAGCTCGGGGAAGCGGAGGTCGTAGCAGACCGAGAGGCCGAGGCGGCCGAGCGCGGCGTCCGTGACCACCGGCGCCTCTCCCGGCGCCACCGTCTCGGACTCGGCGAGCCGGGTGCCGTCCGCCAGGTCGACGTCGAAGAGGTGGATCTTGCGATAGACGGCGCGCACCGAGCCGCTCGCGTCGAGGTGCACGCACGCGTTGTAGACGCGCCCGGCGTCGGGCCCCTTCTCCCAGTGGCCGCCGAGCACCAGCTCGACGGAGAGCTCGCGCGCGAGCTCCTGCATCCGCCCGAGGATCGGGCCGCCCTCGGGGAGCGGCTCGGCGATCGCGAGCTTCCCCTCTTCGGGCCCGAGGAACGCGAAGCACTCCGGGACGACCACGAGCCGCGCTCCGTCGCGCGCGGCGCCGCGTGTCGTGCGCTCGACCGCCTCCAGGTTCCGATCGACCTCGTCGTTGGAGGTGACCTGTACGACCCCGACCCTCGTGGCTTCGCTCATCATGCTCCTCGCGCGCAGACTACCAGGCGACCGCGGCGCTGCCCCGCGCCTTCGCGTTCACCCTGTCGCGGGAGTCGAATCGCGGCCAAAATGTGGCGTGGGAGGGATGCTGTCACGCTGCGTCCGCGCGACCGCTTCAGTCGCCGCCGAGGCTGAAGAAGCGCTTGATGCGCGTGAGCAGCTCGCGCGACGCGGGGTCGCTCGCGCCCAGGCCGGGCGCGTCGTGCCCCGTGACGGAGACCTTCGAGTCGAGGGAGGCGGCGCGCTCGGCGAGGACCGTGCTGATCGTCTCGGCGAGCGTCGGCTCGGCCTCGAGCACCGGGCGCAGCGCCTGGCGGCTGATCACCAGCAGCTCCGCCTCGGTCACGGCGCGCACCGAGGCCTTCCGCTGCTCGCCCGTCATCAGCGACATCTCGCCGAAGAACTGCCCGCGCCCGAGCCGCGCGACCTCGCGGCGTGAGCGCCCGACCTCGACCCGCACCTCACCGCGCTGGATGATGAAGAGCTCCTCGCCCTGCGCGCCCTCTTCGATGATCACCTCGGCGGGCGCGTAGAGCCGCGAGGTCGCGCCCTCGGCGAGCCTATGCCGCGCGCCGTCCGGCAACGCGCGCAGGAAGTCGACCTGACGCAGGGCTTCGTCGCGCTCGTCCACGCGCGCGGCGGCCTCGTGCTCGAGCCGCTCCTCCGTGTAGTCGAACATGCGCACGACGCGCTGGGGCACCGTCAGCTCGATCTCCGCGCGCTGGAAGGCGTACCAGATCCGCTCGCGGAGGAGGCCGGCGACGTTGTCGCGGTTGACGAAGTCGTCGATGAAGAAGCGCAGGTCGTAGCGCACGCCGCGCTCGGTGAACTCGTTGATGATCACCGAAGGCGGCGGCTCCACGAGCACCCCCGGGACGCTCTTGGCGGCCTCGACGAGCTCGCGGATGACCTGCTCGGGCGGGCGACCGTAGGGCGCCTCGACGTGGACGTGCCGCCGCGCGACCGGGGTCGGCGAGGAGAAGTTCTTGAGCGGCGACTTCGCCAGCATCGAGTTGGGGACGATGATCTCGACCTGGTCGACGGTGATGATCTTCACCGCGCGCCAGCTCATCTCCACGACCCGCCCCGCGTTCTGGTCGCGGTCGTCGAACATGATCCAGTCGCCGACCCGGAAGGGTCGCTGCGCCTGGATGGCGAGGCCCGCGAAGAGGTTGCCGAGCGTGTCCTGGAGCGAGAGACCGATGACGGCCGTGAGCAACGCCGAGGTGGTGAGCAGGCTCCCGGGCTCGACCCCCGCGGCGCGGAGCGTGAGCATCGCGACGCCGACGTAGAGCAACGCCTGGATCAGGTCGCGGACGATGCGCGGCACCTCCGCGCCCCCGAGGTAGCGCGTCACGACCGAGTGCAGGCCGACGAGGAAGACGCTCCGCGCGAGCGAGGCGAGCAGGAAGAAGACCCCCGTCACGTGCAGGGTCTTCTGGGCCTCCTCCTCGAAGTTCCCGAAGACCCGGAGCGCCACGATCCCGACGTAGAGACCGAGGAAGACGGCGGGGAGCCGGACGCGGCGTCGCTCGTGCTTGGGGAGCACCAGCGGCAGGACGAGCAGCAGCGCGATCGCGGCCGCGAGCCCGACCCCGCCCGTGAGGGTCATCGCGCCGAAGATCTCGTTGGCTCTCGACATCAGAAATTGAAGCGCCGCATAGACACGTTCATCAGCAGCCCGATGCCGATCATGGTCGTGAGCACGCTCGAACCGCCATAGGAAAATAGCGGCAGGGTCATCCCGACGACCGGGAGCAGGCCGCTGACCATCCCGAGGTTGATGATCGCCTGCCAGAAGATGACCGAGGTCACGCCGACGGCGACGACCGCCCCGAAGCGGTCCTTCGCGGTGGACGCGATGCGCAGCCCCCAGAGCACCAGGAACACGTAGAGCCCGATGATGAGCAGGGTGCCCACGAAGCCCTGCTCCTCCGCCCAGACCGAGAACGGGAAGTCCGAGTGCTGGTCGGGGAGGAAGCGGAACTGGTTCTGCGTCCCCTGCATGAAGCCCTTGCCCCAGAGCCCGCCGCTGCCGATCGCCACCTGGGATTGGTGCGCGTGCCAGCCGGTGTCGAGGATGTCCTTCTCGGTCCCCGTCCACTGCGCCCAGAAGGCCGTCACGCGGTCCTTCTGGTAGTCCCGCAGCACGTAGGTCCACGTGAGCGGCGCGCTGAACGCGAAGGCGGCGAAGAGGGTCACGAGCGACCGCAGCTTCAGCTTCGTGAGCACCATGATCGTCCCGAAGACGAACGCGCAGATGAGGCCCGTGCCGAGGTCGGGCTGCAACAGGATGAGCCCCATCGGCAGCGCCAGGATGAGCCCCGGCACGACGAGGTCCTTGAGCGTGCGGCCGTCGGTCTTGGGGTCGTTGTGCAGGTACTTCGCGAGCGCGATGATGAGGACCATCTTCATCAGCTCGCTCGGCTGCAGAGAGAACCCACCGATGCTGATCCAGCGCGTCGAGCCGCGGATGTTCGTGCCGAGCAAGAAGACGAGCACGAGCAGCGAGACGCCGAAGCCATAGATCACCCAGGCGTTGCGCTCGTAGTGGCGGTAGTCGATGGCCGCGACGAGGACGGCGACGCCCGCGCCGAAGGTGAGCCAGTAGATCTGCTGGAGGTACGCCTCTCCGAACGCTCCGGTCGCGCTCGTCGCGCTGTAGAGGTTCACGACCCCGAGCACGGCGATCGCGCAGGTAGTCACGAAGAGCGGCCAGTCGAACTGGTCCTTGAAGGTCCGCACGGTCGCCATGTCAGCGACCTCCCCGCGACCCGCGGAGGGTTGGGACGTGCGCGACGCGGTCGCCGAGGTAGTCTTGGAGGATGCGGACCGCGGGCGGCGCAGCGGCCCGGCCGCCGCCCCCGCCGTGCTCCACGAGCACCACGATCGCCACTTCCGGCGCGCCAGAGGGCGCATAGCCGGCGAACCAAGCGTGGCTTCGTTGGAAGTACCAGGCCCGCCTCGGATCGACGTCGCGACGCATCGCGCCGCGCTGGATCTCGGCGGTCCCCGTCTTGCCGGAGACCTCGACGCCGCCGGGGATTCTGGCGTCGTACGCCGTGCCGCCCTGCTCGTTCACGACGCCGAAGAGCCCAGAGGTGATGAGGTCGAGGTGGGCGGACGGGATCTCGATGCGGCGCTGGACCTCGGGGGCGATCTCCTCGACGAGCGTGCCGTCGGCGTGCCGGATCGACTCGACGAGCTGCGGCTTGTAGAGCGTGCCCCCGTTGGCGAGCGCGCCGTAGGCGAGCGCGAGCTGCAAGAGCGTCGCGCGAGTGTTGCCCTGGCCAATCGCCGTGTTCAGCGTGTCGCCCACCCGAAAGCGGCCGAAGTGGTTCGCGTACCACTCGCGCGTCGCGAGGAACCCGGACGCCTCGCTGTTGATGCCGATGCCGGTGCGCTCTCCGAGCCCGAAGAGGCGCGCGTGGCGGTTCAGGGGCTCGAGGCCGACGCGCTCGGCGAGCGCGTAGAAGTAGACGTTGCAGCTCTGCACCAGCGCGGTGCGCATGTCGACCTCGCCGTGAGACGAGGTGCAGCGCTTCCGGTCGGTGCCGATCTGGTAGTAGCCGATGCACTCGACGCGTGTGCTCGAGTCCATCCGGGCTTCGTCGAGGGCGGCCAGCGCGCTGAACGGCTTGAAGGTCGATCCGGGGAAGTAGGATTCGTAGAGCGTCTTGTCGATCAAGGGGCGGAAGGGATCGTCCTGCAGGCGCTGGTAGCTGGTCCGGCTCATGCCCGCGACGAACTCGTTGAGGTCGTACGTCGGCTTCGAGTAGAGCGCGCGAACGCGCCCCGAGTGGACGTCCACCACCACGACGGCCCCCGAGGGGTGCCCGGCGAGCGCGCGCTCGATCGAACGCATCAGCTCCATGTCGAGCGCGAGCACGACGTCGTGGCCGGGGACGGGCGGGTCGACCTCCTCGTGCGCGATCCCGAAGCTCCGCGCGTCGCGCTGTCGTCGGCCGCGGGCGTCGACCAGCACCCGCCGGTGGCCCCGGCGGCCCCGCAGCTCGGACTCCCAGCCCTTCTCGATGCCCATGCGGCCGATGACGTCACCGGCGCGGTAGCCAGACTCCCGGCCGAGCCGCTCGAGGTCGTCGGCGTTGACTTCGTTCAGGTAGCCGATCGCGTGGGCGCCCAGGCTCCCGAAGGGGTAGGTGCGGACTGGGCGCGAGACGACGTCGAGGCCGGGCAGCTCCGCCTGGTGCGTCTCGAGCGCCGCGAGTTGCTCGCGATCGATGTCGCGGAACATCTCGATCTGGTGGGTGCGCCGGCGTGTGGGGACGGCCGCCAGGCGCCGCACGAGGTCGTCTCGGCCGGCCTCGTCGAGGTTCATGAGCTCGGCGATGCGCGCGACGTCCTCCTCTACGAGCAGCTGCGGCGTGAGGAAGACCGAGTAGGCCGGCCGGTTGCTCGCGATGACGCGTCCGCGCGCGTCGCGGACGATCCCTCGGGTCGCGGGGAGCGTGATCGTCTTGGTGATGTTCTCGCGCGCGATGGCCTGCCAGCTCGCACCCTCGACGAGCTGCAGCTGGGCCATGCGGCCGAGCAGGAGCACGAAGACGACGACCGCGACGAGCGCCATCCATTTGTAGCGCTTGCGGAACTCGCCGACCTCGCGTCGCGGGGAGAGCAGCATCAGACGTCCGCCTCCTGTTGACGCCCGAGGCGGGCCTCGATGCGCTGGACGAGCCCGAAGACGACGGGCGCCGCGAGCCCGGTCGCGAGCGCGGAGGCCGCGAGCACGAAGGAGGTCTCGAGGGCGTTGCGTGACGGGAAGGGCGAGGCGGGTGAGAAGATGGCGCGGAGCGCGAGGGTCGTGCCGCCGGCGAGGAGGGCGATCACGAAGGTCAGCGCGATCTGGAAGCTGGGGCTGCGCAGAAAGAGCCGGAGGCCCGCGCCGCGCGCGAGGGTGAAGGTCGCGACGCAGACGAAGGTCTGCAGACCCATCCGGTTGCCGGTCGAGACGTCGAGGAGGTAGCCGAGGAAGAACGCGAGGCCGGCGCCGCGTACGAGGTGCACGTCGGGCGAGACCCCGAGGAAGAGCACGATGGGCAGCACGAGGTGGGGCGTGAACGGGTGCAAGGGCACGAGGCGCGCGACGGTCGACTCGAGCACGAGGAGGCCGAGGCCGAGCAGGAGGATCGCGACGCTCCGCAGAAAGGGTTGCATCAATCGGCTCCGTCGCCGTCCGCCGGGCCACGCCGCTGCGCGCTCTGCTGCTCGCGCGATCCGGTCGTGAGCACGAGCACCTCTTCGAGCGACGAGAAATTCACCGACGGGGCGACCTCGACTTCTTGGTAGAGCCCGAACTCCTGCCGCTCGACGCGCACCACGCGCCCGACGAGGATCGCGGGCGGGAAGCGCCGCCCGAGGCCGCTCGTGTAGACCTCGTCTCCGACCTCGACCTCCTCGTCGCGGCGGAGGTACTGCATGCGGCAGAGGTAGCGGTTCGTCTCGCCCGTCCCGCGGAGCATCCCGCGCGCCCCCGTGCGCTGGATGATCACGTCGACGGCGCTCTCTTGGTCGACCGTCAAGAGCACGTCGGCGTAGCGGCCCGAGGTCCGACGGACCTGCCCGACGAGCCCCTGCGCGCCGACGACCGGCATTCCGGCGCGGACGCGGTCGCGCGCGCCGCGATCGAGCCGCAGCCGCATGACGCGGAAGAAGGGCGAGATGTCGCGCGTGACGACCTCGGCGCTGAGCGGCTCGCCGCCGAGGCGCGCGCGGAGCTGCAGGAGGTCGCGGAGCCGCTCGTTCTCGGCCGCCTGCACGCGGAGCAGGCGCGTCTCCTCGCGCAGCCGATCGTTCTCGGCGCGGAGGCGGTCGTTGTCGCGCCCGACCTCGACGACGAAGACGTACTCCTCGAGCACGCCGCTGACCGCGCCCGCGGCCTCCGCGGCCACGTATTGGATGGGCGCGCTGATGCTCAGGAGCCCCTGCTCGATCAGGTTCGCCTCGGACGGGTCCTTCAGGTTCGCGCTGAGGAAGAAGAAGGGCAGCACGAGGAGCACGACCGCCACGGCGGCGTCGCGAAATCGGCGGAGCTGGTTCATGGACGCGGTGGGGGATGGGCGGACGCGCCGACAACGACGCGGAGGGACGGATCCATGCCCGAACCCGCGACGTCGTGCCACTCGGCGCCACCCCGGGGCCCCGGAGCGGGCACGTCAGCTGATGGTGACTTCCTTGAGGAGGTCGAGGTGGTCGAGGGTCTTGCCGCTCCCGAGGACGACCGCGCTGACCGGGTCGTCGCAGACCATGACCGGCAGCCCCGTCTCTTCGCGGAGCAGGACGTCGAGGTTTCGCAGCTGGGCCCCGCCACCCGTGAGCACGATGCCCTTGTCGACGATGTCGGCGCTCAGCTCCGGCGGGGTGCGCTCGAGCGCGGTCATCACCGCCTCGACGATGGCGTTGATCGGCTCGGCGAGGGCGTCGCGGATCTCGTCGCTGTTGACGAGGACCGTCTTGGGCACGCCCGCGACGAGATCCCGGCCCTTGACCTCCATGGTCTGAGGCTCGTCGTCCGCGTAGGCGTTGCCGATCGCGCACTTCACGCGCTCGGCGCTCTGCTCGCCGATGAGGAGGTTATATTTGCGCTTCATGTAGGCGATGATCGCCTCGTCCATCTTGTCGCCGCCGACGCGCACGCTCTGCGAGTAGACGATGCCGGCGAGCGAGATCACCGCGACCTCGGTGGTGCCGCCGCCGATGTCGACGACCATGTTGCCGCTCGGCTCGGTGATGGGCAGGCCGGCCCCGATGGCGGCCGCCATCGGCTCCTCGATGAGGTAGACCTCGCGCGCGCCAGCGCCCTCGGCGCTCTCCTTGACCGCGCGCTTCTCCACCTCGGTGATGCCGAAGGGGACGCAGATGATGATGCGCGGCTTGACGAGCGTCCGCCGGTTGTGTGCGCGGCTGATGAAGTAGCGGAGCATCGCCTCGGTGATCTCGAAGTCCGCGATGACGCCGTCCCGCAAGGGGCGGACCGCCTGGATCGAGCCCGGCGTGCGGCCGAGCATCTCCTTGGCTTCTTTGCCGACGGCGAGGACCTTCTTGGCGCCCCGTGGATCTTGTTGGACCGCCACCACGGATGGCTCGCACGACACGATGCCCCGCCCCTTCACGTAGATGAGGGTCGTGGCGGTGCCGAGATCGATCGCGAGATCGTTGGAGAAGAGTCCGTAGAGCCAATCGAAGATCATGGCGACTGCCCGCAACGCGGCGGCGTCCAAACCATCTCCACCATCCGTTGGAGGTGGAGGTTGCGCAACCGCGCGAGATCGTGAGTAAACGTGCGGCGCCGCCGGACGATTCCCGAGGGTTTAGCACTGCCGAAGGGGCGAGCAAGGGTGCTGCCCGTCCGGCACCACGGCCGCGAGCACCTCGAGGTCGGCGGATCCGAGGTGTGTGCTCCTGTGCTCCGCGCGGTCACTGGTCGTTGGGCGTCGGCCCGGGCTCCACGCCGAATCGGCCTGATCTCGGCACGTTCTCGCCACGCTCTCCCCACGCGGGCGGGGTTTCACGGCCTTCGGCGACGGAGCGAAGGCGAAAATTGGGGTTGGACCCAATTTTCTGGGCCGCTACGTTTCCAAGAGTACCGATGGCGGAGCGTGGCACGAGCGAAGCAGAGCGGCGCGGGCGAGAGGCGGAAGCCCTCGTCGAGGCCGCGAAGCGGGGCGACAAGCGCGCCTTCGAGGAGCTCTATCGGCTCCACCAGCCCCGCATCTACGCGCTGGCCCTGCACCTGACCGGCCGCCCGAGCGACGCCGAGGACATCACGCAGGACGCCTTCCTCAAGGCCTACCACCACCTCCCCGAGTTCGAGGGGCGGAGCCAGTTCTTCACGTGGCTCTACCGGATCACGCTGCACCGGGCCCTCAACGTGCAGCGCGATCGCGGCCGCCGAAAGCTCGTCGGCCTCGACGACCCGCGCGTGACCGCCGCTGTCGCTGTCGACGCCGCCGGGGATCCACGCCGTGCGCTCGAGCTTCAGGAGTCGTACGCGCACCTGCTGGCGGCCTTCGACGCGCTCTCGCCGACACTTCGGACGACCGTGGTCCTCACGACGCTGCAGGGGCTCTCGTACAAGGAGGTCGCGGTCGTCCTCGACACCACCGAGGGGACGGTCGCGTGGCGCGTGCACGAGGCGCGGCGCCAGCTCCACGCGCACATGGAGCGTCTCCAGCGCGAGCCCACGCCCGTGCACATCAAGGCGCGGGCGCGCCGGATCAGCCAAGAGCACGACGTCGCGGGCCTCGAGCAGGCGATCCTCGCCTTCCTCCCCGAGGCCCGGCTGGCCTGAACCTCCGAGGGGGCCGAGCGCCGGATGGCGTGGCCCCACGGGTGGC
Organism: Myxococcales bacterium; assembly: GCA_019637115.1. Classification (GTDB taxonomy): domain Bacteria; phylum Myxococcota_A; class Polyangia; order Polyangiales; family Houyiibacteriaceae; genus JACKEH01. Next base: position 5,555 of record JAHBWH010000121.1, on the reverse strand, counting down.
ACGTTCATGGACGGACGCGAAGGTCGTCCAGGTGAGGGCCGCCGTCAGAGCCGCCGGCTCGGGATCGCGACCACGTCCTCGATCGACGCGGCGCCCAACGTGAGCATCACCAAGCGGTCGACGCCGAGCGCGTTCCCGGCGCAGGGTGGCAAACCCTCCTCGAGCGCGCCGAGGAAGCCCTCGTCGATCGGGTAAACGGGCAGGCTCTTTGCTGCGCGCGCGGCCTGGTCCCGCTCGAGGCGCGTGCGCTGCTCCACGGGGTCGATGAGCTCACCGAACCCGTTGCAGAGCTCGACGCCATCCACGTACGCCTCGAAGCGTTGGGCGACCTTCGGGTTGCGCGGATCGAGCTGCGCGAGTGACGCCATCGACGCGGGCCAGTCGGTCACGAAGACGGGGCGGAAGCGCCCGAGCTGGGGCTCGACCTGTAGCGCGAGGACGCGGAAGAAGGTCTCCTCGGCCTCCTCGGGGGGGCCGCTCGCGAGCAGCGCCTCGACGTCGATGTTCGCGTAGCGCGCGAACGCCTCGGCGACGGTGATCCGATCCCAGGGCGGCGCGAGGTCGACCGGCGCGGTCCGTGCGGGGATCACGGTGCTGCCGCCGAGGACCGCCTGCGCCGCGTGCGCGGCCGCGTGCTCGGTGTCGCGCATGACCTCGTCGGGCCCCGCGAACGCGCGGTACCACTCGAGCATCGTGAACTCCGGCTCGTGCCGCTCGCCGACCTCGCCGCGCCGGAACGCGCGGCAGATCTGGTAGATGCGCGGCGCGCCTCCCGCGAGGATGCGCTTCATCTGATACTCGGGGCTCGTGATGAGCCAACGCGCCGGCTCGGCGCCCGCGATCGGGAAGGCGTCGAGGTGGAGGTCGAGGCCGGGGCTCGGCACCATCGCGGGCGTCTCGACCTCGAGGAACGCGCAGCGGTCGAAGTGCTCGCGCAGCGCGCGCACCATCGTCGCGCGCTTCTTCAGGCGCTCGAGGCGCCCGCCCTGGAACCAGAGCCACTCGCCGCCGGGTCGAGGGAAGGGTACCCGCGGCACGTTTGCGAACCGACAGGTCGCGTCGATCAGGGCGGAGCCGTCGAAGGTCCCCTCTGCGACGAGCCAGACGCCCGGCGTCGGCGGGGTCGCGCCGGCGGCGACCTCCACCCAAAGTTCCCCCGTCACGTCCCGCAGGAGGACCCGGGCGGCGTCCGTGGTGACGACGCGCCCGGCGACCTTGGCGGGCGCGGGGGGCCGAAGCCGCCGCGCGATCTCGATGGGGTAGCGCGGCGTGACGCTCATGGCCCCGCGGGCTCAGCCTTTGACGCGTTCGACGTACTCGCCGGTGCGCGTGTCGATCTTCAGCGTCTCGCCCTGCTCGACGAAGAGCGGCACCTGCACCATCAGGCCCGTCGAGAGCTTGGCGGATTTGGTGGTGTTGCCGCTCGTGTCCCCCTTGAAGCCGGGCTCGGTCTCGATGACCTCGAGGTTGACGAAGGTCGGCGGCGTGATGCCGATCGGGCGACCCTCGAAGAGCATCACGTCGACGTTCGTGTTGTCGAGGAGGTAGTAGGCGTTGTCGCCGAGGAACTCGCCGCTGATGCGCATCTGGTCGTACGTCTGCGTGTCCATGAACACGTAGTCGTCGCCCTCGGGGTAGAGGTACTGCATCTCGCGCTCTTCGCACTCGGCCTTGTCGATCTTCTCGCCGCTCTTGAAGGTGCGCTCGATGACGTTGCCCGAGATCATGTTCTTGAGGCGCGTGCGGACGAACGCCTGTCCCTTGCCGGGCTTGACGAACTGCGACTCGACGACGGAGTACGGCGCTCCGTCGAGGAGCATCTTGAAGCCCTTCTTGATGTCGGTCGTGTCAGCCATGTCGCAACCTTCTGCTTCCCGTACGTCCACGTACGCCCCCGTCCGGGGGAGGTTCTGTCTCGCCCGAGGCGCTTACCGGTCTTCGGCGGCTCCTCGTTGATCGTTCGCCGCCTCGCGGCGCTCGCGCGCGGCGTGACGCTCGCGGCGCTCGCGGAGCGCCCGCGCCTCGTCGGACTCCTCGTCGGTGGCCGGGCGCTCGCCCACGAAGCGATCGGCGACGACGCGGTCGCTCGGGCTCGCCACGTCGGCGCTCTCTTCGGCGGTCACCACGAGCGTGAAGCTCGTCAGCGCCGTCGTCGCCGTCAGACGCCCCTGACGCGTCTCGGCGTCGTACTCGAGCACGCCCGCCTTCGTCGTGACGTCCTCGAGCGACACGACCCAGCCGACGTAGACCGTGGCGCCCTCACCCAGGCGAGACGGGACCGGGAGGCGGTCGAGCACGAGGCTGAGCATCTGCTCGCCGCCTTCGACCGGCTCGACCTGGAGCAGGCCGTCCGTCGCCGAAGCGAGCGGCGAGCCCACCACGGCGTACTTCGCTGGGCCGCCGCATGCCCCACAGAGCGCCACGAGCGCGGCCAGCGTCCCTGGACCGAAGCTCGCTCCTGTCCTTCGTCGGCGCGGAAAACGGCAGGGCATGGCGACGGCTTCTAGAAGACGCCCCCCGCGGCGTCAAGCCGTGCCGCCGCCGCCGCGCGCGCGCCCCGTCGGCGCGTCAGTGCGAGTAGGGCTCGCCCCGGAGGATCGTGAACCCCCGATAAATCTGCTCGAGGAGGACGATGCGGGCGAGCCGGTGGGGGAGGGTCATCTTGCTGAGGCTGAGCTTCCGGTCGGCGCCGCGCGTGGTCGACGGGGGCAGCCCGTAGCTCCCGCCGATGAGGAAGACGAGCGACTGCACGCTCGCGTGCGCTCCCTCCTCGAGGAAGTCGGCGACCTGTCGGCTGCTCCACGCCTCCCCGTCGACCTCGAGCGCGACCACGAGCGAGCGCTCCACGGGCACGGCCTTCGCGAAGCGCGCCGCGACCTCGTCCGGGGACCCGTCCTTGAGCTCGATCTCCTCCACCCGTGCGTACCGCGCGATGCGCGCGAGGTAGTCGTCGGCGAGCGCGCGAGCGCCTCGCTCCTTCATCTTGCCGACGGCGACGACGAGGATTCGCAATTCAGTCGCGCCAGCGGTCGGCGTCGTCGTCGGGGCGCGCCGCGCCCTCGGGCAGGTCGACGCGCGCGGCGTCGATCCAGAGCGCCTCGAGATCGTAGTAGCCGCGCGTGTCCTGGTGGAAGACGTGGACGACGACGTCCCCGAAGTCCATCAGCACCCACTGGCCCGCTTGCACGCCCTCGACGCCGTAGCACCGCTGGCCGTGGTCCCGCTTGAGCGACTCCTCCACGCCCTTCGCGATGGCGCTGACCTGACGGTCCGAGCGTCCCGACGCGATGACGACGAAGTCGGTGTAGTCGACCTTGCCGCGGACATCGAGGATCTCGACGTCCTGCGCCTTCTTGTCGAGGGCCGCCGAGGCGACCCAGAGGGCCACGTCCTTGGCGTCGGCGCCGTTCTTCTCTCGCGCCGGGCGGGGCGTCTTGACGGCGGCGTGCGGGTTCTTCTTCTGCGTCTCGGTCACGTGCGGATCTGCCCTTCTCCATGGGCGACCCACTTCAGCGTGCAGAGCTCCTCGAGTCCCATCGGACCGTAGGCGTGCAGCTTGGAGGTGGAGATGCCCATCTCGGCCCCGAGGCCGAGCTGAAAACCATCGTTGAAGCGCGTCGAGGCGTTGACGAGGACCAGGCTCGCGTCGACCTCGCGCGTGAAGCGGGCGCCCTTGGCGGGATCGCGGGTCACGATCGCCTCGGTGTGGTGCGAGCCGTGGCGCGCGATGTGCTCGAGGGCCTCGTCCATGTCTCGGACGACTCGCACCGCGAGGATGAGATCGAGGTACTCCGCGTCCCAGTCGGCCTCCGTCGCGGGGATCGCCCGATCGACGAGCGCGCAGGTGACGTCGCAGCCGCGCAGCTCGACCTCGGGCATCGCCGCCGCGAGCCGCGGGAGGAAGTCCTCCGCCATCACGTGGTCGACGAGGAGGGTCTCGAGCGCGTTGCAGACGCCCGGCCGCTGGGTCTTGGCGTTCTTCACGATCTCGAGCGCCATCTTCAGCTCGGCGTCCTCGGCGACGTAGACGTGGCAGACGCCCTTGTAGTGCTGGATGACGGGCACGCGGGCGTGCTCGGAGACGAAGCGGATGAGGCCCTCGCCGCCGCGCGGGATCACGACGTCGACGAGGCCCGCTTGGCGGATGAGCGCGAGCGTCGCGCGGCGGTCGGTCGTCCCCAGCGTGGAGACGGCAGCGCGCGGCAGGCCGGCCGCCTCGAGGGCGTCGGCGACGATCGTCGCGAGCGCGGCGTTCGAGAAGAACGCCTCTTTGCCGCCGCGGAGCAGCACGGCGTTGCCGCTCTTGATGCAGAGCGCCGCGGCGTCGATGGTCACGTTCGGGCGCGACTCGTACACGATCGCGATGACGCCGAGCGGCACCCGCACGCGCTCGACCTTCAGCCCGTTCGGGAGCGTGCGGAGGTTGGCGACCGCGCCGACGGGGTCGCGCAGCTTGACGATGGCCCGTACGCCTTCGGCCGTCGCGCGCACGCGGGCCTCGTCGAGCCGGAGCCGATCGATCATCGCGGGGGCGAGCCCTGCCGCCTCCGCCGCCCGCAGGTCCTTCGCGTTCGCCTCGAGCAAGGCGGGGAGTGAGGCCTCGAGCCCATCCGCGATCCGTTCGAGCGCTGCGTTCTTCACCGCCGTCGGCGCGATCGCGAGCGCCCGCGACGCCTGCCTCGCGGCGAGCGCCAGCGCGCGGACCTCGGCCTCGAGGGTCGCGTCGTCGGGGAGGTCCACGTGGGGATCGTCGGTGCTCATGGGCTTCGTCGCCGCGGTGGACGCCGCGGGACCGGCGACCATAGCACCCTCCGCCAGCGCATCCAGGCACGCGAGGGCGGGCCTGCCCGTGCCCCTGCCGCCCGTGCCGGTGCCCGTGCCCCGTGCCCCGTGCCCCTGCCCCGGACCCAGCCTGTTTCGAACGCTCCGAGAGTCAGATCGCGGTCGACACGACCCCGATCCGCGCGCGCCGCGCAACTCGGCCCCCCACGGCGCGAGAAGGCGGTCGTGCTGCCCGACCTGCTCCGAGGCTTGATCGATCTGCTCGCTCCACCTCTCTGCGCCGGGTGCGAGGAGCCCTTGGACTACGGCGAGTCGGGCTTCTGCGACGTCTGCGCGACGTGCATCGAGCCGATGCACGGGCCGGCGGCCTTCGAGTACGGGGGACCGCTCGCGGACGCGATCCGCCGCTACAAATACGAGCGGCGCACCGACCTGCTCGCCGCCTTCGAGCCGCTCCTGGCGGGCGCGGCGCGGCGACACGTCGGGCGAGTGCGGCTCGTCGTCCCGATGCCCTGTCACCCGCGGCGCCTGCGGGAGCGAGGCTTCGATCACGTCGCGCTCCTCGCCGAACCGGTCGCCGCCGCCCTCGGCGTCCCCTGTCTACGGGGCGTCCTGACACGCGCGCGCGACACGCCGCCCCAAGCGAGCCTCCCGCAGGCGGGGCGCGCCGACAACGTCCGCGGCGCCTTCCAATGCGTCCCCGTGGCGGGGACGGTCCTCCTCTTCGACGACGTCCGGACGACCGGCGCGACCATGGCGGCCGCGAGCGAGGC
>JAHBWH010000120.1 GCA_019637115.1 Myxococcales bacterium | reverse complement strand
CCTCCGTGTAGGGGCTGCGCCGGCGGCTCCTGAGCGCCGAGATCACGTGCCGCTCCGCGACGAGTCGCACGTAGCTCTCGAGCGTCCGGCCGAGGCCCGGGTCCCAGGCCCGCAACGTCTTCCCGTCGCGGTCGAGCAGCGTCTCGAACACCTCCTGCGTGAGGTCTTCGACGTCCTGGCGCACCCCTCGCTCCGAGCGGTGACGCGCGCGCAGCAGCCCTCGCGCCACGACACCCTGAACGACGGGCGCGAGTCGATCGACGAGGGCGCGCATCGCCTTCGTGTCCCCCGACAACGCGAGGCGGATCGCCTCTTGGTCCGTGCGCCCCACGTTCCCCCGTCGGGACGCTAGCCCCTGAGGGCGAGCGCGCCAGAACGCGAACGCAGTTCTCTCACAAATCGACTTCATCGCTCGCCCCGTGAAGGTCGCTCGCGCGCGAGCACGCGCGACCTCCCCAGAGCCCTTCGCGCGAAGGGCGCCCGATCTCACGAGCCGCGAGACGATTTGTGATCACGAGCTGGTCGTGGGACGGAAGCGCGCTCCACGTGGGAAGCTCGCGCGGGGCGAGACTCGGAGTCGCAGGCGAATTGCTCGCGACGCGGTGACCTCGCTGCTGTTCAGGGCGTGCGGCTCGAGTCGTAATCGGTAACCGATGGGCCGACGCTCACCGTCGAACGAGCGACGGCGTTGGCGGGCAAGGGCAAGAGCAACGTCGCGCGCGCTCAATCTCCCGACGCGAGCTCGACGAGGACGGGGCCTTCGCGGTCGCGCAGCGCCACGACGCGCGTCGCGGTCGCCCCGCGATAGCCGTCGCTGAGCGTGGCCTCCTCGGCGTCACCCCAGACGATGACGCGCTCGCCGTCGCGCACCGGGCGCTCTTCGAGGTGAAGCTCGCCGCTCGAGAGGCCTCGCGCGTCGAGCCATCGCTCGTCCTCGAACCTCACCTCGTCCGCTCGTCGGGCGCGGGCTGCCGAGGGTCGGGCGGGCGTCATGGGCAGCGGCGCGAGGACATCGGTCGCTTCGACCTGCACGCGACCCGCGGCGGTCTCCACGACGAAGGGCCCCGCGAGGAGGTCGTCGACGCGGTGGTCGCCCGCGCGGCCCTTCAACCGCGCGAGCGCGCAAGGCTCGCCGGCGAGCGGGCTGCGCAGCGCGCTCTCGCCCAGCCGCACCACGCCTTCGACGCGAGTCCCCCGGCGCGCCTCGCGGATGACGCTCTCCACGTCTTCGGGTCGCTCGTCGGGCGGCGCGACCAGGCCTGGCCCCGAGACGATCCACTTCGTGATCTCCTCCGCGAGGCCCCCAGCGAACGCGAGCGAGATGCCACCAAGACCGAACATGCAGACGAACGAGAGCGCGAGCGACACGCCATCTTCGGCGCCGTCGAGGATGGGTACACCTCTCACGAGGTGCGCGAGGAGGGCGCTCCCGACGAGCACGATCGAGAGGACGAAGAACCAGCGATACGCGCGGGTCCATGCGTCGGAGGGGCGCCGCTGGATTCGCGCCGTGAAGGCGACGACGCGGTGCGCGAACGGGAGCCGCTCGGTGCTCGCGGGCGCGGCGCGAGGGCTGACCCAGTGGCCGCCGTGCTGGTGCCGGCCGAGCGCCCACGCGACCGGCAACGACGCCAGCCAGACGAAGGGGCCGACGAGCAAGAGCACGAGCGCGCCGAGCGCCGCGGCGAGCAGGTAGAGCGCGGCGCTCACTGCGACGAGCCCGAGCGCGAGCGCGAGCGGGTGAGGGGACATCAACCCCGCCACCGCGCCCGCGGCGAGGCCGAGCCCGAGCGCCACGAGGAGCACGGCGAACAACACCACGGCGCCGCGTCGCAGCCACCGGCCCGCGAGGTCGGACCAACCCCGCTGGCGACCCGCGTTGGCTCGTGTCGCGGCTGCAGTGGGCGCCGCGCAATAAGGGCAGCGCGACGCGCGCTCCGAGAGGCGGAGATCGCAGCTCCGACATCGACGAGTCAGCCCAGTGCGCACGGGCGCGAGCCTACCTCGGTGGTCGAGGAGCGGCGAAGAGGGGTCGAGCACGTGATCGAAGACGACACCCGTCGAAGATGGCGCCCGTCGAGGACGACGCCCCTCGAAGACGACGCCCGTCGAAGACGACGCCCCTCGAAGATGACGCCCGTCGAAGACGACGCCCGTCGAAGATGACGCCCGTCGAAGATGACGCCCGTCGAAGATGACGCCCGTCGAAGATGACGCCCGTCGAAGATGACGCCCGTCGAAGATGACGCCCGTCGAAGATGACGCCCGTCGCGACCAATTCACGGACCTTCCGCCCGCTTCGCGCCGTGGTACGTTGCGTGTCCATGGGCGGGGGACGGACGGGGCAGCGCCGGAAGGCGTCGTGGTGGGTGGTGGCCTTCGCGGTCGCGGCCGCGTGTGGTGGCGACGACGAGGAGGTCCACCTCGACGGGAGCGTCGACGCTGGCGCCGTCGAGCCGGTGACGCTGACCTCGTACTGCGAGCGCCGCGCGGCGTCGTACTACGAGTTCCTCGCGCGCTGCTTCGGGGACGACCTCTACACGGAGGCGCGGCGGGAGTCCTTCACCGCCGAGATCGCGGCGCGTTGTCAGGCGGCGAGCGGCGCGGTCGAGGCCGGCCGGCTCCGGTACGATGGGTTCGCCGCGGCGCGGTGCCTCGACGCCGTGCGGGCACCCGACTGCGTCACCAGCGTCGATCCGCGGAGCTGCCGCGAGGTCTTCGAGGGGCTCGTGGAGCCGGGCGGCGCGTGCTGGCCGGAGGAGTCGATCGTCTTCCTGGTCGGCGTCTCGGCGTGCCGAGAGGGTTATTGCGCAGACACCGCGAGCTGCCCCGGGACGTGCGCGCGCCTGCCCGGGACGGGGGAGCCATGCCCCGACGGCGCGTGCCCGCGCGATCACCTCTGCTCGATGGCGCGCGGATGCCTGCCGCTACCAGGACCCGGCGAGCCGTGCCTCGAGGGCAACTGCCGCGACGACGCCGCGTGCGCGGGCGACACCTGTCGCCGCCTCGCGACGAGCCCGGACGACGCTTGTGGGGACGAGGTGGTGTGTCGCCCGCCGATCTCGATCTGCGTCCGCGGGACGTGTCGAGCGCGCGTCGAGGCGGGCGAGGCCTGTCGGCTGGCCGTCCACTGCCCCGACGGCACGATCTGCCGCGACGGGACCTGCCTAGCGCGCGCGCTCGAAGGGGAGCCCTGCGCCGCCGACGTCGAGTGTGCTCCCGGGCTCTTCTGTCCGTTCGAGGGCCGCACCTGCGCGCGCGTGCCCTCCATCGGCGAGCCTTGCCCAGACCTGCGGTGCACCTCCGACGCGAGCTGCTGGCGTTTCGAAGACGACGACGAGCTCCGTTGTCGTGCGCGGGTCGGGCTCGGAGGTGATTGCGCGGACGGCTTCGACCTCTGCGCGGAGGGCACCTACTGCAGCGCGGCGCGGATCTGCGAGGGCGAAGGGGCGCTGGGTGAGTCGTGTTGGGCGGTGCGCCCGTGCGCGGAGGGCCTCGGTTGCCGCTGCACGGCCCGCGAGGTCGAGGCGTGCGCCACCTCCCAGCAGGACGACGGGGACACGTGCCAGCCGCTCGTCGCCGATGGCGGCCCCTGCTTCAACTACATCGAGTGCGCGAGCCGGGACTGCGACCTCGAGGTCAGCACGGGTCCAGCGGTGCCTGGGCAGTGCCGCGCGGGCACGCCGCCCGTGTGCCTGCCGTAGCTCGTCACGGCCGGTAACGCGCCAAGCCCGTTCACGATTGCCATCGGCACCTGCGAATCCGAGCAGTGGCCTCGGCTGTATCTGGGACAGCCAATGACCACACATGACCGCACGTGTGCTTTCTTGCCCCCTCAGCCCACCCGGCGCTACAACCACGATCGAGCCTTGGGAGGGGGGAGCTCTGGCCCTCTCCCACCCTGTGGACGTGCCTGTGCACAACCCCTGGGATCTCCCTGGGGAGGGATCGTGGATGACTCCATCCCCACCTCCAGGCGATTCGGCCCACACCCCCAGAGCAGACGAATCACGCCCGATCCCGGGCAGTTGCTGCGGATCCCCCACAATCCACAGCCCTTATGAAGATGACGTAGATCTAAATTCCTAGGAATTAGATCCACCTGCGAGGCCCCCAGAGGCCGACCCCGAGGCGACCATGGAGCTCACCATTCAGCAGCGCGACTTCCTCAAGGGCCTCGCCCGCACGCAAGGCGTGGCCGACCGGAAGAGCTCGATGCCGATCCTGAGCAACGTGCTGCTCTCGGCCGAGGGGCCCGACCGGCTCCGCTTCGCCGCCACCGACCTCTATCTTGGCGTGAGCGCGGTCGTGCCCGCCGCCATCCGCAAGGGCGGCACCATCGCCATCGCGGCGCGAACGCTCTTCGACATCGTCCGCCAGCTGCCCGAGGGCGAGGTCACGCTCGTGGTCGGTCAGAACCAGGCCGTCACGCTCTCGGTGGGCAAGATCAAATACAAGATCCCCGGCCTGCCCGGAGAGGACTTCCCGCCCCTGCCAAACCCCGGCGAGGCCGCCTGGGCCACCCTGGACGCCTGGCTGCTCGGCGAGCTCATCGGGCTGACGAGCTACTCGATGTCGAGCGACGACACGCGGCCACACCTCGCGGGCTCGCTCTTCGAGGGAGACGGCAAGCTCGTCCGCATGGTGACGACCGACGGCCACCGCCTGAGCAAGGCCGAGGCGAAGCTCGGCGAGACGAGCTCGATGTTGAACTTCAGCATGCTCGTGCCCCACAAGGGCGTCGCCGAGCTCAAGCGCGTCATCGAGGACGCGAAGGCCGACGCGAAGGCCGCCGGCAAGGAGGGCGGCGACGCGAGCGCCCACCTCGACGTGGCGACCACGGCGGGCAACGCCTTCTTCCGCCGCGGCGACCTGATGCTCAGCGTCAAACTCGCGGACGAGCAGTTCCCGCCGTACTCGAAGGTGATCCCGCAGTCGGCCACCAAGCGGGTCGTCGCGCTCCGCTCGAAGCTCGTCGAGGCCCTCAAGCGCATCAGCCTCGTCGCCAACGACAAGAGCGGCGGCGTGCAGCTCCACGTCGCCGAGGGGGTGCTGCGCATCGTCAGCCAGAACCCGGACGTCGGTGAGGGCATGGAGGAGGTCGACGTCGACTACGCCGGTGACGGCCTCGGCATCGGCTTCAACGCGAAGTACCTCCTCGACGCCCTCGGCGCGCTCTCGCACGACGAGGTCGCCCTCGAGCTGAGCGGCGAGCTCGACCCGGGCATCATCCGCCCCGTCGGCGAGGGCCCGGTCGACTTCGTCGGCGTGATCATGCCGATGCGCATCTGAGCGTCGGCGGTCCCCCGTCGTCCTCCGTCGACCTGCTGTCGGCCCCCCGTCGTCGACCAGCGGGGGCCCGGCACCTCCCAGAACGCGCCCAGCGCCACTCGGAGGCCCCCGAACACCCAAGGACGCCCCTTAGGGTATCCAGCGCCTCGGAGAGCCCCTGAGGGGGCGTCAGCGAAGGGTCCCCAACCGCGGCACGCGGCGACAGGGCCCGCGATGGGACACTCCTCGGAGCCCGGACCCACAGACCGCGCGCTCCGAGACCGCGGACGCCGGACGCGGACTCGGACGGCGGACCCGGACCGCGGACGCCGGACCCGGACCGCGGACGCCGGACCCGGACGCCGGACCCGGACGCCGGACCCGGACCGCGGACGCCGGACCCGGACGCCGGACGCGGACCCCGACGCGGACCCGGACGCGGACCCCGGACCCGCACTCGGACCTGGACGCGGACCGGCTCGCCACCCACCGTGGCCGCGTTGGTATGCTCGCCGCCGTGAAGACCGCCCACGAGTACCTCGACAGCCTCCGCGCGCGAAAGCTGCGTCTCTTCGTCGACGGCGCGCTCGTCACCTCGCCCGTCGACCACCCGAAGGTGCGACCGGCGATCAACGCGGTCGCCGCGACCTACGCGCTCGCGCACGACGAGCGCCACGCGCACCTGGCGACCAGCCACTCCGACCTCGTCGGACGGCGCGTCAACCGCTTCACGGCGCTCTTCCGCGAGCGCGACGACCTGCTGCGCAAGCTCGAGCTGCAGCGCGCGCTCGGCCGCCTCACGGGGACGTGCTTTCAGCGTTGCGTGGGGCTCGACGGCGTCAACGCGCTCTTCCTGGCCACACACGGACGCGGCGACGCGCACGCCCGCTTCGTGACCTGGCTGCGCGGGGTCCAAGAGCGCGACGAGATGCTCAACGGCGCGATGACCGACCCGAAGGGAGACCGGAGCAAGCGCCCTCCCGAGCAAGCCGATCACTACGTGCGTGTCGTCGAGCGCCGAAGCGACGGCGTCGTGATCCGAGGCGCGAAGATCCACCAGACGGGCGCCGCGAACGCGCACCAGATCCTCGTGATGCCTGGCCAAGCCCTGCGCCCCGGCGAGGAAGACTTCGCGATCGCGTGCGCGCTGCCCGTCGACGCGGAGGGCGTGACGATGGTGCTCGGCCGCCAGCCGAGCGACGAGCGCCGCGGCGGCCCCGACGCTGGCAACGCGCGCTTCGGCGGTCAGGAGTGCGTCGTGCTCTTCGACGACGTCTTCGTCCCGCGCGATCACGTCTTCCTCGACGGAGACGTCGAGGCGTGCGCCGAGCTCGTGAGCGCTTTCGCGGGCTACCACCGGGCGAGCTACGGCGGGTGCAAGCCCGGGAACCTCGACGTGCTCATCGGCGCGGCCGACCTCGTGACGCGACAGAACGGCGTCCGCCGCGCCTCGCACGTGCGCGACAAGCTCACGCAGATGGCGCACCTGACCGAGACGATCCACGCGATCGGCGTCGGCGCGAGCGCGAAGGGGAAGGTCCACGCGAGCGGGGTCTGGCAGGTGGACACCGTGCTCGCGAACGTCTGCAAGCACCACGTCACCTCGCTGCCCTACGAGATCGTTCGCCTCGCCGAGGACCTCGCGGGCGGCGCGATGAGCACCCTACCGTCGATCGCCGACCTCGATCACCCCGAGCTCGGCGAGACCCTCCGTTTGGTCGCGGGCGGCCGCGAGCGCGCGAGCGCGCTGCGGCTGATCGAGTCGATGGCCTACGGCGCCGGGTCGGTGCCCTTCCGCATCGAGTGCATGCACGGCGCGGGGTCGCCACAAGCGCAGCGCGTCGTGCTCGAGCGCGAGATCGACTGGGACGCGAAGGTCGCGCGCGCACGTGTGCTGGCGGGGCTCGACCCCGACCCCGACCTCGACGGGGTCTGAGCGAGCTGCGCGGGCGCGGGGGTGACCAGGGGCCACCGCCGGCGGCGAGTCGAACGCGAGCGCCACCCCGCGCGACAGCTCGCCTTCTCGATAGGTCAGCACCGCCGCGAAGCGCTCGGGCGGCGTGGCGGCTCCATCGTCGAGGCGCTCGTGACGCTGCCGCCTCGGGGATGCGGACCAGACGCGCCCGGTGACTGCGGTGAGCGAAGGGCGGCGAGCGACCACGGCGCACGCGAACGCTGCGTCGCAGCGCGCGTCGGGGACGCCGAGCCAGGCGCGAACCATATCGGCCCTCGGTGCCCGATCGACGTCGTCTCAGCGACCGAGACGAACGCTGCGTCGCAGCGCGCGTCGGGGACGCCGAGCCAGGGGCAACCGTGCCGGCCCTCGGTGCCCGATCGACGTCGTCTCAGCGACCCGAGAGGATCTCCCTCACGCGCGCGTCGAGCTGCTTCTTCAGCAAGCCGAGCGCGACGCGGGCCTCGGCCTCGTCCGGGTGCACGACCTGCGCGAGCGCGAGCCCCGCCATGAAGTAGTAGAGGAAGCGTCGGCCCGCCTCGAACTCCTCGTCCGAGCCCGTGAAGTGTCGGAAGAAGTCGCCCGCGGTGCGCTCGACGACGCGCTCGAAGCGCTCCGTCATCGGGCGCACGTGCGCGGCGAGCGCTGGATCGGTGCGCGCTGCGACCGCGAGCTCGAGCCCAGCGTGCCAGAGGGGGCTCGAGAAGTGCGCCCAGAGGAGGTCCATCGCGACCGAGACGAAGTCGTGCGTGGGCGGGAGCGCCGCGAGCGCCGCGTGGAACTCGTCGCGCTGGCGCTCCATCACGTACTCGACCGCGGCCGTCACGAGCGCGGCCTTCTCGGGGTAGTGGTGCAGCATCGCGCCGCGCGAGACGCCCGCGTGCGCGATGATCTCGGTGGTCGTCGTCCCCGCGTAGCCGCGCTCGATGAGGCAGTCGACGGTCGCGCGGAGGAGGCGCTCGCGCATCTCGGCGCTCTTCTCGGCCTGTCGTCGTGACGGGGGTTTTGTGCCGGCGTCCGCGGGTGTCGCGGTGCTCTTCTCGGCCTGTCGTCGTGACGGGGGTTTGGTGCCGGCGTCCGCGGGTGTCGCGGTGCTCTTCTCGGCTTGTCGTCGTGACGGGGGTTTGGTGCCGGCGTCGCGCGCCGCGTGTGTCGCGGCGCGTGCCTCCGCGCGTGCCTGCGCGTCTGCACGCCGCGAGGTTGGCTCGGCGACGCTCTTGTCGGCCCGTCGGCGCCGCGGCCGCGGCTTGGCGGCGCTCTGCTCGTGATTCGTCATCGTGCGCTCGGCGAGCGGCGCGCGTGGGGGCCTCATGCGACCTGGGCGCGCGCGAGCCGCTCGGCGGGGCGATACTCCGCCGGGCGCTTCATGGCCACCGCCCGGAAGCGCGCCTGCAGCCCGCCGCCGAGCCGGGCGACGAGCGAGGTGCCGCCGGGGGTCGCGCGGCGAGCGAGCTCGAACGTCGCGACCAAGGGCGCGAGCGCGAGCGGGTACCAATCCCAATGTCGCCCTGGTGGCAGCCCGAGCCGGCGGTAGGTCGCGTCGCCGAGCACGAGGTGCGTCATCCCGTTGTGGCAGCGCACCTGGACCTCGGCGAGGAGGCGCCCGAGGCGCGAGTCGCCCATGAGCTCGTAGGGCTCGTTCATCAGCGAGCGCGCGAGCGTGCGAGTGTCCTCGTCGACGTCGGGCTGCGTGGCGAGCGCCGCGTAGAGCACACGGCAACCCTCGCGCTCGTCGGTGACGAGGAGGCGCTCGTCGATGCCCATGAGGTAGCCGACGTAGCGCCAGAGGTGCATCACGCCGCGCCGCTCCGCGTCGTCGAAGTGGAAGCCGACGAGGCGGAGCCCGTGCATGAAGGTGAGCGAGAACGCGACGTTGGTCGCGAGCATGTCGGCCTGGTTGATCGGCACGCCCCAGAGATCGTCGCGCCACTCGGGGTGCGCGCGGATCCGGCGTCGCAGCACGCCGTGCATCATGCGCACGTGCACCGCGCTGCGGAAGCCTGGCCCGAAGCGCGCCATCGCCCAGGGTCGCGTGACGTCGATCCAGAAGCTCCGCGTCTCGCTCAGCCGGCGATACGCGCCCGCCGTGAGCGCGCCCGTGAAGGCGAGCGGCTTGTTGATGGCGGAGTTGCCGTAGCCGCCCATGAGCGCGACGTCGCGGAGGGCGAGCGAGCCGAAGGGGCCCGTGCGCCGGCACGCGCGCGCGCCGATCTCGAGCAGCTCGCGATCGAGCCAGAGCGGCACGCGCTCGACCTGCGCGAAGAACTCGCGGAGCTCCGTGGGCGCGTCGTCGAGCGCGACCAGGCCCTCGTCGAGCGCGCGATCGAGCGCGCGCCGCCCCTCGGCGAAGCCCACCCGCTCGAACCAGCGGGCGAGCGCGTCGGCCTCCGCGTCGCCCTCCATCATCAGCTCCCCGAAGCGCCGGAGCTGTGCGTCGTCGGGCACGCCGCGGCGCCCGAGGAAGACCTTCTCGAGGATGAGCAGCTCCCTCGTCCGCCGCCGACGAGGCCGAAATCGCTCGGGAAGAGCGCTCATGACTCACCTCCTCTGAGAAACCGTCAGCTCGTACTCCATTCTGTGGTGGAGCTTGATTGGAGTCAATGGTGACGGTTTTTGGTCGCGTCACGTTGCGCATCATCCACAGCTTGACGGGCGAGTCCGCGACGCTGCTCCGCCCTACGTACTCACGCGGCGCCCCAGCTCGACGTTGTTGTACACAGACAAGCCAGAGGCGGCTCTCGACGCCGCAGAGGTCGTGCGTGTCGGAGGGGCGGCGGTAGAGGTCGGCGTGGTGGGCGGCAAGCCCTTTGCGCGCACGCGCGTCGCGGTCCCCGGCGAGCTGAGCAACCCCGCGAGCCATCCGAGCCCGAGCAAGCAACCCGAGCGGGTGCCTTGGCTTCGGCCCCCGGCCTACTGGCGTCAGTCGACGTAGGGATCGCTCATCGGGCGCACCTCGATCCCAGCGGCGTTGACCGCCGCCTCGAAGGCGTCGGGGTCGTCGGGGGTGAT
This sequence comes from Myxococcales bacterium, assembly GCA_019637115.1. Taxonomy (GTDB): domain Bacteria; phylum Myxococcota_A; class Polyangia; order Polyangiales; family Houyiibacteriaceae; genus JACKEH01. The sequence continues at coordinate 16,498 of JAHBWH010000120.1, read as the reverse complement.
GCAGACGCGGGAGCGCGAGTCCTTCTGCCGGATGATGAACATCCAGCGCTTGCTGGGGCGTCGGACGTCGAGCGGCATCCAATGGAGCAGGTCGCCCGAGCCCCAGATGCGCCAACGACCACCGCCGATCCCGTCGCCCATGTCGTGTCGCTGCATCTCCGCGACGCGGTCCCAGCGAATGCGCTTGGTTCCGAACGGGAAGTAGTACCAGCGGAGCGAGAGCCCTCGCTCGTCCGCGTCGATCCGTGGGTCGTGGTATCGCGCCATCTCGTCCCCCTCGTCGGGAGTTTGCCATCGTCGCCGGGCGACGACCAGAGGCGCTCAGACTCCCCGTGATGGACGTTGCGCTTCGCGCGAGTGACGGAGGTTGGCGCAGCGGATCTGCGACCTCGACTTCCCGTGGGGGTCGCGCTTCGCGCCAGTCGAGGCAGGCCCGGCGCAAGCGGATCCCGCGGGTTCGCGACCTCGGTCAGAACTGCGCGTCGAGGGTCACGCTCGTCGGCCCGACCGCGAGGCCCCAGCGGCGTTGGCGGCGGTACGAGATCAAGCTGAGGGTGCCGAAGAACGTGCCGAGGGCCCCGATGGTCATCATCGTCACCGCGACCGCCCTGACCGGTCGATTGCCGGGGTCTTCGCGCTTCTGCCACATGCGGAGGGCGGCGCCGCCCACGAGCACGGGCGCCGACACGCCGAGCGTCCACGCGCTGACGCGCACGCCGACCGTGAGGCGCCGCTCGGCGGCCTCGTTGTACCGGATCGGGATCTCGACGAGCCGGCGCTCCCCCGGCGCGAGGTCGAGCGAGACGACGACTGGCTCGAGCACGCTCGACCGCGCGAGGAGCGCGTGGCGACCGATCGGCACCGGAAGGTCGTCTGCGCTGGGGAAGAGCTGCAGGCCGTCGAGGAAGAGCTCCGTGCCGTGCAACAGCCGCCCGAAGCGCAGGTAGGCGAGCACCTCGGGTGAGGCGTTCGCGTCGAGCTCGAGCGGCGCGTCGACGATCGCCTCGCGGCGCGCGTCGAAGCGCACCTCGGTGACGAACGAGACGAAGCCCGGCCGAGAGACCTCCACGCGGCGGCGACCGGGATCGACGAGCGTGGGCTCGAGCGGCGTCTGACCGACGACCTCGCCGTCGACGAGCACCGTCGCGTCGACGACCTCCGTACGCACGCGGAGCGTCGCCGCCTCTGGGCTCGGCGCCAGCTCGAGGCGGAGGTGGAAGTCTCCTGGCCCGTCGATGGTCAGCCGCCGGGTCACGGCCTGGTATCCGAGGGCGCGCGCCTCGAGCGTGCGCGCGCCGACGGCGAGGGCGAGGGGCCCGGCGAGCGGGAGCGCCGCGCGCCGCTCGCCGTCGACGAAGAGCTCGCCGTGGGTGACGTTGGTCGTGATGCTCACGCGCGCGATCCGCCGCCGCTGGTCGGCGAGGCCAGCCTCCGTGGCGCGTCGGAGCTCTGGGCTCGCGTCCGTCGCCTCGGCGAGGAAACGCTCCCAGGCGGCGACGGCCTCGATCGGTCGCTCGAGCGCCACGTACGTCGCGCCCACGTTGTAGAGCACTCGGGCGTTGCCGCTCACCTCATAGGCCTCTAGGAAGCCCGCGAGCGCCGCCTCGAAGCGGCCCGCGTCGTAGTCCTGCACGGCGCTCGTGAACGCGCCGCGGGCCAGGCCCAGCGTGAGGTCGACCTCTTGGGCGTGGGCTCCGGTCGCCGCGATCCAGAGCGACAGCACGATCCAGCGGGCACGCATGGCGGCGATGCTAGCAGCAACGCCGGCCTGCGCATGAAGCGCGCTCGCGCGTGGCCGAGCGGGGTTGCGGCCGTAGGCCGGGACGGGTTCCGGGACGGCGGGCGGGACGGGTTCCGCGTGGGGTTCGCGAAGGGTTCCGCGACGGGCCGGGACGGGTTCCGGGACGGCGGGCGGGACGGGTTCCACGTGGGGTTCGCGAAGGGTTCCGCGACGGGCCGGGACGGGTTCCGGGACGGGTTCCGGGACGGGTTCCACGACGGATTCCACGACGGATTCTACGACGGGTTCCACGACGGGTTCCACGACGGGTTCCGCGGAGGGTTCCGCGAAGGGTTCCGCGTGGGGTCTGTGATAGTCTCGTGCGCGACGATGGTCGTGCGCACGAGAGCCGGCGATGACTGAGCCGAGCTTCGAGCCCTTGGCGCCCGGGGCCACGCTCCTCGATGGCAAGCTGGAGATCGTCCGGCTGCTCGGCGCGGGCGGCATGGGCGCGGTCTACGAGGTCGTGCACCAGATCACGCGGCACCACCGCGCGCTGAAGGTGCTGCACCCGAGCTTTGCGAAGAACCGCGAGGTGGCGGCGCGCTTCATGCGCGAGGCGAGCGTCGCGGGGACCCTGCGGACCCCCTACGTCGTCGAGACCTTCGACGCGGGGCTGCTCGCCGACGGCTCGCCCTACGTGCTGATGGAGCGGCTCGAAGGCGAAGCGCTGAGCGACGCGCTCGCGTCGGGGCTCGGCGCCGGGGACGTGGCGAGGATCGGGGTCGAGGTCTGCGCGGGCCTCGAGGCCGCGCACGCGGCGGGCATCGTCCACCGCGACCTCAAGCCCGACAACATCTTCCTCGCGACGACGCCCGGGGGCGGGCGCCACGTCAAGCTCCTGGACTTCGGGATCTCGAAGTTCACGAAGGAGCAGGACTTCCACGGCACGCTCACGCAAGACGGCGCCATGATGGGGACGCCGCTCTACATGTCCCCCGAGCAAGCGTCGGGCGACAAGGACATCGACGGGCGCAGCGACGTCTACTCGCTCGGGGTCGTGCTCTACGAGGCGCTCAGTGGCGCGCCCCCCTTCGAGGCCGAGAGCTTCCCCGCGCTCGTGGTGAGGATCTACGAGGGCCGCTTCGAGCCGCTGACGAGACGCGTCCCCGGGATCGATCCGACCCTCGCGGCGGTGGTGGAGCGCGCGATGGCGCGCGATCGCGAGGCCCGCTTCCCGACCGCGACGGCGCTGCGCGCGGCGCTCGAGGTGTGCCTCCCTGCGCTCGGCCCCAGCGGCTCGCGCGCTTCCGGCTCCGAGCTCGGCGCGTCCCCTGGGTCGGTTGCGGGTGCGGCGGCCGCTGTGGCCGCTGGCGGGCCGGGTCGTGGTGTGTTGGGCGCAGTGGGAGCGGGTGTTGGTGCGGTGGCCGCTGGTGGGCCGGGTCTTGGTGCGTTGGGTGCTGGCGAGCCCGAGACGCGTGGGGTCGGGTTCGGTGTCGAGGCCAGCGAGGGCCCAGCCGCTTCGCCGACCGCGTTCGCGGCGACGCTCGGCGCGGAGACGGGGCCGTTGTTGGGCTCGGCGCGCAGGACCCCGGCAGACGGGGAGCTGTCGCGGGGCTTGGCGGTCCGTTCGCGTGTGGACGGGGAGCAGCCGCCGCGGGGCTCGGCGCTCCCCGACGTCCCTTCGCGCGCGGACGGGGGCCCGTCGCCGGTTTTGGCGCGCACGACGCCCGAAGATGCGGGCTCGCGCGCGGCCGCGCCCCGGCGAGGTGCGCTGGTTGGCTTCGGCGTCGTGCTCCTCGCCCTCGTCGGTGGGATCGTGCTCTGGATGCGCGCGTCATCGTCCGAGCCGAGCGACGCCGCCTACACGGAGCCCGCCGCAGCTCCGATGAGACCTCCTACGGGCGCCGAGGACGCCGAGGGCTCCCCCAGTGAGAGCGTGGGCTCGGCTGGCGAAGGCGCAGGCTCCACCGCCGAAGGCGTCAGCGAGGGCGCGCCCGCCCCCCGCGCGCCCACCTCGCGCGCAGCGACCGGCTCCGCCTCGGCCGCGGCAGGCGCCGCATCGGAAGCAGCGAGCTCCGACGCGCGCGCGTCGACCGGCGCTGCCCCACCCGCGGAAGGCGCCGCGCCGCGGGCAGCGAGCTCCGACGCGCGCACGACGACCGGCTCCGCGCGCACGACGGGTCCCGCGGCGCGCCAGACCTCGCCTCTTGGCGATCCAGCGGAGCCGTCGATGGAGGGCGCGGCGCGCACGGAGCCCGCGACGTCGATGGAGGTCGCCCCAACGGGTACGGAGCCGCCGCGAGGCGTTCGACCAGGCGTACCCGAGCTCGACCGGACCCTACCCTTTTGATGTCGAGCTCGGCCGAGCGCCTCCTCTTGCGCCGAGGGGTCTCCCCACGGATGAAACCCGCGGGCCCCCTCGCACGAGCCACCGCGCGCTGTCCGGAAGGCGCGGCGCCCCTCGCGGCGCCCGCGCGCTGTCCGGGAGGCGCGGCGCCCCTCGCGGCGCCCGCGTGATCGGTCCGCCCCCTCGGCGTCACCCGGCGCCAGGGCGGCGCCAGGTGGCTTGCGAAGACGGCCGAGCTCCTCTTCAAAGCGCCCGCAAGATCTGCTCGCTCTGCTCGTCGGCGGGGAAGTACGACTCGATGCGCAGCTCTTGGGCGGTCACGTCGAGCGGCGTGCCGAGCGACGTGAGCGTCGTGAAGAGGCGGAGGTCGACGCCGTCCTTGCGCAGGTGCACCGGCAAGAAGGGCAGGCTCGGGGCGACGTCGAGATCGAGTGGCAAGTCGCGCGCGAGCTCGAGCAGCGCCTCGAAGCGCGCTCTCCGCGCGTCGTCGAGCTCGAGCGCGTGCTCTTGGCGGATGCGCAGCACGAAGTCCGCGGCGATCTCCGTGTGGTTCACGAGGCGCGGACCGAACCCGCGCGGATCGAGGGTCGCGCGGACGAGGTTGCCCAGCACCTCCGGCGGCGGCGAGAGGCCCTCGAAGGCCCAGCCGAGGAGCTTCGTCGCGCCCGTGTTCAGGCGGAGCACGTCGTAGTCGCGGTTCATCACCACCGCGCCGAAGGGCTCGTGGGCCCGGAGCAGGTGATCGAGCGCGCGACGGATCGGCTCGAAGGATGCATGGTCGAGCGAGGCGTTTGGGTACACGGGCGCGAAGCCCGCGGCGTGGAGGAGCTGGTTCCGATCGCGGAGCGGGAGGTCGAGCGCGCTCGCCAGGACCAGCACCATCTCGCGGCTCGGGGACGCGCGCCCGTTCTCCAAGAAGCTGACGTGACGCGCAGAGACCTCGGCGTCCCCCGCGAGCCGCTCTTGGCTGAGCCCGCGGTCCCCCCGGAAGCGCCTCAGCATCGTCCCGAACCCCGCTGCGTGCATGGGCCCACCCTACCAGGGCGCTCGCGCGCAGGTCCTTACCTCCGAGGTCATGGTGCGGCGGCGGGGCGACGCCAAGCTCTGGGAAGCACGCGGTCGCGCTGACCGCCCAACCTCGAGATCTCCCATGAACCTCCGATTCGTCGCGATCGTCGCGGTCCTCCTCGTCTTCACCGCCTACACCCTCGATCGCGTCTTCGCGCACGGTCTCTTGGGCTGGCTCGCGCCAGAGGCCCTCGAAGGTTGGGGGCTGCAGGTGGTGCTCGACCTGGGCCTCGCGCTCGTCGGCTTCATCACGTTGGCCATCCCCGACGCGAAGCGGCGCGGGATCACCTATTGGCCCTACCTCGTCGTCGCCGCCACGTGCGGCTCCATCGGCGTGCTGGCCTACCTCGCGCGCAGGGAGCTCGGGCAGGATCACGCGGCCCGCAAGGCCGCGCCGACCTGAGGCCGAGCCGCGAGCTCAGCGGCCCTCGCGCGCAGGGAGCTCGGGCAGGATCACGCGGCCCGAGGCGTCGACCTGAGGCCGAGCCGCGAGCTCAGTGGTCCTCGCGCGCAGGGAGCTCGGGCAGGATCACGCGGCCCATGAGGCCGCGCCGACCTGAGGCCGAGCCGCGAGCTCAGCGGCTTGCGGCTTCATGCGCGCGCCTTCGAGCTCAGCGGTCGGGTCGCTCGGGGCCGTTCTGGGCGTCCGAGCCCTTTGGAGCCTGGCGTCACGCCTGCGCGGCGGCCTCGAAGGGGAGCTCGGCGGCGTTGCTCGGGCGACCACGCTTCCGCTTCGCGGGCGCTTCGGGCGCCTCGGCCTCGGGCTCGCGGCGGCGCTTGGCGCGCTTGGGCTCGGGCGCGCTCGGGATGGCCGCCAGCGCCTCGGCCAGCTCTGGGTGGGTGCGCGCGTAGACCTCGGCGTAGCCGAGGCCCAGCTCGCAGAGGCGGGCGAGCTCGGCCCGCGCGGCGGCGTGCTCGGCCTGCGCCTCGTCGAGGGCACGTCGGGCGCGCTCGACCGCCTCGGCGCGGGCGTCGGCCTCCGCTTGGGCGCCCTCGAGGATCTCGTGGTCGACCCCGGGGAAGCTCACGCCTTCGAGATCCTGCTGGAAGAGCGCGCGGATGATCTGGATGCGTTCGTCGGTCAGGCTCATGGTTGGCTCCGTGGACTAAACAGGTGTTCAGTGTGTCGCCAAGCCGGGAGGCATGCAAGCCCCGCGTGCGTTCGCGCGTCGCCGACGAGCGCGTCGTAGGGACGCGGCGCCAGATCCGACGTCCGCGGATCCGACGTCCGCCAGGATCCACCATTCTTTCCGACGTCCGCGGCTCCGACCTTCCAGGGCTCCGTGAGGCCTCCGGACCCGACGTCCGCAAGGATCTTCGGACCCGACGTCCGCAAGGATCCAGCATTCTTTCCGACGTCCGCGGCTCCGACCTTCAGGGCTCTGTGAGGCCTCCGGATCCGACGTCCGCGAGGACTCACCAACCTTTCGCGTCCGACCTCCGAGCTGAGCGCGGCCAAGAGTGACTCGACGAAGAGTTACTTCGTGAGCGCATCTCATCTCGTGGGCGTTGACACGTCGCGTCAATCTTGCTATTCGTTAGGGCCCTCGCACGTGACGCCTAACGATCTTCGGTGGCGGCGCGTGAGAGCGGGTGGGTCCACGGTTCATCGCGAGGTTCGTCGAACGGAGCCTTCGCCACCATCGAGAGACGCGGGTCGACCTTCCGAGGCGGCCACGCAGCGAGCGACCCCAAGGGGCCCCAGTCGGTTCGGGATGAAATGGCAGGTGAAGGAATGAAGCAGACGGCGCCCCTCGTGGCCCCTCCCGGGAAGGTCGGCCTCTACGATCCCAGCTTCGAGCACGATGCGTGCGGCGTGGGCTTCGTGGCGGACGTGCGTGGGCGTCGCTCGCATCAGATCGTGCTCGACGCCGACCAGGTGCTCCGCAACATGGACCACCGCGGCGCCTGCGGCTGCGAGGCCAACACTGGCGACGGCGCCGGCATCCTCACGGCCCTCCCGCACGAGTTCCTCCGCGAGGTCGCGGCCAAGGAGCTCGGCGTCGAGCTGCCCGAGCCCGGGCGCTTCGCCGCCGGCAACATCTTCCTGCCCACCGACCCTGGCGAGCGCGCGCACTGCAAGCGCACCTTCGAGCGCATCATCGGCGAGCAGGGGCAGACCTTCGTCGGCTGGCGCACCGTGCCCGTCGATCCGGACGGCGCCGACATCGGCCCGACCGCGCGCGCGTCCTGCCCCGCGATCGAGCAGCTCTTCGTCGCGGCGGCCGACGGGCTCGACCAGGACGCCTTCGAGCGCCAGCTCTACATCATCCGCAAGCGCGCCGGCACCGCCCTGCGCAGCGACGCGCGCCTGCGGCAGCGCGAGATGGTCTACGTCTGCACGCTCTCGACGCGCGTGCTCGTCTACAAGGGCATGCTCACGCCCGGGCAGCTCTCGAGCTTCTACCCGGACCTGCGGCGCTGGTCGTACAAGACGCACCTCGCGATGGTGCACTCGCGCTTCTCGACCAACACCTTCCCCTCGTGGGATCGCGCGCAGCCGCTGCGCTGCATGAGCCACAACGGCGAGATCAACACCCTGCGCGGCAACGTCGGCTCGATGAACGACCGCGAGGGCGTGCTCCGCAGCGAGCTCTTCGGCGACGAGCTCGCGAAGGTCTACCCGGTCTGCGAGCCCTTCGCCTCCGACTCCGGCAACTTCGACAACGTCCTCGAGCTCTTGCTCATGGGCGGTCGCTCGCTGCCCGAGGCGATGATGATCATGATCCCCGAGGCGTGGCAGAAGGACGCCTCGATGAGCGAGGAGAAGCGCGCCTTCTACGAGTTCCACTCGTGCCTGATGGAGCCGTGGGACGGGCCGGCCTCCATCGCGTTCACCGACGGCCGCTACATCGGCGCGGTGCTCGACCGCAACGGCCTGCGCCCGAGCCGTTACATCCTCACGCACGACGACGTCGTCGTGATGGCGAGCGAGGTTGGCGTGCTGCCGATCGAGCCCGAGCGCGTGAAGGCCAAGGGTCGCCTGCAGCCCGGGCGCATGTTCCTCGTCGACTTCGAGGCGGGTCGGCTCATCCCCGACGAGGAGGTCAAGCACCTCGTCGCGACGCGCCGTCCCTACGCGGACTGGCTCCGCAAGCAGCGCATCGAGCTCAAGGAGATCCCGCCCGCGCCCCCCAGCTTCCTTCCCGCGGGCACGGCCCCCGCCCCGTCGGGCGAGGCCAACCGCGGCCCCACCCCGGGTCCGGCCGGCCAGGGCGACCGGTGGCACGGCTTCCACCCCGAGACGCTCGTGCAGCGGATGCAGGCCTTCGGCTACACGACCGAGACGCTGCAGTTCTTCCTCATCCCGATGATCGCGCAGATGCGCGACCCCGTCGGCTCGATGGGCAACGACTCCGCGCTCGCGGTGCTCAGCGACCAGCCGCGCCTCGTCTACGACTACTTCAAGCAGCTCTTCGCGCAGGTCACCAACCCGCCGATCGATCCGATCCGCGAGGAGGTGATCATGAGCCTCGAGTGTTACTGCGGCCCCGAGGGCAACCTCCTCGAGACGAGCGAGAAGCACTGCAACCGCCTGCGCTTGCCGCACCCGATCCTCACCAACGAGGAGATGGCCGCGCTCAAGCACATGGACCACCGCGGCTGGCGCACGAAGACGATCGACATCACGTGGCCGCGCGTGCGCGGCGCGGCGGGCCTCGACGCGACGCTGCGGCGCATCTCGGCCGAGGCGGCCGCCGCGGTCGACGAGGGCTACTCGCTGATCGTGCTCTCCGACCGCGCGACGAGCGCCGAGCGCGTGCCCATCAGCTCGCTCCTCGCGCTCGGCGCCGTGCACCAGCACCTCTGCCGCGTGAACAAGCGCACCCGCGCGGGGCTCCTCGTCGAGACCGGCGAGGCCCGCGAGGTGCACCACCACTGCTGCCTCATCGGCTTCGGCGCCGACGCCATCAACCCCTACCTCGCCTTCGAGGCGCTCTGGCAGGCGCGGCGCGACGGGCTGATCATCGGCGGCGACGCGGTCTCGCGTTCCACCGCGGACGACATCCCCGGCGGCACCACCGAGGGCCTGAGCGACGAGGCGCTCGTCGCCGCGTACCGCAAGGCGGTCGGCAAGGGCATGCTCAAGGTGATGGGCCGCATGGGCATCTCGACCCTGCAGTCCTACAAGGGCGCGCAGATCTTCGAGGCCATCGGCTTGAGCCCGCAGGTGGTCGAGCGCTGCTTCACGGGCACGCCCAACCGCATCTCGGGCGTCGGCTTCGACGTGCTCTCCGAGGAGGCGGTGCGTCGCCACGAGCTCGGCTACCCGAGCGGCGGCGACTCCGGTCACGCCTCGCCGCACCTGCCGGTGCTGCCCAACGACGGGCAGCTCCACTGGCGCGCGAGCGGCGAGAAGCACATGTGGAACCCCTTCACGATCCGCAAGCTGCAGCAGGCGGCGCGCGCGAACGACGACCGGGCGTATTGGGAGTTCGCCAAGCTCGCCGACGAGGACGAGCGCACGCGCTGCACCTTGCGCGGGCTCCTGCGCTTCAAGAAGACGACGCCGATCCCGCTCGACGAGGTCGAGCCCGCGAAGGAGATCGTGCGCCGCTTCGTGACGGGCGCGATGAGCTTCGGCTCGATCTCGAAGGAGGCGCACGAGGCGCTCGCCATCGCGATGAACGAGCTCGGCGGCAAGTCGAACACCGGCGAAGGCGGCGAGGATCCCGCGCGCTACCTGACGGTCGTGGACGAGGACGGGAAGGTCCGCCCGAACCCGCGGCGCAGCGCGATCAAGCAGGTCGCGTCGGGCCGCTTCGGCGTGACCATCCACTACCTCTCCAACGCCGACGAGATCCAGATCAAGATGGCCCAGGGCGCCAAGCCCGGAGAGGGCGGCGAGCTGCCCGGCCGGAAGGTCGACGACGTCATCGCGCGCATCCGGCACTCGACGCCCGGCGTCGGCCTGATCTCGCCGCCGCCGCACCACGACATCTACTCGATCGAGGACCTCGCCCAGCTCATCTTCGACCTGAAGAACGCCAACCCGAGCGCGCGCATCAGCGTGAAGCTCGTGAGCGAGATCGGCGTCGGGACGGTCGCGGCGGGCGTGGCGAAGGCGCACGCCGAGCACATCCTCATCAGCGGCCACGACGGCGGCACCGGCGCGTCGCCGCTGACGAGCGTCAAGCACGCGGGCCTGCCGTGGGAGCTCGGCGTCGCCGAGGCGCACCAGACGCTCGTGCTCAACGACCTGCGCAGCCGCGTGGTGGTGCAGACCGACGGCCAGCTCAAGACCGGACGCGACGTCGTCATCGCGGCGCTGCTCGGCGCCGAGGAGTACGGCTTCTCGACCGCGCCGCTCATCACGCTCGGCTGCATCATGATGCGCAAATGCCACCTCAACACCTGCCCGGTGGGGGTGGCCACGCAGGATCCCGAGCTCCGCAAGAAGTTCGCGGGTGAGCCCGAGCACGTCGTCAACTACCTCTTCATGGTCGCCGAGCACGCGCGCCAGGTCATGGCGCAGCTCGGCTTCGCGAAGGTCGACGAGATGATCGGCCGCGTGGACCTGCTCGAGGTAGACGACGCGATCGTGCACTGGAAGGCGCAGGGCCTCGACCTGACGCCGATGCTCACGCCGGCGCAGCCGCCGCGTCCGGGCGTCGAGGTCTATTGCACGAGCGAGCAAGACCACGGGCTCGACGAGGCGCTCGACAACCGGCTCATCGAGCTCGCGCGCCCGGCGCTCGAGCGCGGCGAGCGGGTCTACGCGATGATGCCGATCCTCAACGTGAACCGCACCGTCGGCACGATGCTCTCGCACGAGATCGCCAAGGCGCGGCGCGAGGACGACCCCTTGGCCGACGACACCCTGCGCTTCCAGTTCCACGGCAGCGCCGGGCAGAGCTTCGGCGCGTGGCTCGCGAAGGGCGTCACGCTCGAGCTCGAGGGCGACGCGAACGACTACGTCGGCAAGGGCCTGAGCGGCGGCCGCGTGATCGTCTACCCGCCGGCGGCGAGCACCTTCGTCGCGAGCGAGAACGTGATCGTCGGCAACGTCGCGCTCTACGGCGCCACGAGCGGCGAGGCGTACTTCCGCGGCCGCGCGGCCGAGCGCTTCGCGGTGCGCAACAGCGGCGCGTGGGCGGTCGTCGAGGGCGTGGGCGATCACGCCTGCGAGTACATGACCGGCGGGCGCGTCGTCGTGCTCGGGCCCACGGGCCGCAACTTCGCGGCGGGCATGAGCGGCGGCATCGCGTACGTCTGGGACGCGAGCGGCGGCTTCTCGCAGCGCTGCAACCTCGAGATGGTCACGCTCGGGAAGATCCAAGAGCCCGAGGAGCGGCACGAGGTGCGGCAGATGATCCAGCGGCACTACGACCACACCGAGAGCGAGGTCGCGCGGCGGATCCTCGACACGTGGGACTTTGCGGTGCAGCAGCTCGTGCGCGTGATGCCCGACGAGTACGCGCGGGTCTTGAAGGAGCGGGCGGAGCGAGAAGAGACGGCGCGCCTCGAAGCGCAAGGAGTGGCCTGATGGGAAAGCCCACGGGGTTCATGGAGATCGGGCGGCGGACGCTTCCCTACGTCGACGCGAAGAAGCGGCTCGAGACGTGGGACGAGTTCGTCGAGGGCGCGGACGAGGCGACGCTTCGCGACCAGGGCGCGCGCTGCATGGACTGCGGCGTGCCCTTCTGCCAGAGCGAGACCGGCTGCCCGGTCGACAACCTCATCCCGGAGTGGAACGACCTCGTCTACCGCGGGCAGTGGCGCGAGGCCGTCGAGCGCCTGCACAAGACGAACAACTTCCCCGAGGTCACGGGCCGCGTCTGCCCCGCGCCTTGTGAGGGCGCGTGCGTGCTCGGCATCCACGAGCCGCCGGTGTCGATCAAGAACATCGAGCAGATGATCGTCGACCGCGGCTTCGCCGAGGGCTGGATCGTGCCGCTGCCGCCCTCGCGCGAGACGGGCAAGAAGGTCGCGATCATCGGCAGCGGGCCGGCGGGCCTCGCGGCGGCGCAGCAGCTCCGGCGCGTCGGGCACGAGGTCACGGTCTACGAGCGCGAGGACGCGATCGGCGGGCTGATGATGTACGGCATCCCGTACATGAAGCTCGACAAGCGCATCCTGGAGCGCCGGGTGGCGCAGCTCCGCGAAGAGGGCGTGCGCTTCGTGACCGGCGTCGAGGTCGGCAAGGACGTCTCCATGGAGCAGCTCCGCGCCGAGAACGACGCCGTGCTCGTGGCGGTCGGCGCGACGCGCCCGCGCGACCTCCCCGTCCCGGGCCGCGAGCTCTCGGGCATCCACTTCGCGATGGAGCTCCTGACCGAGAACACGCGCACCGTCGTCGCCGAGAGCGGCAGCCGCGCGAACGGCAAGCCCGGCATCCACACGCGGGCCGAAGACGCGAAGACGACGCCGATCCACTGCGCGGGCAAGCGGGTGATCGTCATCGGCGGCGGCGACACCGGCACCGACTGCATCGGCACGGCGCTGCGGCACGGCTGCAAATCGCTCGTCAACTTCGAGCTGATGGACCGCCCGCCGGCCGACCGCGCGGCGGACAACCCGTGGCCCGAGTGGCCGCGCATCTTCCGCGTCGACTACGGCCACCAAGAGGCCGCCGCCGTCTTCGGCGACGACCCGCGCGAGTTCGCGATCCTCACGAAGCGCTTCGTCGGCGACGAGAAGGGCCAAGTGCGCGGCGTCGAGACCGTGCGCGTGCGCTGGGTGAAGGGCGACGACGGCCGCATGGCGCTCGAAGAGATCCCGGACTCCGAAGAGCTCTTCGAGGCCGACCTCGTCTTCCTCGCGATGGGCTTCGTCGGCCCAGAGGACACGGTCCCCGCGGACGCGAGCCTCGAGCGCGACACGCGCTCGAACATCGCGGCCGACTACGAACGCTTCGCGACGAGCGCCGACGGCGTCTTCGCGGCGGGCGACTGCCGCCGCGGGCAGTCGCTCGTGGTCTGGGCCATCGCCGAGGGCCGCGGCCCGGCGCGCGCGATCGACCAGTACCTGATGGGCGAGTCGGACCTGCAGCGCCCGGATTGAGGGCGCCGGAGAGTGTCGAGGTCGCGATCAGAGAGCGCGTCGCTCGATCGTCTCGTGTACCCCATTCGGATGAGGACGGCGTTCGGTAGCCTTGCGTGCTCCGAAGAGCACGTTCGCATCTAGAAGCTGGTGTCCGTCGCGAGTCGTTGCGGAATGTACCGCGCCGCTCGGCCGCTTGATGCGTGGGATGCTCGCTCGCCCCCCGGCCTCTCGCTCACAAGCTCGTGGCGACCTCTAGATCGAGCACACGACAAGACGAGTTTCGCACATACGTCGGGTCGAAGACGACACGACCGAGGTCGTCGCGCGCCTTGCACGTCAAGAGCGCTTGCCCGGTCACGCGAAGGCGTGACGTCTGGCCCGCAGTGTCGACGGCCTCCACGTCGGCGACGAACTCGTGAGTCGAGGAGATCCGCACATCGATGCGGGTCATGCGAAGACTCATGGGGTCGCCAACATCCCCATCCGACGGCCTCACGTGCATGTGGGCTCCTGGATCAATCCAGGCATCGCCATCGCCGGCGAGCGGCCAGCTCGGGCCTCGCTCTCGTCGGAATGACAGTCCTTCCGATGTAGCGGAGATCGTCGACGGTGCGAGAGGGCACTCTCCGAAAAGTCGCGGACCGTTCGGCCCAGACTCGAGCCCCGTGAACGAGAAAGTAGCTTGCTCGTCCGGCCCTATCACGAGCGCGAAACCACCCGCGAACGTGCGACCGTCCTCGAGCTCGAAGCGCGCCGTGGCTTCCGGCGGCAAGGGACGAGGCTCGGGGGCGTGGTCGGCGGTGCAGGCCACCAATGCGACGGCCAACGTGACCGCAACCACGCGCGCGATTCGAGCTCCGGTGTCACTCATCGTCATACCCTCCGATAGCACCGCCACGTTACGACGACGTTATCACTATAATTGTACTCGCTAAAGTACCCGTCACCGTTAACCTCAGCGATGATGCAATAATTCACGCCGACGGACGGCATCGCAGCCTGCGGGTTGAAGCTTCCAGTGTAGCTCAGTTCGCGGGTTTCACCCGCTGCAGGTGCGCTCCACGCGAACCAACCGACAGATTTATCGAGCAGATCCAACGAATCATCAGCGGACATCCAGAGATGAACAGCGACATAGTCTGGGAGTGCACCGCGGAGATTCATCGCAGTAAACGACACCGTCGTAGGCCAATTTGTCGCCGCGGAGGGAATGAGTGCGACAGGGGCAAACTCATTCGGGATAATAGCACAAGATGGACCGCCGGAGCCGAGTGGGCAAATCTGCACAAGCGGTGTCACCGAAACATCAAACTGGGCCGGAAGACCATACACAAGCGCGTGACACTGCAGTGCTTGAGAAGACGGACGTACACGCACACTACCTCCGGTTCGCTCACAAGACGCCACATCCCAGACTGACGTGTTCATGCTCGATAGCCAGTCGTCGAAATGAGCGTAGCCGTAGGAGTGCCCAAGCTCATGCACGTATGTGCCCTCTTGGGTATATCTGCGGGCGCGACAATCAGGATGCGATACGGGTACGATCTCTCCCGAGGATAGCGATTCTGCCAGATGCTGGTCAGTCTCGATAACCCTCGGACTGAATCCTACGGGATGATAGTTGTACATGCTCCCGTACACGCTTGATTTCGAAAATCTACGCAGACAGTTGGTTCCATCCTTAGAGTGCCAGATGCAAGTTCCAGACGACGACCAGTCGGCCCAAATCGCGGGATTGCTCTGATCAAGGTCCCACCAGCCTCTCCAAGCTCGATCAATCGGGCCTTGGATTCCGGAGAACTCAGAGGGAACGGGATGTTGTCGAAGGTGACCCGAAATATACTCATTGCTGCCCCACCACTTTCGATGGTTGCAGACCGAATACTGAGCCTCGAGCGGACAAGCGATGGCTGAGACAAGACTCGCCAATAGTGACGCTAGAACGACGAGCAGGAGTCTGTCCGTCCGCATCACTCACCTCCATCCGCCGCTCGTTGCATGTGGCGAATGCTCTAAAGGTCGACGAGCAACATTAAGAGTATCGTTGAGACCCGTGTTCCGCTGCCTTGCTCGTTGGCTTATCCTCAAGAACTGCTCTTTCATCCGTACTACGGATACCGGAGCGCCGGCCATTAGTTCCTGGGTGGAGCAATGAAAGCCAGAATCAGTCACTGCGAAGAGTGAGTTTCCGCTCTGACATCGAACCTCGGCGCCGTTTACGACAAAAATAGTGTTTGAGCCATGGGTAAACGGGGATCGAGACCACGGCCCACCAGAAAGGAAGATTACGAGTTCAGCATTGCGCTGTATACGCGATATTGCTTCGAACGAAGGATGCATGAACACCGTAATGGTTTCTGTTGGTACCCATCGAGAGAACCACGTATCCTGCACGACGAGAGTCGCCCAGAATAGCTCGTCCTTGGCGCCGGTTTCAGACACGGTCACGCGGCCGACGAAGTCGGCATCTAGCACAATGCGCTCCATCGACACTACTCCACGCGATCGACTCGCTGAAGCTATTGAGGAAATAACCACAGTGGACACTACGAGGAGGAGCGTGCGCTTCATGATGAATGACTCTGCACGTAACGTTCATTCGTGTCAACCAGTCGGCCGAGGAGGTGTGGCCCAGGGTGGCCCGACATGATCGAACGCAACTGCTCTCACACATCTGAACTCCTGAGAGCAAGGAACCGGGCGCGAGTCAACGGTGGGAGGGGTGCGGACTCGCGATGGCAGCGGCCCGTCGGTGGTGGGTGTGGCACGTTCGTGGCTTCCCAACGGTCGCGAGTTTGGCTCAGTGCTGCGATCGAGAGAAGTCTCTCCCTCATTTGGATGAGGACGGACGTTCAGTAGCGGGTTGGGGTCAGTTTCGCGCCCCAATCGTCGTGGTGGTCGGTACTCTCCTGAGTTGCGCCCATGGCAGACGTTTCTTCCTGCAGCGTTCTTCTCGCGCTCCCGAAGGCGCGGCTCTCGGAGCTCGGTCGCTCCTTCGGGGTCGCGCTCCCCAGCGTGGCGACGAGGGAGCAGCAGGTGGAGACGCTGCTGGACAGTGGCCTCGTGCGCTTTCGCGCGGAGCCTAGATGTGCTCGGCGGACTTTCTGATCCTCCCGTTCATGCCTGAAGCGGGCGGCCGGTGTAGGTCCACCGAAAGGGCTTGGCGAGGACCCGGTTGAAGTAGTCGATGAAGGCCAGGACGCGCTGCCGCAGGTCATCGCGGGATATGAAGCTGGACCGCTTGAGCAACCGTCGCGCCAGCATCGAGAACCAGATCTCCACTTGGTCGTCCAGTTCCCCGACGCGCAGTACAATGACATCCCCGTCGATGTCGACGTCGCGGTGACGACGCTGCGACCTGCGGGTGACGCGCG
>JAHBWH010000012.1 GCA_019637115.1 Myxococcales bacterium | reverse complement strand
TAGGCTTGCCGCGTCCCCCCGCGGGGACCAAGCTCGCCCCCGCATGGCGACGCTGCCCATGATCGGCCCCGAGGCCACGAGCGCCGGCGACGAGCGCGAGGACACGAGCGATTGGCGCTGGCAGTCCCGGCACGCCGTCCGCGACCTCGAGGGCCTCGAGCGCGCGCTGCGGCTGACCGACGCTGAGCGCGAGGGCGTCCGGCGGGCGCTCGCGGGGGGATTCCCCATGTCCATCACGCCGCATTACCTCGGCCTGATGGACCCGTCCGATCCCCGCTGCCCGATCCGCCGCCAGGCGGTCCCCACGGCCGAGGAGGCGACCGAGGTCCCCGGAGACCTCCGCGATCCGCTCGGAGAGGAAGCCCACGAGGTCGCCCCGGAGCTCGTCCAGCGGTACCCCGACCGCGTGCTCTTGCTCGCGACCGACCGCTGCGCGGTCTATTGCCGCTTCTGCACCCGCTCGCGCATGGTCGGCGACGGCGGCGGGGCGCGCGCGCTCGAGCGCCTCGAGCCGGCGTTCCGCTTCATCGAGGCGCACCCGGAGATCCGCGACGTCATCGTCTCGGGGGGCGATCCGCTCGTCATGGCCTCGAGCCGCGTCGAGGCGATCCTCCGCCGGCTCGCGTCGATCGCGCACGTCGGGACCGTGCGCGTGGCCACCCGGGCCCCCGTCACCTTGCCGCAGCGCATCGACGCCGAGCTCTGCCGCGCCTTGCGCGCCCACCCCGCGACCTGGGTGATGACGCACTTCAACCACCCGCGCGAGCTCGCCCCCGCCGCGGTCGACGCCCTCGCCTGTCTCGCGGACCACGGCCTGCCCGTGATGAACCAGAGCGTGCTCCTGCGTGGGATCAACGACGACGCCGACACCCTCGAGGCGCTCTTTCGCGGGCTGGTGCGCCACCGCGTTCGACCCTATTACCTCCTCCAGGCCGATCCCGTACGCGGCACCGGCCACCTGCGAACCCCGATCGAGACGGGAATCCGCGTCATGGAGCGCCTCCAAGGACGGCTGAGCGGCATCGCGCTGCCCAAGCTCATCGTCGACACCCCTGGCGGCCGCGGGAAGGTCCCGGTCGGTCCCGACACGATCGTCCGCCGGCGAGACGGTGTGACGACCCTCCGCACGTTCCGCGGCGAAGAGGTGGATTACCTCGACCCGCCCCCCGCGCGCGCAGCCCTCCCAGGCACGTGACGCACCACAGAGTCCTTGAAAGTTACCCTCCTTCGTGCCAACCGGGCGGCGAGCTTCGCGCCCTCGGCGCACCCACCCTCATTCGATAGGCGACGGCGATGGCTACCAAAGCGCTGACCCTCTACGAGACCACCATCGGCAAGAAGGCCGTGATGGCGGTGTCGGGCGTAGTTCTCCTCGGCTTCACGGTCGGTCACCTCGCGGGCAACCTGAAGGCCTACGCGGGCCCGACCGAATACAACGAGTACGCGCAGTGGCTGCGGACGGTGCCCGCGCTCCTCTGGGGCACGCGCCTCGCGCTCCTCTTCGCCGTCGCCGCCCACATCTACAGCGCCTTCAGCCTCTGGCGGCGGAACAAGCAGGCGCGGCCCACGCGCTACCACAAGAAGGCCGACCTCGCGACGGACTACGCCGCCAAGACGATGTACCTGAGCGGCCCCATCCTGCTCTTCTACATCCTCTTCCACCTCGTCCACCTGACCTTTGGCGGCCAGATCTTCGGCGAGGGCCTGATCTTCGGGCTCGAGGGCTACACGTGGGAGGTCTCCAACCCCTACAACAACCTCGTGCGCGGCTTCCAGCACTGGCCGGTCGTGATCCCGTACGTGCTCGGCGTGCTCGCCCTGGGCGTCCACCTCTTCCACGGGATCTGGTCGATGTTCCAGAGCCTCGGCGCCAACCACCCCAAGTACA
The DNA here is from genome assembly GCA_019637115.1 of Myxococcales bacterium. Classification (GTDB taxonomy): domain Bacteria; phylum Myxococcota_A; class Polyangia; order Polyangiales; family Houyiibacteriaceae; genus JACKEH01. The sequence continues at coordinate 77,054 of JAHBWH010000012.1, read as the reverse complement.
ACCACCTCCGCCGCGACGTCGCGATCGGCCTCGCCGCGCTGCTGACGATCGGCAACCTCTCGTTCCCGATCGCCGTCATGGCCGGCTACCTCGAGCCGACCGCCCTCCGCTTCAACTTCCCCGAGCTCGGCTGAGCCCGAGCCCTCCGGCACCTCCTCCCGAGCCGCCACGAAAGAGAACGCCATGGAGCTGAAGAGCAACGAGCCCACCGGTCCCATCGACAAGCGCTGGACCGAGCACAAGGCCAACAGCAAGCTCGTCGCGCCGCACAACCGCCGCAAGCACACCGTCATCGTGGTGGGCAGCGGTCTGGCGGGCGGCGCGGCCGCGGCGACCCTCGGCGAGCTCGGCTACCGCGTGAAGTGCTTCTGCTTCCAGGACAGCCCTCGCCGTGCGCACTCGATCGCCGCGCAGGGCGGCATCAACGCCGCGAAGAACTACCAGAACGACGGCGACAGCATCTACCGGCTCTTCTACGACACCGTGAAGGGCGGCGACTTCCGCGCGCGCGAGTCGAACGTCTACCGGCTCGCCGAGCTCTCGGTCGAGATCATCGACCAGGCCGTCGCGCAGGGCGTGCCCTTCGCGCGTGAGTACGGCGGGTTGCTGGCGAACCGATCGTTCGGCGGCGCGCAGGTCTCGCGCACCTTCTACGCGCGCGGTCAGACCGGGCAGCAGCTCCTCCTCGGCGCCTACGCCGGGCTCGCGCGCCAGATCGACGCGGGCACGGTGAAGATGTACCCGCGGACCGAGATGCTCGATCTCATCGTGCACGAGGGTCGGGCGCGCGGCATCGTCACGCGCAACCTCATCAGCGGCAAGCTCGAAGCCCACGTCGCCGACGTCGTCGTCCTCGCGACCGGCGGCTACGGCAACGTCTTCTACCTCTCGACGAACGCCAAGGGCTCGAACGCGACGGCGACCTGGCGCGCGCACCGCAAGGGCGCCCTCTTCGCCAACCCTTGCTACACGCAGATCCATCCGACCTGCATCCCCCGCAGCGGCGAGGCGCAGTCGAAGCTGACGCTGATGAGCGAGTCGCTCCGTAACGACGGCCGCGTCTGGGTCCCGCGCAAGAAGGAAGACTGCGACAAGGACCCGAAGACGATCCCCGAGAAGGATCGCTACTACTACCTCGAGGAGCGCTACCCGGCCTTCGGCAACCTCGTCCCCCGCGACGTGGCGTCGCGCAACGCGATGTACGTCTGCGAGGACGACGGCCTCGGCGTCGGCCCGAAGGTCGGCGACGAGCCTCGCCGCGCGGTCTACCTGGACTTCGCCGACGCGATCTCGCGCCTCGGCAAGGACGTCGTCATCGAGCGCTACGGCAACCTCTTCGAGATGTACGAGCGGATCACGGGCGATGACCCGGTCGAGACGCCGATGCGCATCTACCCCGCCACCCACTACACGATGGGCGGCCTCTGGGTGGACTACAACCTCGAGAGCACCATCCCCGGCCTCTTCGTGGGCGGCGAGGCGAACTTCTCGGACCACGGCGCGAACCGCCTGGGCGCGAGCGCGCTGATGCAGGGCCTCGCGGACGGCTACTTCGTCCTGCCCTTCACCATCGGCAACTACCTCGGCACCGTCCGCCAGGTGAGCCCGCTCGAGGATGACGACGCGATCTGCCGCGACGCGATCCGCGACGTGAAGGCGCGCATCGAGAAGCTGATGAACGCGCCGTCGCCCAAGCACGGCCCCGACCACTTCCATCGCCTCCTCGGCAACATCATCTGGCGCTACTGCGGGATGAGCCGCAGCCGCGACGGTCTGAAGGAAGCCCTGCGGCAGATCCCGGTGCTGCGCGAGCAGTTCTACCAGGAGCTCAAGATCACCCCGACGAAGGACGAGGGGATCAACCAGACGCTCGAGCGAGCGGGTCGGCTCGAGGACTTCTTCGAGCTCGGCGAGCTGATGTGCATCGACGCGCTCGAGCGCGAAGAGAGCTGCGGCGGCCACTTCCGCGTCGAGCACCAGGTCGACGGCGAAGCGAAGCGCGACGACGAGAACTTCCAGCACGCGGCGGCGTGGGCGTGGACGGGCGACACCGCCGCCCCGAAGCTCCACAAGGAGGCCCTCTCCTTCGAGTACGTCAAGCCCACGATGCGCTCCTACAAATGAGGATCCCGCGATGAAGACGAAGAACCTGAAGCTCCACGTCTGGCGCCAGAACGGCCCGACGGACACCGGCCGCTTCGAAGATCACGTCGCCGAGAACGTCTCCGAGCACATGTCCTTCTTGGAGATGCTCGACGAGCTCAACGAGCGGCTCATCGCGGACGGCAAGGATCCGGTCGCGTTCGACCACGACTGCCGCGAGGGCATCTGCGGCATGTGCTCGATGGTCATCAACGGCCACGCGCACGGACCGCACGAGCGTACGACGACCTGCCAGATCCACATGCGCCACCTCTTTGACGAGGGCTGGGACGAGGTCTGGGTCGAACCGTGGCGCGCGAGCGCGTTCCCCATCCAGAAGGATCTGGTCGTCGAGCGGCAAGCGCTCGACGAGATCATCCACGCGGGCGGCTACATCTCGATCCGCACGGGCTCGGCGCGCGACGCCAACGAGGCGCCGATCCCCAAGCCGATCGCCGACCGCGCGTTCGACGCCGCCACCTGCATCGGCTGCGGCGCCTGCGTCGCGGCCTGCCCGAACGCGAGCGCGAGCCTCTTCACGGCCGCGAAGATCGCGCACCTGGGCCTGCTGCCGCAGGGCCAGGCCGAGCGCATGAGCCGCGCCAAGCGCATGGTCGCCAAGATGGACGAGCTCGGCTTCGGCGGGTGTACGAACCACGGCGAGTGCGAGAAGGCCTGCCCGAAGGGCATCAGCATCGACTTCATCGCGCAGATGAACCGCGACCTGCTCAAGGCCGTGATCACCGATCGCGACGTCCCGAGCGGCCACGGCGACGGCGAGTGAGGTGAGGCGCCGTTGTCGGTGAGGTGCGCCGCTACCGTCGGTGAGGTGCGCCACCGCCGTCGGTGGGGTCGCCGCTACCGTCGGTGAGGTGCACCGCTACCGTCGGTGAGGTGCGCCGCCGCCCTCGGTGAGGTGCGCCGCCGCCCTCGGTGAGGTGCGCCGCCGCCCTCGGTGAGGTGCGCCGCCGCCCTCGGTGAGGTGCGCCGCCGCCCTCGGTAAGGTGCGCCGCCGCCGTCGGTGAGGTGCGCCGCCGCCGTCGGTGAGGTGCGCCGCCGCCCTGGTTGAGGTGCGCCGCCGATCCGTCGCTTTGACGGCGGCCCTCGGGAGGCGCAGCTTTCGGGCTTCATGCGCCCCTTGGTCTCGCTCGTCGCCGACCCCCGCGTTCCGCTCGAGCGGCTCGCGCTGGCGGTGGCGAAGCGCTTCGACGAGCGCATCGACGAGGCGCGCGCGGTGGCCGCGCTCGACGCGCTCGCGGAAGGCCTCGCGCTCGACGAGGATCCGACGCTCGCGGCGCGGGAGCTCCGCGCCCACCTGCACTCGCGCCACGGCTTCGACGGCGACGACACGCACTACTACGCCCCCGAGAACGGCGACCTGGCGCATGTGCTCCGCACACGTCGCGGTCTCCCGCTGACGCTCTCGGTGATCTATGCGGCGGTCGCGCGCCGGGTCGGCCACGAGGTCGAGCCCATCGGCTTCCCCGGCCACGTGCTGGTGCGGCACGGGGGCCCGGGCGGCGTCCACCAGGATCCCTTCCACGGCGGGCGCGTGCTCGGCGACGTCGACCTCGCGCACCTCGCCGCGCGCTTCCTCGGTCACCCCGGCCGCCTCGAGGCCGAGCACCTCTTGCCGATCGGCCGCCCGGCCCTCGCCGTACGCATCCTGGCGAACTTCCGCAACGCCTTCGCGCGCCGCCACGACCACGCCCGCGCGCTGCTCGCGTGCGACGCGTTGGTCGAGCTCACGAACGCGGCCGAGGCGCGGCGAGACCGGGGCATGCACGCCCTGGCGCTCGGCGCGAACGCGGCCGCCGAGGCCGACCTCGAGGCGTACCTCGAAGCGCGCCCGACCGCGCACGACGTCGAGGCCGTGCAGGCCGCCCTCCGGCGCTGCCTGGTCGGCGCGACGCTGAACTGATCGACCTGATCGACGACGCGACCCGCATGGACGCGGTCTCGGACTCGCGGACGTGGGCATGGACGTGGGCATGGACGTGGGCATGGACGTGGGCATGGACGTGGGAATGGACGTGGGCATGGACGTGGGCATGGACGTGGGAATGGACGTGGGCATGGACGTGGGCATGGACGTGGGCATGAACGTGGGCATGGACGCGGGCATGGACGTGGGCATGGACGTGGGCATGAATGAAGGCTCTTCATGCGCTCACGGCGGGGGAGGCCACGCCCCGCCACACCGGCGCGGCGCTGATGGGGCTGTAACTTCGTGACAGCCCCATCGGCCTTGACGGTGTGGCCGGGGCGTGTCCTCCCCCGCCTATCCGTTCGAGCGACCATCGGGTCTCCCGGTGCCCTTCGCGGTCGTGGGACTCTCGGTGCGCCCGGTCCCACGAGGCTCCGACGACGCCGCTTCGCTCCCGGAGTCGTGCGAGCGACCTCGGAGGCTGACGCGCGCCCGGCGCCTTCGGACGTTCGATGGACATCACGCCCAGAAATTGAAAGTAGGGTCGGAGGCGAGCGCCGTCGTGCGCTGCGCGCACGACAGCGCTCGCAGGGTTCGACGTGCGCGAGGTGGCGACGTCCCGTGTCGAGCGTGCGGCGGTCTTCCGGAATGGGAGATGGAGTCGCCCGCTCCGCGCTGAGGCGCTGCGCTTCGCGGATGGTCGACAAGCCGTCGGGCGTGGACAGACGCGGACGCACGGACAGACCCGGCCGCACGGACAGACCCGGCCGCACGGACCTGGACGCGGACACGGACCCGGACCTGGACGCGGACCCGGACCCGGACCCGGACGGCCCGCCGCGCCGGGCCGCGGCCCTACCGCCGCGGATGAAGCAGCCGGTACGTCATCGCGCCCACCCGGTCGACCAGCTCGAGCGCGTGCTCGACCTGCGCGCCGTCCGCGTAGCCCCAGCGCCCGATGATGTGCAGCGCCGTCCGCGTCTCGTACGCCGACCCGAGCGCCGTCTCCAGCCGCAGCCGCCGATTGCCCGCGCGATGCCCGAGCGCTTCCGCCAAGTTCAGCGAGATGCTCTGCGCAGCGCGCCGCAGCTGGTCCATGAGCGAACGATCGTGTTGCGCCACCGTGCGAATCATCGGCGCCAGCGCGTCGATGAGCTGAAGGGAGACTTCGAGGGCCTGGAGGGGGATTCGAGCCTGGGTCATACGCCCGCCACGCGAAAGGGGCGTGACAGCCGGCGAGCGACCGAAACGCGTGATTCGGCCGGCTGGCGCGAGCCTTTCGCCCCCCGGCTAGGGCCCAGGCTCGAATCCCCCGGAGGGCCCGGCGTCGCATTCCCGCGACGCCCCTTGGACGAGTCAGCCCCCCACTTCTCCAACTCCACCACCTCGCGTTCGACTGCGGAGCGGTTCCGACGTCACGGGTCTCAGGTGCGAGCGTGTCTTCGGAGATGCTCGTCTAACGATCACGCGCACGTGGACGTGGACGACGTGGACGTGGACGTGGACGGTCTCGGTCCAACGCGGTCTCGGTCTCCGACGCGGTCGTGGACCCGGACCGGACCCGGACGCGGACTCGGACACAGACTCGGACACAGACTCGGACACAGACTCGGACACAGACTCGGACACGGACTCGGACTCGGACACGGACACGGACTCGGACTCGGACTCGGACTCGGACACGGACCCGGACCCGACTCGCACGCGGACGCGGACTCGGACTCGGACTCGGACTCGGACTCGGACTCGGACTCGGACCGGAACCCGAATTCGAACCCCACACGCACGTCGCCACGGACGACGCGCACGACGTCCACGCTTGCGTCTGAGCGCGAACGGTCGTCTCGCCTCAGACCTGGTCGTCGCCGCGCTCCACCTCGCTGCCGGCGTCCGCGCGGCGCGCGCGGCGCCGCCGCCAGAAGAACACGACCAGGACGACCCCGATCACGGCGAACGCCCCCCAGGTGTACTGCTGCAGGAAGACCTGCAGCCGCTCGACGTTCGAGCCCACGGCCCACCCCGCCGCGAGCAGCAGCCCGTTCCACGCCGCGGCGCTCAGCCCCCCGTAGAGCGCGACCTCCCAAGCGTTCATGCGCGAGAGGCCCGCGCCGACGAAGAAGAACGCCCGCAAGGCGGGCAGGAAGCGGTTCACGAGCAAGTAGGCCGCGCCGTGACGCTCGAAGCGTGCGCGGACCTCGTCGAGCGCGCGCTCTGTGGCCTCACCGTGCAAGAAACGCGGCGAGCGCTCGCGGCGCGTCGCGATCCATCGCCCGAAGGCGTAGGCCGTCTGGCCCCCGAGGACGGCGCCCGCCGTCAGCGCGGCGTGCACGAGCCACGGGGAGTAGCCCGCGGTCGCCGCCAACACGACGCCGACGATCGCGAGCGTGTCACCAGGCAGCGGCGGGAAGAGGTACTCGACCATGCCCGCCAGCACGAGCACGAGGTACCCACCCGGCCCTCGGGTCTCCTCGAGATAGGCGATGATCTCCTCGAGCACGCACCGTCGGTATGGCAGCCCGGCTCGCGAAGTCCAAGCCCACGCCGAGACTTCCGCGGCCCATTGGACTACACCGGGCGGCGTGCTCGGGCGGCTCGACTACGTGGACTCACCCAGCGCGCGGAGCGTGCGCGCGGGCGACCGGCTGCGCGTCATCGCCCCGAGCGGCCCCTTCGACGTCGAGCGCTTCCACGCCGGCGTCGCGTTCTTGCGAGAGCGCTACGAGGTCGTCTTCGACGACGACATCGTGACGAGGACCGGCTACCTCGCGGGCGACGACGCGCGACGCCTGCGAGAGCTCGAGGCGGCCCTCGACGACCCGGACGCGACTGGCATCGTCTGCGCGCGAGGCGGCTTCGGTGCGACGCGACTGCTCGCGCACCTCTCCCCCGATCGCGTGCGCGCCGCGCCCAAGCTCCTCGTCGGCTTCAGCGACGTCACCGCGCTCCACGCTCTGTGGGCGCGCGCGGGCGTCCCGTCGCTGCACGCGCCCATGGTGGCGTGGCTCGGCGGCGCCGAGGACGCCGCGCGCGAGGACCTCCAGCGCGCGCTCGAGGGAGCGCGGCGCGGTTTCTCGAGCCTCCGCGTGCTCGCGCGGGGGACCGCCGAGGGCCCGATCGTCGGTGGCAACCTCGCGGTGCTCGCGGCGCTGGTCGGCACCCCGCACGCGCCGCCGATCGACGGCGCCGTGCTGCTCTTGGAGGAGGTCGGCGAGGCCCCCTATCGAGTCGACCGCATGCTCACCACCCTGCACCACGCCGGCTGGCTCGACCGGGTCGCGGGCGTCGCGCTCGGCGACTTCGTCCGCTGCGACCCAGGCGCGCATGGGGTCCGGGTCGAGGAGGTCCTCGAAGAGCGGCTCGGCGCCCTCGGCGTCCCGGTGGTCGCGGGGCTGCCGGTCGGGCACGGCGATCGAAACGAGCCCATCCACCTCGGCGCGCGCGTTCGCGTCGCCGCGCCCCCGAGCCCCTGATCCGCCGACGACGAGCGGCGCCACTTCGGGTCCGCGGTGTACCCTCGACGCGTGGAAACCTTCCTCAAGGTCATCGGCGTCGCGCTGATCCTCTTCGGCGTGATCTTGCTCTTCGACGCCTTCGGCGTCTTCCGCTTCGATCATCCGCTCGTCACCTGGCACTTCCAGTGGGGCCCGAACGCCGCGTGGGCGGTGCGCGGCGGCATGATCGCGCTCGGTCTCACGCTCGTCTTCGCGACACCGACCGGCGACCGGCGTTGAGCTCCCAGCGCCGCCTCCGCCTCGCTCGCGAAGAGCGACCTGGCCACCCAGTCGCGGGAGTTGAAACGCGGCCGAGACGCGGCGCGGGCGGGTGGCCCCGCGACGAAGCGGCGGAGCGAAACGGTCACCTCGAGGCCAACCGCGCGGCCGAGCTCGGGGTGAGAGAGGATCTTCTGCTCTCCGCTGCGCAGCATGCGGCCCCCTCCACACCTTCGGGCGCCGAGCTCGAAGGCGGCGCCGACCCGAAGCCGCGTGGGACGCGCGCCTCAGCCCCGCGCCGCGCGCGGCCCAGGCGCAGGAGTCGCCTCTCTGATCGCAGACCTCCCGCGCTCGAGCGCGTGCGACTGAAGTGACGACGTGCACGCGCCGCCCTCGCCACAGGGTCAGCGGACCGATTCGATCACGTACTCGCGAACTCGCCCAGCCACCCGAACCTCGAACTCGTCCCCCTCGACCTTCTCGAGGAGCGCTCGACCGACCGGCGACGTGGGCGTGATGAGCCGCACCTCGACGCCGTCGACCTCGATGGTCAATCCGCCCGCCACCGGCGTCACGAGCCACCACTCGAGGTGGGTCGCGTCATCGGCCGCGACCTCGACGAGGACGAGCGCGCCCGCGACCACGGGGGCGTCGGGCCCGAACGCGGGGAGGTCGAGGAAGCGCAAGGTCGCGATCGCATCGCGCAGGTCCTCGACGCGCTGCGCGTGACCACGCGCGAGGTACGATTGCTCGAGCCCGCGGGTGTCCTTGTCGTTCTCGGGGCGAGCCTCTTCGTGGGTCGCGTCGCGACGGGTCGCCTCTGCTTGCGCTTGGGCCGCGGCGAGGTCGGCTTCGAGTCGAGAGATCGCGAGGTCGACGATCCTGCGCTTGCTCGGGGGCGCGCTCATGCAGGCGGTTATACCGCGAACCCTCGCTGGCATCCCTCGAAGGAAGACGTCCGCTCGAACGACGACGCGACGTCGTCAGCGCCAGCGCGCCGAGATCACCCGGGTCGGGCCCCGGAGCGCCTCGGGGCTCGCGTAGTCCACGCGATCGTCGCCGCGCTCCCAGCGGGTCCCGCCGACGCCGCGCACGACGAGCTTCCACGCGAAGCGCTCACCGAGCCGCAGCGCGGCCTCGCCGCGCCACCACGGATAGGTCTCGCCGTCGGTCGCGAGGCCGAGCCCGGCGCCCCACCCGCCGAGCGCGTCCGCGCCGCCACGCACCTCGACCTGCTCACCAAACGCCGTCTGGACGTGGGTGTCGAACGCGACGGCCTGCGTCGGCCAGCCCGGCATCGCGAAGAGCTGGTCGCGGACGACCTCGAAGGCGGGCTCACCGTCGCCCGCGCTCTGGTGGGCGTAGCGCTCGAGCACGCGCAGCCACTGAGCGAGGTAGCGGCGGCCGGTCAGGCCTCCGTCGAGCGCCGCGGTGTCGAGGTAGAGCTGGCTCTCGACGTTGGGCGCGACGCGCGTGCGCGAGCCGAGGCCCGAGAAAGTCCAGTTGGCCGCGTCCGTCACGACACGCACGCGCGAGAGGCCGAAGATGCCGGTCTTGTGGTGCATCGCCGTGAACTCGGTGGCGAGGTTCGTCGCCTCGTAGACGTGCACGCCCACCGCGCGGAGCCGGTCCTCGGTCGGGTCGTCGTTCCAGAGGCGGTTGCCGAAGGCGTCGACGCCGTCGGACTGCTTGCGATCCGTGATGACGTAGACCGGGACGCCCGCGGCGACCTTTCGGCCGAGGAGCGCGACGAGCGAGCCGCCGTCCGCGTTCACGTCGCGGAGCGAGAAGACCATCATCAAGATGAGCTCCTCCTCCTCCGCGATCCACCGCAGCAGCTGGGCGCCGGCCCGGGGACCGCTCGCGGCGGGCGTGAAGAGCACGTTGGCGCCAGCACCCTCGTCCCACTCGTTGCGGATCGGCCGGTCGTCCCGCACCGCCTCGTAGACACGCGCGTAGCGAGCGACGACACGCGGGTCGCGGATGAGCTGGAGGTTCTCCTCGTTCAGCACCGCGTTGTCGCCAGGGTTCATGCTGCCGGTGATCACCGTCGCGTCCCCGGGCGTCTCGAAGAGGCGAAGCTTCAGGTGCATCAGCCCGCTGCGCTCGATGCCGATGAGGTCCGCGCTGATCCGCGTCCGGGCGTCGAGCGTCCGATGGTCCACCACCAGCTCGAAGCCGCGCTCGACGAGCCGCTCGTCGGCGGTGTTCCAGTCCTTCGCGGGGTCGAGCTGGGCGGCGTCGATGAGGATCTGCACGTCCACGCCCGCGTCTTCTGCGTCGGCGAGCGCCTCGACGAGCACCGGGTTGCGGAGGTTGTAGACCGCGTAGCGCACGCGGTAGGGGTTCTCCCCCTCCGCGTACGCCGCTGGATCGGCTGCGCGCGCCGAGACGACGCGCGCGATCTCCGAGAGCTCGAGCGTCACCGTCGGATCGTCGGGCGCGAAGAGCACCTGGACGCTCGGGCTCCAGTCTGCGTCCTCGGGGAGCGGCCCGAACGCGGGCACGTCCTCGCCGTCGGCCTTCCCGTCCGCACCGAGGATGACGGGGCCCGCTTCATCGAGCACCTCTGGCGACTCGAGAGCCCCGCAGCCGGCCACGAGACCAGCCAGCGCGAGGAGAATTCCGTTGAGAATCCGGACGAGGTGCTGAGACAGCGATCCCATGCCGGGAGCCGAAGCAACTCGCGTGCCGTGACCCCCGACAGAGTCAACACCTCCTTCGGAGAGGAGCCGCCATCAGGTCAGGTCTCCCCCACCGCATCGATCCCCACGCCCCCCCCCACGAGACCCCAGCTCTGGCCGCGAGGGGCGCAAGACGAGCGAAGCGAGGCGCGCGCATCACGCCGCGACGGCAGCCGGAGCCGGCTCGAAGCGCGCGACCACGCCCTCCAGGGTCGCGTCGTGGCGGGCAACGGCGCGGACGATCCCGCCCACGACGTCGAGGCGCCGTCGCGCCTCCGCGGCGGGGAGGCCCGAGGCATGCAGCTCGCGGAGGAGCGCCGTCGGATCGAGCCGCGAGAGCCGGAGCGGGAGACCGTCTACGCGCGCCATGTGCGCGACGAGATTCGAGAGCGCCGGATCGAGGGGGACCTTCCCCCGCAGCCGGCGGGTCCACGAGGCGTGCTCATCGCGCGCGAGCTCGACGAGCACGCGCGCGCGCACGAGCTCTCCTCGGATCTGCAACCGCGAGATGGCCAACACCCGCGGCGCGGCGCCGAGGCGCCGCCGAGACCGCTCGGCCGCGAGCAGCAACCGCCCGAGCTCGAACGCGTCGACGAGCCCGGCCCGCCGCAGGTACTCGAAGAACGCCGCGAGCAGCGAGACGCGGCGGATGGCCTCGCGACGAGAGCGGGCGCCTCGCGCGGCGTACGCGACGACGGTCGGGTCCACCAGCTCGCCGCGCGATCGGACCGGGTCGAGGGCGTCGGTCAGCGCGGCATAGGCCGCGACGCGGACCGCCTCATCGAGGCCAGGCAACGTGTGGACGAACGCTCCGATGGCGTCGTCGATGGTCCACTGCGACACGTCATCGGGCGGAGCGGGCGGCAAGGTCGGCGAGAAGAGCATCAGGGCACCTCCGGTCGGGGCGAGGGTCGCGCCGTGGAGGCCCAGAGCCAGGGACGGGGCGAGCGGTGTGTCATGCCCCCTCCTCGCCCCCGCTGCGTGCCGGTTTCCCCTCCTGGTTCGGCCCAAATGCGACCACGCGAACGTGAGCGCAGCGGCGAAACCCGCTCCGCGAGCGACCGAGACCCATCCCGACCGCGAGGACCGCGCCCGCATACCCCGCCTCGGACGACTCCGCTGACTCCGCCGACTCCGCTGACTCCGCTGCCTCCGCCAACGCCCCGGACCTCGACCTCGGACCTCTCGGCTTCGGTCTCGGCTTCGGTCTTGGGGTCGGTCTCGATCTCGGGCACGCGCACGCGCACGTGGACGTGGACGTACGTGGACGTGGACGTGGACGACGTGGACGTGGACGACGTGGACGACGCGGACGACGTGACGACGTGGACGACGTGTACGACGCGGACGACGTGGACCCGGACGACGTGGCGACGTGGACGACGTGGACGACGTGCACGACGTGGACGACGTGGACGTGGACGTGGATCGACCTCGGACCTCGACCTCGGACCTCGGACCTCGGACCCGGCCCTCGGACCCGGACCGAGACGACCCAGACCCGGTCCTCCAAGTCGTCCGGGACTCAGGACCCCGTGCGCCGGAAGACCTGGTAGAAGTACGTGCCCGAGCCCGCCTCGGCCGAGATGTCGACCCGGTAGCTCCCGGCCGAGCTAGTGCAATAGCGGACGTCCGGCATCGCGTCGCGCGACGAGTCCGCCGCGACCACGTTGCTGCCCGACGAGAGCCTGAGCCCGAGGTCGATCACGCCGTCGCCGCCGACGGCGACCACCGCGTAACAGGCGCCCGCCGGCAGGTCGATGGAGTGGTTCGCGCTCGCGCCCTGGCGCCGGAGGCGGCCCTCGCCGTGCTCGAAGTTCGGGTCGGGCTCGAAGCCGTCGATGCTGAGGAGCTGCGTCACCTCCGCGAAGCGGACCCAGCTGAGGCCGCGCAGCCCGAAGGGCCCTCGCGTCCCGCGCGGCCACCGGTAGGCGTGGTAGACGAACGCCCCCGAGCCGGACGTCATCTTCACGCGCATCTTGTACGTGCCCGCGCGCTCGCTGCACACGCGCACGATCGCGCGGGTGTCGTCGCCCTCGTCGCGGTCGAGCATGCGGCCGTTGGAATCGAGGAGGAAGAGGTCGAGATCGCGCACCGCGCCGTCGCCCACGGCGACCATCGCGTAGCATTTGTCGGCCTCGACCTCGACGTCGAACTCGCGGGTCTCACCCTCACCGAGCGACACCTGGCTCCGGCTCCCGAGCGGTTCGTAGCCGCGGGCGCGGATGTCACCGTCGAGGAGCGCGAAGCGCTGCTCGAGGCCGCCCGCGCCGCCGCCCCCGCTCGTCTCGCCGATCACCGGCCCCGTCGTCGGCTGCACCGCCGCGACGCCCGCCGCCTGACGCACGTACCCCGCGACGAAGAGCGGCCCCTCGCCTTGGTACATGAGCGCGCGGAGCTTGTACGGTCCCGTGGCGGGTGGGCAGAACTGCAAGGTGGAGTCACGCGCGCGCGAGACCTCTTGGGCGAGCGTCTCGCCCTGGGCGTTGAGGATGGAGAGGTCGGTGTCGACCGAGCCCGGTCCGCCAATCGACGCGAAGACGTAACACGTGCCGTGCTGCAGGTTCAGCGGTCGCTCGTGGTCCTCGCGCTGCCCGAGCGTGACGCCGAAGGGCGGCCCGACGCGGTTGTAGCCCTGCGGCTGGAGCTCGGCGTCGAGCGCGAGCAAGCGCTGGTTCGAGTCCGGGTCGATCTGCGCGGAGGGCGCCGCCGCCCCCACCCCGCCGAGGACCGCCGCGAGCTGCGGATCCGCCTGCGGCGCCCCGCGATAGAGCGCGTAATAGTACTCGCCGCTGCCCTGGCCCATCTGCAGGCGCGCGATGAAACGGCCCGGCTGGCTCGCGCAGACCTTCACCCACGGGTTCGGCGTCGCGACCGAGTTCGCGACCGTCCGTCCCATCGGGTCGATGATGAAGAGGTTCATGGTCGTGCCCACCGCCGAGAGCGCGATCGGCACGAAGCACTCCCCGGCCCGCTGCGCGTCGACCGGGTAGGCGACCAAGCCGCCGCTCTGCATGTTCGCGTTGCGGACCGCGGGTCCCACCCGCTCGAAGCCGACGCGGCGCATGTGCGCATCGACCGTCTCGAGGCGCTGACGCGGCGCGCCCGACGCAGCCGCGACTGGCGCGCCCCCGCCGTTCGCCATCGGCGTTACCGTCGGCTGCCCCGGCTGCCCCATCGGGCTGATGCCTTGGTTCTGCGAGGGGTCGATGACGACCCGACGCGGAGAGACGCACGACACGAGGCCGAGCGCGACGAAGAGGAAGAGGCGAGTGGACATGAGTCGTGCGTGTCGGTGGCGTCCCGTCGAGGAGCGCCCGTCGAGAGCTGCGGGTTGTGGGCGGACCGTGCGAAGCCGCCCGAGCGAGACTCGGAGGTCGATGTCGAGCGTCCCTCCAGAGACGACGCGCGAGACCCACCTCTTCAACGAAGCGCATCGAAGCACGGAGGGGCCGATCGGCGCAAACGTGCGCCCAGCCCCCGGAGCCAACCCACACGAACCCACATGTCGTTTTCTAGACACCAGTCTCTGCGAGGCGGACGCTGGAGGCATGGCGTCGAGTAGCTCGGGGACCGTGATTGCGCCGCCCGTCGCGGGCGTACCCGTTCCGAGCGAGCGCTTCGAGGAGGGTGACGCCCTCCTCGACCGCGCCGCGCGGAGCATCACGGCCGCGGGCCGCGCCCACACCGTCGTCGACGTCCTGCACGCGCGCGCGTTGAGCCACTACGCCGAGGGGCTCGAGCAATACCTCGCGATCCGCCTCGGCTCCATTCGTGACGCGGCGCGGGCGTTCCGGCAGGTCCGGATCGTCGTGGCCGCGTGCGGGACCGACGAGCTCGTCCAGGCCCCGGGCGTACGCGCCCGCCTCTACCGCATCGCGCGCGACATCGCGTGGCGCTGGGAGCTCGACCCCTCGTCCCGCCAGGCCGGGTCTCGCCAGGCCGGTTCGCGCGAGGCCGGTTCGCGCGAGGCCGGATCGTGCGAGGCCGGTTCGCGCGGGGCCGGCGCCGACGTCCCCCTCCCGTGGCGCGACGCGAAGGACACGCACCAGCAGGGGAAGCTGGTGGCCCTCCGGGAGTCGCTCGAGCACGCCGAGGCGGAGCTGCTCGAGCTCCGCTACGCGCGGGAGCTCCGCCCCATCGAGATCGCCCACGTCGTCGACCTGCCGGTCGAGGACGTGCTCGTGGCCCTAGCGACCGCGACCGAGCGCGCCGCGCACTTGGTGCACGAGGACGCCCGAGCTTCGCGCGCGTCCGAGGCCGACGGCCGCCTGCGCGCGCTCTTGTTGGAGGCGTTCGCGCTCCGCCGCGGGGGGACGTCGCGGGACGAGGCGCTGCTCGCCGGGCCCGAGCCCCTCGCGCCGGGCGCGCTCGTCGCCGATCGCTACCGGATCCAATGCCGCGTCGGCACGGGGGCCTTCGGCGACGTCTACCGCGCGGAGGACGTCGAGGTCCCCGGCCACGTCGTGGCGCTCAAGCTCCTGCACCAGCCCGCCTACTCCGGGCAGGCGCGTCAGACCGCCCTGCGCGAGCTCCGACACCTGGCGAGCGTCTTCCATCCGAGCGTCGTCTCGCTCAAGGATCACGGCTGGTTCGACGGTCGGCTCTGGTTCGTGATGCCGTGGTACGACGGCGAGACGCTGGAGTCGCGCCTGCAGCGCGGCGGCCTCGGTCGCGCCGAGGCGCGACGGATCTTCGAGCCGCTGGCGCGCGCGCTCGCGGCCGTCCACGCCGCCGGCCTGCGGCATCAGGACGTCAAACCGGAGAACGTCTTCCTCGCGGAGGTCCCCGGCTTCGGCGGAGAGCGCGTGCTCCCCATCCTCATCGACCTCGGGGTCGCGGCCACCGAGGCGGAGATGCTCGTCGCCGGCACGCCCACGTACTTCGCTCCCGAGGTCGCCGCGCAGTTCGCGAGCGGCGTCACCCAGAAGCCGCGCGTCACCTCGAAAGCCGACGTCTTCAGCCTCGCGCTCGCCCTCCGCAACGCGCTCGAGCCCGAGACCGAAGAGGACGTCCCGGCGGGAGCGATCGAGAGCTTCATCGAGCGCCGCGCGATCGAGCGCCCCGACTTCCCGGTCGCGCGTGGCCTCCGCTACCTGCACCCGAGCTTCGCCCGCTGGCTCAACCTCGACCCCGACGCGCGCCCGACCGCCGAGGAGCTCGCGATCGAGCTCGGCGTCCTCACCGCCCCCGAGGACCGACGCCGACGTCGCTGGGCGCTCTGGCGGTGGCTGCTCCCGCTCGTCGCCCTGCTGGGCGCGGGGGCGACGGCCGCGGTCCTCCACACCCGCGCCGTCGCCGCGGAGGAGACCCACGCCGCGGCCGAGCGCGTCGCGGCGGCGCGACAGGACCTCGAGGCCATGAGCACCGCCCAGCGGCAGCTCGCAGCGGACGCGGAGGCCATCCGGGGGCGCCTCGAGCGTGAGCGGCTCGGGCGCACCGAGCTCGAGCGCCGACTCGCCGAGGCGAGCGCCACGCTCCAGCGCGCCGAGAGCCAGCTGACCCGCGCGCGCGACCGGCTGAGCGCCGAGGAGACCGCGCGCGCCGCCGCCGAGGCGAGCCTCCGCGACCGGCAGCTCGAGCTCGCCGCCGCCCGCGAGCGCGGTGAGGGGCTCGCCAGCGAGCTCGAGCGCGAGCGCCAGGCGCGCCAACGCGCCCGCGAGCGCGCCGATCACCTCGAGGCCGAGCGCGACCGTGTCGAGACGCAGCTCGGGATCGAGCGCGCGCGTCGCGCCGCCGCCGACGCCCGCGCGAGCGCGCTCGAGTCGCAGCTCGAGGAGGCGATCACGGCGCGGCGAGCCTCGGAGCGGGCGGCGCGCCGCGCGCGGCAGGACCTCGGCGGCGCGAACGGGGAGGTCGTGCGGGAGGTCGGGGAGGTCGGGGACGTCGGGGAGGTCGGGAACGGCCTCGACGACGCGACGGAGTGATGGGACGACGGTCGTCGGCACGCCGAGCCTCGGCAGAGGCGCTCCTCGTGACCCTGGTCGCGGCGTGTGGCTCTGGAGACGGGGGGAGCGCGGCCTGGGAGCGAGCCGTGTGGCCGCCGCCGATCGACGACTCCGTGGAGGCGCGCGAGGAGGCCCCGCCTGGAGGCGCGACCGGAGGAGCGCCTGGGGGAGCGCCAGGAGGAGCGACGGGGCTCGTGGTCCGATGGGACGTGGTCGACGCGTGGGGCGTCGAGCGCTTCACCGTGCGTCGCGATGGCGAGGCGAGCTTCCTTGCCCGCGCGCGAGACGGCCACGAGGTGCGGGTCGATCGCAGCTTGCCACCGAGAGAGCTCGAGGCGCTCCGCGACCGACTGCGCGAGGCGAGGTGCTGCGAGCTCTTCACCGACGGCGCGTGGATCAGCCCGAGCGACGGGCCACGGATCCAGCTGCAGCTCCGGCTCCCGGACCTGTCGTGCGATCACGCGACGCCGCTCTCGGCGTGGGACACCGAGGCCGCGCGCCCGTGCGAGGCGGCGCTGCGAGAGGTCCACGCGCGCCCGCGTTTCCGCGAGTAGCCGCCTCCACCGCGGTGCCTGAGGGACAGTGACCGCGATCGCGGGACGCTTCGCGCGCGCCGTGGCGTCAGCCGTCGCCCGACGGCGGGAGCCGTGCGCGCTTACCATACTGCCCTCGGCTCACGCGCCACCTCACACCCGAGGCGAACGAGGTTCGCATTTCATGATAGACCCCACCGACGTCATGGCATTCGAGCCCCAATCGGAGCTGCCCCCGGTCGGCGCGCGTCTCGGCGGTCGCTACCGCCTCGACGGCTTGCTCGCCCGCGGAGGCGTCGGCGTCGTCTACGTCGGGCGCGACGTCGACACCGACCGGCCGGTCGCGGTGAAGGTGCTGCCGCGCTCGCTCGACCATGGCAGCAAGCGCGAGCGTTTCCTCCGCGAAGCGCGCCTCGCGGCCAGCGTCGGACACCCGCACGTGGTGAAGGTCCTCGACGCGGGCTTCTATGACGAGACCCGCCCCTTCCTCGTGATGGAGCTGCTCGACGGAGTGTCGCTCCATCGCCGCATCCACACGCTCGGCGTGCTGAAGGTGGCCGACGCCTGCTCGCTCGCGAGCCAGCTCTGCGCCGCCGCCGAAGCGGTGCACGCGACGGGCATCGTCCACCGCGATCTCAAGCCCGCCAACGTGATCCTCATCCGCGCGCTCGGCATCACCGCGAAGCTGATCGACTTCGGCATGAGCAAGTCGTTCCAGGACGTCGACCAGATCACCGAGCCGGGGCGCGTGATGGGCACCCCGAGCTACCTCGCGCCCGAGGTCCTGCTCGGCAAACCAGCCGACCCTCGCAGCGACGTCTACGGCATCGGCGCCACCCTCTACGAGGCGCTGGTCGGCGTGCCCTGGGTGCAATCCCACCGGCGCATCGAGCACACGCTGCAGGCGGTGCTGACGAAGGTGCCCGCCCCCCCGAGCCTGTTGCGCCCGAAGATCCCTGCGTACGTCGACGAGCTCGTGCTCCGCGCCTGCGCGCGCGCGCCCGAGGAGCGCTACGAGAATTGCCTCGAGATGAAGCGGGCGTGCGACGAAGCGCTCAACCGCGCCGTCAAGGACGACGACGTCGACTGACGAGGGGCCTTAGCAGCCCGTTGAAGAACTCTTGGAGTCCCTCAACGGACTGCCTCTTCTTTCTGGGGTCTTTCGAAAAGACCCCCTCCAGTGGGCCAAGCCCACCGGAGCCTCCCCAAAACACGCGGCTCCGTTGAAGAACTAGGTTCTTCAACGGGCTGTTAGCGGACGATCGGCACGCCCATCGGCCCCATGATCGTCACGCCGCTCGGCGCGACCTCGTTCGTCGACGGCCCGCCGATCTCGCGCGAGCCAGGCGCGGGCGCGATCGGGATGGGCGCCGGCGCCATGATGGCCGCGCCCTCTTGTGATCCGTAGACCTGCCCCGGCTGTAGGTCGAAGCCGGCGCCCCACCCCACCCGCTCCTCGACGGTCTCTTCGGTGCGTGTGGTCGTCACCTCGTGCTGCACGACGAGCTCCGCGCGCAGGTCACGCTCGTCGCCCGACATGGGGCCGAAGCGGTGGCCCTCGATGCGACGCCGAAGACAATCGCGCACCTCGGCGGAGAGCGGCCCGCCGACGGTCGCCGACACCACGACGCCGTTGTCGGTGACGCGCGCCGCCAGCGGGATGCGCAGCTCGCCCGTCGCTCGCACCTCGCCACATCCAGCGAGGCTCCCCGCCGCCGCCCGCAGCTCGCTCGCGTAGTCGCGCCCCGCTCGCGCGGGCACCTCGCCCTCGACGACCTCCGTGCGACGCACTTCGAGGGTGCCCGGCACGTAGACCCGGGGCTCTGGGCGCAGGTCGGGCGCGGGCGCGCGCATGGGGTCGCGGGCGCGCAGCTCGCCCGGGGATGGAGGCGCGGCGGCCGGCGCCCGCCCGATCCCACGCTCGGGCGGCGGGCGATCGTCGTCACAACCGCCGAGCACGAGCGACCACGACGTGAGCAGGAGGCACCAACGCATGACACGAAGCCTAATCCCTCTGCCGCGAAGTTCGAACCGCGTATCCGGGGTCGCGAGGAGCCCTCCCCGATCGTTCGGGTGAGAGCGAGACGAAACGCGACGCCCTCTCGGTCGGCTCTCAACCGACGAGCATCTCGTGCAGTAAGCCCTGCAGATCCTCGTAGCTGAACGGCTTCTGGAGGAAACGCGTCGCGGGATCTCGCGCGAGCAACCCTTGAAGGCGCTCCTCGCCGTAGCCGCTCATAAGCACGACCGGCGTCGTCACGCCCCGCTGTCGCAGGCGCTCCAGGGTCTCGAGGCCGTCGATTCCGGGCATCGTGAGGTCGAGCAGCACGAGATCGGGGCGTGCCTCTTCGAAGCGCTCGAGGGCCTCGGCCCCACCTCCACATGCGGTCACGGAGTGGCCGGCAGAGATGAGCAACATCGACGTCACGTTTCGCACCGAGTCCTCGTCGTCGACGAGGAGCACCCGAGAGGGGGGCGCGGCGTCCGCGGTGACGCGCTCCTCCGCCGGGCGAGGCGCAGCCGCGCGGAGCCAGACGGTGAACGTCGTGCCTTCGCCTGGCGCGCTCTGCACCGCGAGCCCGCCGCCGTGACCGCGGACGATGCCCAACGTCGCCGCCAGGCCGAGCCCGCGCCCCGCGAACTTCGTCGTGAAGAAGGGATCGAAGACACGCGCGAGCGTCGCCGCGTCCATGCCTGCGCCGTCGTCTCGCACGACGATCTCGACGAGCGCGCCCGTCGCATCGGTGGGCACCACCACCGCCTCCGACCAGTCGACGTCCGCCGCGTCCACCGCGCGGACGTCGACGCGCAAGGAACCCGCGCCAGCGGGCAACGCCTCGAGGCCGTTGAGCACGAAGTTCATGACGACCTGCTGCACCTGGCTCCGGTCCGCATGCGCCCACGGGAGATCGGGCGCGACGTGCACCTCGATCGTCGCGTTCTTCGAGCCCGACGCGCCGACGAGGTCGACGACGTCCCGCACGAGCGGCCCGATCGCGACGGGCTCCTCGTGACGCTGCCGCAGCCCCGCGTACGCGAGCATCTGCAAGCAGAGATCGGCGGCCCGCATCGCCGCTTGCTCGATCTGTCCGAGCGCCAGGTGGACGTCCCCCGTCACGCCCGACGCGACGCGTACGAGCGACGCGGTGCCGAGGATGGTGGTCAGGAGGTTGTTGAAGTCGTGCGCGATCCCGCCCGCGAGCAGGCCGAGGCTCTCGAGCCGCTGCGTCTCCTGGAGCTTGCGCTCGAGCGCGAGCCGATCGGCCTGAGCGCGGTTGCGCTCGGTGGAGTCGCGCGCGTACGAGAGCAAGACCTCGATGCGTCCGTCGGGCTCGCGCAGCGGCACGACGCGCGAGGAGTACTCGCGGGTCTCGCCCGAAGGCGTCTGGAAGGAGAAGTCCTTCGCGCCCTCCTGTCCGGTCTCGAAGACCTTGCGGTAAACACCCTGGAAGTAGCGAACGAGCTCTTCGGGCATACCGAGGTCGGCGTGTGTCTTCCCCTCGAAGTCGGCGGGGCTCATCCCCGTCGCGGCGGTGATCGCGCGGTTCACGAAGACGTGCCGTAGCTCGCGATCGATCACCGCGATGATGTCGGGCGACTCCTCGACGATGTCGCGAAAGCGCGTGTTCGGCTGCGGCTCGAGCGCGAGCAGCGCAGCGCGCTCGCTCTCGCGCGCGAAGAGCAGGCGGACGGCGCCTCCGTCGAGGCGGGCGTCGACGCTCAGCTCCCCATCCGCCAGCGCCTGCCTCACCCACCCCACGAACGTGCCTTCGGAGACCCCGAGCCGCCCGCTCGGGCGATCGCCCAGCATCGCGCGAAAGCGAGGAGAGGCGCCGACCACGAGGGCCGCTCCATCGTGAATCTCCACCCGCGCGAGAGGCGAAGGCACAGCGCTCAGATCGGACGTCACGTCAGAGAGCATTCAACATGGCCGCGGCCACGGAAAGGCCGAAGATGGGGGCGTCGGTCGGTCCCCGACACTCACCGATCCCTTCGAGTCCACATCTAGGGCGCCTCGGCCACACCACGTTCGCCGGGCCGCCGGGGCGCTTCGGTGAGGCCGCGAGCCGCGCGCGGCGGCCCGTGCCGCAAGCTCGCTCGACGATCGGCTGAACGGAGTGGCTCCACGGCCTCTCGCGAGGAGCGCGTGCTCACGCCCCCCGCGCGGCCGCGACGAAAGCCCGGACCTTCGAGGCGTCCTTGACGCCAGGGCTCGACTCGACTCCGCTGGCGACGTCGACGCGCCACGGCTGCACGCGCCGCACCGCCTCCGCCACGTTGCTGGCGCTCAGGCCGCCCGCGAGGATCAGCTGCCGGGCGCGCGCGACCTCGACCGCGAGCGCCCAGTCGAAGGCGTGACCCGTGCCGCCAGGCATCTCGCCCACCACCCGCGCGTCGAGCAAGAGCCGCTCTCCAGGATACGCGAGCGCGGCCTGCGCATCCGCTGCGACCGCCACCCCGACCGCCTTGTAGGCCTCGGGTCCGAGCGCGGCGACGAGCGAAGGGGGCTCGCTGCCGTGCAGCTGCACCCACTGGATGCCCGTGACCGCGCGCACGTGACGGATCTCCGTCTCCGTCGCGTCGACGAAGACCGCGACGAGCTCGACCTCTGCCCCGACCGCCTCCGAGATGGCTGCGGCCGTGTCCAAGCTCACCTGTCGAGGCGTGCCCGCCCAGAAGTTCAACCCCAGCGCGTCCACACCCGCGTCCACGCAGGCCCGTGCCTGGTCGACCGTTCGCACCCCGCAGACCTTCACTCCGACCATCGAAACACCTGAGTTCCTTCTCGTTTTTCGTTCTCCGCCCTGGTAGGCCGGCAGGAAGGCGCGTCCGCCGCGCGCGACATTCCCGACTTAACCGGTCGGATAACTCATCAAATTTCGATGGCGCGGCCTGGACACACCCCTCAAACTGCGCCTCACCGTCCGGATCGTGGCGATCGGCCCGACCTGTGACGGACGGCTCAGTTCGAGTGGAAGACCCGCACTGCAGCCCTTATACGAAGGCCCGACATGCAGACCCCGACCCAGGAAGTGGAGCGCGAGCTCCGGCAGAGCGTCGTCATCCGATTCGCCGGAGACTCTGGCGACGGAATGCAGCTCACGGGAACCCAGTTCACGACCGCGACGGCCCTGATGGGCAACGACCTCGCGACGTTCCCGGACTTCCCGGCCGAGATCCGCGCCCCCGCGGGGACGACCTACGGCGTCAGCGGCTTCCAAATTCACTTCGCGGACCACGACATCCTCACGCCGGGCGACGAGCCCGAGGTGCTCGTCGCGATGAACCCGGCCGCGCTCAAGGTCAACCTGCCGGCCCTCGTCCGCGGCGGCCTGCTGATCATCAACACGGGCGCGTTCACGCGGCAGAACCTCGACAAGGCGGGCTACACGACGAACCCGCTCGAGGACGGGAGCCTGGCGCCCTACCGCGTCCTCGCGATCGACATCACGGCGCTCACGCTCGCGTCCGTGCAGGACTTCAACCTCGGCGCGAAGGCGGCCGGGCGCTGCAAGAACCTCTGGACCCTCGGGCTGATGTTCTGGCTCTTCGGGCGCTCGCGCGAGAGCACGGTCGAGTGGCTGCGGCGGAAGTTCGCGAAAGACCCGAACCTCGCGGAGGCGAACGTCGCCGCGTTGAACGCGGGTCACGTCTACGGTGAGACCGCGGAGCTCCCGCAGGGCGTCGGCATCTACCAAGTCGCGAAGGCCGAGCTCGCGCCGGGCACGTACCGCAACGTGAACGGCAACGACGCGCTCGCGTGGGGCCTCGTCGCGGGCGCCCAGCTCGCGGGCTTGCCGCTCTTCTACGGCAGCTACCCGATCACCCCCGCGTCGACGCTCCTGCACGCGCTGGCGAAGCTGAAGAGCTTCGACGTCGTGACCTTCCAGGCCGAAGACGAGATCGCGGCCGTCGCGGCGGCGATCGGCGCGAGCTTCGGCGGCTCGCTCGGCGTGACGGGCACGAGCGGCCCGGGCGTCGCGCTCAAGACCGAGGCCATCGGCCTCGCGATCGCGACCGAGCTCCCGCTCGTGATCTGCGACGTGCAGCGCGGCGGACCGTCGACGGGTCTGCCGACCAAGACCGAGCAGTCGGATCTCTTCCAGGCCGTGTGGGGCCGCAACGGAGACGCGCCGCTCGTGGTGCTCGCGGCCGCGACGCCCGGCGACTGCTTCTACATGGGCATCGAGGCCGTGCGCCTCGCGACCAAGTACATGACGCCCGTGATGCTGCTCAGCGACGGCTTCATCGCGAACAGCGCCGAGCCGTGGAAGCTCCCGCGCTTCTCGGACTTCGAGCCCTTCCCCGTCCACCACCACACCGGCCCGGTGGAGGGGTTCCATCCCTCGCTGCGCGACCCGAAGACCTACGGTCGTGTGTGGGTGAAGCCCGGCACTCCCGGCCTCATGCACCGCATCGGCGGCATCGAGAAGGGGCAGGACAGCGGCAACATCAGCTACGACCCCGACAACCACCACGCGATGACGAAGCTCCGCGCCGAGAAGGTCGCGCGCGTGGCCGACGACGTCCCGGAGGCGACGCTCGACAGCGGCGAGCCGGGCGGTGAGCTCGTGGTGGTCGGCTGGGGCTCGACCTACGGCGCCATCCGTCAGGCCGTCGCGCAGGTGCGCGCGAAGGGCCGCAACGTCGCGCACCTGCACCTGCGCAACCTGTGGCCGCTCCCGCGCGGGCTCGCGGCGCTCTTGCGGGGCTTCGACCAGATCATGGTCCCCGAGATGAACAACGGGCAGCTCGACCGGCTGCTCCGCGCCGAGCTGCTCGTGGACGCGCGCGGCTTCAACAAGATCGCGGGCCAGCCCTTCCGCATCGCGGAGCTCGCCGCAGAGATCGAGCGCCGCCTCGGGGTCGCCCCGAGCCCCCACGCGAACGTCGACGTGCGCGCCTGACCGCCTGCCCTTCCGCTTCTTTTCCGAGCCACGACATGACGAAGAACCCTCCCACGCTGAGCAAGAAGGACTTCTCCTCCGACCAGGAGGTCCGCTGGTGCCCCGGCTGCGGCGACTACGCGATCCTCGCCGCGATGCAGCGCACGCTCCCCGAGGTCGGCGCGAAGCCCGAGACGACGGTCTTCGTCTCCGGGATCGGCTGCTCGAGCCGCTTCCCCTACTACATGAGCACGTACGGGTTCCACACGATCCACGGGCGCGCCCCAGCGGTGGCGACCGGTTTGAAGATCAGCCGACCCGAGCTCGACGTCTGGGTGATCACCGGCGACGGCGACGGCCTCTCGATCGGCGGCAACCACCTCCTGCACGTGCTCCGTCGCAACGTGAACCTACAGATCATCCTCTTCAACAACCAGATCTACGGGCTCACGAAGGGGCAGTACTCACCGACGAGCGCGGTCGGCAAGGTCACGCCGAGCTCTCCCGTCGGCTCGATCGACCAGCCCATCTGCCCGGCGCGGGTGGCGCTCGGCGCGAACGCGCGCTTCGTCGCGCGTGGCTACGACGTCAGCAAGCAGCTCCCCGACCTCTTCAAGGCCGCGTACGAGTTCCGCGGGTCGGCCTTCGTCGAGGTGCTCCAGAACTGCCCGGTCTTCAACGACGGCGTGTTCGACCTGATCACCGACCGCAAGCAGGGCCCACAGCACCAGCTCTGGCTCGAGGACGGCCGCCCGATGATCACCGCGGACGGCAAGAAGGGCGTGCGACTCGACCCGAAGACGCTCCAGGTCGAGGTGGTCACCCTCGGCGAGGGCGGCGTGACCGAGGACGACCTGCTCGTACACGACGAGACGAACGCGACGCTCGCGTGGCTCATCAGCGACCTGCCCGAGGTGAAGGCCCTGGGCGTCCTCTACCGCGACCCGAGCGCCCCCGTGTACGACGACGCCGTCCGCGCGCAGTCGGAGATGGCCCGGCAGAAGGGCGGCGGCGACATCGACGCGCTGCTCCGGTCGGGGCATGTGTGGGACGTGACGTGAAAGCAGGGCAGGAGTCCCCTGCCCCTCCCCTGCCCCTCCCCGTCCTTCACTCGAGCGCCAGCAGCTCCTTCACCTTCGCGATCACCTGAGGCGCCTGGATCGGCTTCGTGATGTACGCCGTCGCCCCGAGCGCCATCGCGCGCTGCCGATCCTCTTGCGACCCCTCGGTCGTGATGATGATGATCGGCACGTCCTTGTGCGCCTCGTCGCTGCGGATGCGCTTGACGAGCTTCAGGCCGTCCATGATCGGCATGTTGATGTCGGTGATGATCAAATCGAACTTGCCCTGCGCGAGCTTCCGGAGACCATCGACGCCGTCCTCAGCCTCGGTGACGTGGAGCTTCTTGATCCTCGCCAAGGCGAACACCAGGAGCTGCCGCATCATCGGCGAGTCCTCGACTACAAGACATGAAAGCTCGGCCATGCGTTCGTTCTCTCGATCGCGTCTCGTCAGAGGATGAAGTCAGAGCTTCTGAAGGAGCCCGCGGAGCGCGCCGAGCGGGCCCGCGGCGGGATCGTATAGATTGGCGGCGATGAGCGCTGCCCCCGCGTGGGCGGCGAGCAGCTCGAAGAGCTCGTGGTCGACCGAGGCCCACTCGTGCTTCTGCTCGAGGGCCGTGACGACCTCGACGACGCCGATGGGCTTGCCATCCGCCATCAAGGGGATGACCGCCACCGGATCCGAGCGGTCGGCCCGCTGGAGGTCGTGCTCGCGGATGCGCCGCAGGCCGGTCATGCACGCCTCGCCGACCGGCCCTTCGCCGAGGTCGAAGGGCCGCACCTCTGCGGGGTCGATCACCTCGTGCGCGATCGGCACGACTCGGTGCGTCTCCTCGTCGATCAGGTAGATGACGAAGGCGTCGGCGCCGACGAGCTGCCCCATCATGTCCTGGAGGTGGCGCACCACGCGGCGCACCGACAACGACCCATGGAGCTGGAAGCTCGCGACGTAGAGGTTCGCGAGGTCGTTCATCTCCTGCTCGATCTGAGCCTGGCGGGTCTCGTGCTCCTGCTCGGTCCGCTCGAGCGACTTCGAGCGCTCGAGCAGCCCCCGGCGCTCCGCCTCGAGCCGCTCCACCGTTCGGAGGAGGTCGCGGATCGCGTCGTCACTGGCGACCTGCGACCGGAGCTGCGTGTTCTCGCCTCGAAGCTGGTC
The DNA here is from genome assembly GCA_019637115.1 of Myxococcales bacterium. Lineage (GTDB taxonomy): Bacteria > Myxococcota_A > Polyangia > Polyangiales > Houyiibacteriaceae > JACKEH01. Next base: position 51,006 of record JAHBWH010000012.1, on the reverse strand, counting down.
GAGCTCTTCGCGGAGCTCTCGGTTCTCGCGCAGGAGCAGCTCCGTGTACTCGACCCCCTTCTTCAGGAAGGAGCGGACGAAGGCATCGCGCTCCTTGACGAGATCCATGGGCACGTCGCTCGCTCGACCATGCCGCTCGTCGTCGTCGCGCTCCTCGCTCACGCCCCGAAGGTACCAGAGAGCGACCGGCCGGATCGAAGCAAAAATCACCGGCTCACCCGCCCAACCGACGCAGCAACTACTTCACGGTCCCGAGCAGCCGCACGAGCTCGTCCGCGAGCGCTTCGAGCGGGAGCGCGCGCTCCACCGACCCGGTCGCGAGCGCAGCCTGAGGCATGCCGAAGATCACCGCGCTCTCGGCCGACTCGGCGAAGGCCCGCCCTCCTTGCTTCGCGACCGCCACGACGCCCTCGGCGCCGTCATCGCCCATCCCCGTCAGCACGACGCCGATCACCTGCTCGCGGAGCTTGCGAGCCGCCGTCGCGAAGAGCCGATCGACGCTCGGGACGTAGCGATCGACCGGCGAAGCATCCACGACGGCGATCTGCGCGTCGGCGCCGATCTCGATGCACCGCCCCCCCGGACAGATCCACGCCTGACCGGCCATGAGCGGGTGCCGGTCGTCGGCCTCGCGCACTTGAACCCCGCCGAGGCGATCGAGCCGATCCGCGAAGGTCTGCGTGAAGCGGGGCGGCATGTGCTGCGCGATCACGAAGGCCGCGTCGACGTTGGCCGGCACCCGCCGGAAGAGCTCGACGAGCGCCGAGGGTCCGCCCGTCGACGCCCCGATCACGACCACGTGCAAGGGCGCCGCCGCGCCGGCGGGGCGCGGTCCCGGGGCCGCGCGCGCCGCGATCACCGGCCGACGGAGGTGGGAGAGGTTGCGAACGAGCGCGACCTTCTCGAGCAGCTCCGCGCGGATGCCCGCGAGGTCGGTGGTGATCGAGCGGCTCGGCTTCGCGACGAAGTCGAGCGCACCGAGCTCGAGCGCGCGGAAGACGTTCTCCTTGTTCGCGTAGCCGCTGACGACGATGACCGGCGTCGGCTGGCTCGCCATCAAGAGCCGCAAGAACGTGAACCCGTCCATGCGCGGCATCTCGAGATCGAGCGTGATCACGTCCGGCTGTAGCTCGCGCACGAGCCGGAGCGCTTCGTCGCCGTCCGTCGCCTTGCCCACCACCTCGAGGTCCGGGAGCTCCTGCAAGAGCTCGGTGATCGTCCGACGGTTGTACGCGGAGTCGTCGACCACGAGCGCACGGAGGACCTTCGGGCTCATCGTGCGTGCTCCTCGACCAGGGGACGTCGGTAGACCATGTCGCTCCGAAGATGGACGAGCTCGAAGTCGGTCGAGCTGCGCAAGAGAGACTCGCTGTGCCCGAGCAGCAGGTAGCCGCCTGGGACGAGGCGGTCGAAGAAGGTCCGGACCACCCGCGCGCGTGAGGTGGGGTCGAAGTAGATGAGCACGTTGCGACAGAAGATCACGTCGACGGCCCCGACGATGGCGGAGCGCCCGTGGTCGAGCAGGTTGAGCTGCCCAAAATGACACATCGCGCGGATCTCCGGCCGCACCGCCCGCCCCTCGGAGGTCTCGACGAAGTGACGATCGAAGCGCGAGGGCATCGCGCGAAAGCTCGGCTCGCGATACACGGCGCGACGCGCCTGCGCGAGCACCCGGCGGCTGATGTCGCTCCCGAAGACGCGGACCTCCCACCCGTCGAAGCGCTCGGTTTGCGCCACGAGCATCGCGATCGTGTAGACCTCTTCCCCCGACGAACAACCAGCGCTCCAGATCGTGAGCCGCTTCCTCGCGGCGTTTCGCGCCGCGAGTGACGGGAGGATCTCCTCCTCGAAGGCCTGCAGCTGGTAGGCCTCCCGGAAGAAGTACGTCTCGTTGGTCGTGAGCAGCTCGATCGCGCGCTCGAGCTCGGCTTGGCCGCCGAGGTCGAAGCGCAAGAGGCGGTAGTACTCCCCGTAGTCGCTGAGGCCGAGCGCCGTCAGGCGCTCGCGCAGCCTCCGCTCGACCACGAACTTCGCGTCGTCGCCGAACGCGATCCCGCACAGCTCGTTGACCAGGTCCCGGATGAGCCGGAACTCCTCGTGGCTCATCGAGGGGCCCTGGTCGAAGAGCAGCGACATCAGCGCGCCCCCCTCCGCTCTCCCGCGAACGCGTCCTCGATGGCCTCGAGCACCATCGGGTCACGCTCTCCCGATGCCGCGTCCCCGAGGAGCGCGCGGGCGTCGTCGTCGGCTGGCCCCCCGAGGAGGCCCGTCAGGCCACGGACCGCGACCTGGCGCACGTGCCAGCTCTCGCTCTCGAGCGCGCGGCGCCAGCGCGCGACGGCGAGCGCGGGCGGCAGCGCGGACGCGGCGAGCGCCGCCGCGCGGGTGACCTCCGGATCCTCGTGCGCCTGCGCCCGAGCGATGTCGGCTGCGAGCGCATCTCCGAGAGCGGCGCTCGGCTCGGGCGCGACGCGCACGATCCTGCCGAGCGCCTCGATCGCCGCGCTCGCGACCGCGGGGCTCCCCTCGAGCAGGTCGCGGAGACGAACGGCCGCCGGCGCGTGGCCGATGGCCCCGAGCGCCCGGGCCGCCTCCGCTTGGACCGCGACCGATGAGCCCTCGATCGCCTGGAGGAGGACCGCCGCCGCGCTCTCTCCGCCGATCCTCGCGAGCCCCTCGACCGCCGCGAGGCAGACGCGGTCGTCTTCGTCCGCGAGCGCCAGCGCGAGGTCGTCGACGACCCGCGCGTCGTCGAGCGTACCGAGCGCCTCGACCGCCGCCGCGCGGAGCGCGGGCGCCTCCGCCGAGATGGCGGCCCGGAGCACCCCGATCGACTCGTCTCCTCGGAGGCGCGCCAGGAGCTGCAGCATCGCGGGCGAGGCCCGCTCCACGTCGACGTCCGCGAGCGCGGCCCGAGTAGCGTCGGCGTCGCGCTCCGCGAGCCCCGCGAGGGCTTCACACGCGGCCGCCGCCTCGACCTCGCTCGGTCGCTGGCTGATGGCGACGAGCTGTGGCGCGTCCTCCGCGCGCGCGTGCACGACGAGCCCTCGCAGCGCGGCCACCACGAGGTCGGGCGAGCTGGCGCTCGCGCCCTCCAACAACGCATCGTGGAGGACCTGCCGCACCGCCGAGTCGGGGGCAGCGAGGGTCGAGAGCTCGGCCGCGAGCTCGATCGCGAGCGCGGCCCCGCTCGCGACGCACGCGCGCGAGGCCTCGAGCAGAGGCAAGACCGCGTCGGCGCCCCACTCGCGGAGCGCCTCCGCGGCTACGGGCGCGAGGACGTCCTCCGCGGCCGCGTCGAGCGCAGGCCCGAGCAGCTCGCGGACCATGAACGCGACCGATGTGGCGCGCCGCCGCGTGTCGCGATCGCCATCGGCGAGCGTGCGTCCCAGCGCGGCGCGCAGCGTCTCGCGCGCCCCCGAGCGCTCCATCGCCTCGGCCACGGGGACGACGCCGAGCTCCTCCGCGAGCTCCGCGAGCGAGCCGAGGGCGCTCCGCGCCGAGTGAGGCGAGTCGCCGAGGCCCTGGCTCAGCGGCGCCACCGCCGCGAGATCCCCCGAGCGGCCGAGCAAGGGCAGCGCGGCGCGCCGCGTGACGCGGTCTTCGAGCAGCGGCGCGAGCTCGCGCCAGGAGAGCCGCGCGCCGATGCGCGCGAGTCCGTCGAGCGCGCTGACGCGATGGAAGGCGTCGTCGCTCCCGAGGCGATGGCGCAGCTCGCGCTCGGCGACGCTGCCGCCGAGGCGCACGAGGGCGTCGAGCGCCGCGGACGCGACGTTGGGATCGTCGTCGCGCGCGAGCGCCGCGAGATCGTCCGCCGCGCTCGGATCGCCTGCTTCGCCGAGGGCCTCGGCGTAGAACTTCCGCTCGCCGCCTGCGCACTCGGCGAGCGCGCGCCGGAGCCGCGCCACGGCGGGGGCGCCGAGGCCCGCCAAGACCTCGAGCGCGGCGTTGCGGAGGCCGACGTTCTCGCGCTGCGCGACGTCCGCCACGAGCACCTCGAGCAACGACTCGGTCGGGGCCTCCGCGGCGAGCAGCTCCACCGCCTCTTGGCGGACCCGCCAGTCGGGATCGCCGAGCGCGCCGAGCCACCGCTCCACCTGCTCGGTGGGATCCGCCGCGGGAGCCCTCAACGATCGCCGCCGGACCTCCGCGCTGTCGTCGTCTCTCGTCATCGCCGCGGCTCCTCCACCTCGCTCACCTCACCCTGGCAGCGCCACCGGGACGTCGACCTCGTGGGCAGCCTCCGCCACGCGGTCGACGTCGACGACGAAGACCAACCCTTGAGAGGTCGCGAACACGGCGCCGATGCCGCGCGCCTCGTCACCCGCGCCGAGCCGCGGGACGTCGCGCTGCGCCTCGGCGGTCGCCCCGAAGACGTCCGTGACGGCGTCGACCGCGAGCCCCACCGACCTCCCGGCGAGGTTGACGATGATCCATTTGGTGCGCCGCGTCGTCGCGACCGGCGGCAACCCGAACCGCCGACGGAGGTCGATCACCGGGACGACCTCGCCGCGGTGATCCGCGACGCCGAGGACCGTCAGCGGCGCGTGAGGCAGCCCGACGAGCGGGAGCGGGTTGATGATCTCGCGTACGCGCAGGATCTCGACCGCGTAGCGCACGTCGCCGACGAGGAAACCCACGAGGTTCTTGTTTCGATCGCTGCGTAGACGTGCTTCGGCCATGACGTCATCCCCGTTCGATGCGCGCGAGCAGCGGCTGAGGGTCGAGGAGGATCAGCAGATCGCGCCCCGCCTCGCGCGCGACCCCCTCGCCATCCCGGGTGCGCACCCGCGGACGCCCGATGCCGAGCACGTGGTCCGAGAGCTCGCCCCCGACGACCCCCGCGAGCTCGACCTCGTCCTCCGCCAAGCGATAGACCTGCAGCACCTCGTCCACGAGCGCCCCGAGCACCTCTCCGCCCGTATCGACGAGCAGGATCCGCGAGCTCTTGTTGGGCGGCGTCTCCTCCACCTGCATCAGGCGTCGCAGGTCCACCACGGTGGTGATCACGCCGCGGACCGAGACGATGCCGAGCACGTGGCGCGACGCGCGAGGCACGGGCGTGATGGGAGGCGGCTTGAGGATCTCGCGCACGCGATAGAGCGGGAAGGCGTACGCCTCGCCCGCGAGCACGAACGCGAGCAGCTCCCGGAGATCCGCTTGTCGGGACGGCGGCGCGGCCGGCGCTGCGGGCATCAACGTGGACCGTTTCGCAAGCTCGCTCATCGACGGGCCTCACCGAGGACGCGCTCGTGCGCCAAGATCTCGTCGAGCAGACCAGGCGCGTCGAGCACGAGCGCGACGCGCTGGTCGCCGAGGTCGGTCGCGCCGGCGAAGCCGCGGACCTTCGACAAGCTCTTGCCGAGCGGCTTGATGACGATGTCCTGCTGCCCCTCGAGCGCGTCGACCACCAGCCCGGCGCGCTTCTGCCCGACCGAGGCGACGACCAAGAAGCGCTTCGCCGCCCCCGCGGGTGGGAGCCGGAAGAGGTGGTCGAGCCGCGCGATCGGCAACGTCGAGCCGCGGAGCGTCAACACCTCGCGCCCCTCGACGTTCCGCACCCGTCGCTCCTCGAAGGCGATCGCCTCCTGCACGGCGGTGATCGGCAGCGCGTACTCGCGGCTGCCGACCCGGACGAGCAGCGCGCTCATGATCGCGAGCGTGACGGGGAGCGTGATCGTCAGCTTGGTTCCGGTCGCGAGCTCCGAGTGGAGATCGATGACACCACCGAGGCGCGCGATGTTCGTCTTCACGACGTCCATCCCGACGCCGCGGCCCGACAGATCGGTGACCTGCGCGCTCGTGCTGAAGCCGGGCAGGAAGATGAGCTGGAGCGCCTCGTCGCGGCTGAGCTCGGCCGCCGCCTCCTCCGACACCAGGCCCCGGCTGATCGCCGTCTCGATGATCACCTGCGGGTTCATGCCCGCGCCGTCGTCCTCGATCTCGATGACGACGTGGTTGCCCTTCTGGTAGGCGTTGAGCACGAGCGTCCCCATCGCCGGCTTGCCCGCGAGCTCACGCCGCTTCGGCGTCTCGATGCCGTGGTCGATGGCGTTGCGGATGAGGTGCATGAGCGGGTCGCTCAGCTCCTCGACGATCAGCTTGTCGATCTCCGTCTCCGCACCGGAGACCACGAGCTGCACTTCCTTGTCGTGCTCGCGGGCGAGCTGCCGGACGATGCGCGCGAGGCGGTCGAAGGTCTGGCCGAGCGGCACCATCCGCACGTCGAGGATTCCATCCTGGAGCTCCTCGAGGTGGCGCTCGAAGCCTCGGTTGACGCGGTGGAGATCGATCGCGAGCTGTCGCAGCTCGGGCCGTCCCCGGAGCTTCTCGGTGAGGCGGGTGACGGCGCTGCGCACGATCGCGAGCTCACCGACGACGTTCATCAGGTGGTCGAGCTTGCGGATGTCGACCCGCACCGTGTGCGCGACCGAGCGGAGCGCGAGCTGATCGGCGGTCAGCTCCTTGCGGGGCGCGGGGACGTCGCGTGGGGTCGGCGAAGGCGCGGGCGGAGCCGAGGTCGGGCGCGCCGGCGGGAGGATGACCGCTGGATGCTCGGTGCTCTGCGCCCTCGCGGCCGGACGAGGGGCCGCGAGCTCCGGAGCGCGGCTCGGGCGGCGCCCCACCCGCTCGAGCACCGCGCCGTCGCCTCCGAGGATCTCCTCGAGCCGCTCGAAGGGGGCGCTGCTCGCGAGCACGACGTCGAGCTCGATCGCGTCCCCGTCGCCGCCGCTCGCGCTCGGCAGATACGTGATGATCTCCGCGACCGACTTCGCTCGGGTCTTGAGGTCCTCGAGCTGCGTGTCGATCGTCATCAGGCTGAAGCGCACCCGGAGCCGAAAGAGGCCCATCCCCTTGCTCACGTTCGTGCGCAGGCGGTGCTCCTCGTACTCAGTCAGCACCGCGAGGACCGACTCGTCGAGCGCATAGGCCGCGAGCTCGTCGGGAGCGTCCCGCTTGCCCGGGCTCTCGGACGACGCGAGCCGCGAGAGAAACGCGGGGAGGTCGACCTCCGAGCTCGGTGACTCGGGCGACTCGACGAGGAGGCGCTGGAAGACCTCGACGCCCTCGAAGAGCGCGTCGAGCAGCCCGATCGAGACCTCTCGCCGGCCGAGGCGGAGCGCGTCGAGGAGATCCTCGAGGGCGTGCGCGACCTCCCCGAGGCGCACGTAGCCGAACATGCCGGCGATTCCCTTGAGCGTGTGCACGCCGCGGAAGACCTCGTTGATGAGGTCTTGGGTCGACGTCCCGTCCTTGTGGGCTTGATCGAGCAGGAGCAGGTCGCGAGAGAGCGCCTCGACGATCTCCTGCGCCTCGGCGAGGAACTCCTCGCGCAGCTCGCTCACTGCCCCGCCTCGCCGCGCGAGAGGATGCCCTTGGCGAGCGCCGAGAGCGCCTCGGGGGCGAAGGGCTTGGCGAGGAAGGCGTCCGCCCCGAGCTCGAGGCCGCGCTGCTGATCGCGCGCGCTCGCCTCGGTGCTGATCAGGATCACCGGCGTGTTGCGGTGACGCTCGCTCTTGCGCAGGAAGGAGATGAGCTCGAGGCCGTTGATGTCGGGCATGTTCACGTCGACCACCACGAGCCCCCACGCCTCTCTCGGCAGCATGCGCAGGGCTTCGAAGCCGCTCTTCGCCTCGTCCACGTCCGCGCCGAGATCGGCCTCGAGCGATGCGCGCACGAATGCGCGCATCGCGCTGCTGTCATCGACGACGAGCACACGAAGCACCTAGGGATCGTATCCAAACCCGAGCCTCCGCCATAGGGCAACTTCGCGTCCGCCCGCCGAAGCCGTCGGCGCGGCCTGCGACGTCGACCAGGCCCCCCCCGTCAGGTCGTGCAAGATCGGCCGACGCGTGCGAGCTGGGCGACGACGCCCCGCGTCCGCGGGATGGCTGGCCCGAGCGCGCCCCGGCGGCACCATATGCCAGGCTTTCGCGGTCAGGCTTTCGCGGTCGGGCTTTCGCGGTCAGGCCTTCGCGGTCAGGCCTTCGCGGTCGGGCCTTCGCGGTCGGGCCTTCGCGGTCAGGCTCTGATGGCGAACGGCCCGTCACGCGGGCCGAGCGCGAACGTGAACCGTCACGAAGGCGTCCAGCGCGGGGGTCGCCTCCGCGAGCTCGTCGGCCTCCCACGCGAGCTCGTGCCACCCCGGCCCAGCCGCCGCGCGCATCTTCGCGCGGACGCGCGCCGAGAGGAGGAACGGCCCCCCGCCGTGCGCGCGGGCGACCACCGTGCCCCGCATCGGATCGAAGAGCGCGGGGCGACCTGGGGGACAAGGCGTCCCGCTCACGCCGCAGGCCTCGAGCCCCGGCTCGAGGCCTGCGAGCTGCAACGCGCGCAGGCGAAACGCGAGCTCGAGCCCTCCCACCTGGGGGCCCTCCGCTAGCGCGAGGAGCTCGAAGAGCGCCTCGAGCCCGTCGAAGAGCTCCGGCTCGGGGTGATCCTCTGCGGCCAGCTCCCTCACCAGGCGCACGGCCTGGCCCGCCGCTTCCATCCGCGGAAGTGAGCTCAGCAGCCCCGCGAAGCTCCGCTCGACGACGGCCTCGTCGAGCGCGCCGAGGCTCCCGCGGGTCGGCCGCCACCGGACTCGCAGCCGCTGGAACGGCTCGATCGCGCCCGCGAAGCGCCGTCGGCTCCGCCGCGCACCGCGCGCCAAGACCCCCACGCGGCCGTGCTCCCGCGTCAGCAGGGTCACGATGCGATCGTGGTCTCGGTAATCGACCGCCCGAAGCACGAAGGCGTGGGCGGCCTCGCTCACGCGAGATCGAGCGAGGACGTCGGCGCCGACGAGAGCTCGACGGGGACGTTGCGATGCCTCGGCCGGAGCACGATGGAGAGCGCCAACGTGAAGAGGATGAGCAACACGACCACCGCGATCGCGAGGCCGAAGCGCCGGCCGCGCTCGGGGGTGGACGTGGCGAGGGTCGACGCCACGACCGTGGGGCCCCGCCCCGCGTCGTAACGAGCGACCAATGGCTCGGCGTCGAGGCCGAGCGCGCGGGCGTACGAGCGGAGGAACCCTCGGACGAAGACGTCGCCCGGCAGCGACTTCGCGTCGTCGGCCTCGAGGCTCCGCAGGACGTTGAGGGGGATCCGCGTCGTGCGGGCGATCTCTTCGAGCGAGACCGCGCGCAGCTCGCGCTCGCGGCGCAGGTGCGCCCCGATGCCTGGCGCGCGGGCCGGTTCGTGGGGCGGGACGATCAGGAGCCGGTCCGCCGCGCTCTGCTCCGCGCTGGCGATCGCTTGCTCGAGCCGATCGACGACAGGGGCCTCCGAGGCGACCGCAGGCGCGACGAGGGCGGACGCGCCGATCGCGTGCTCGGCGCTGATCCGCCCCTCGGTCTCCTCGGCGGGCTCGCTCGGCAAGACCACGCGTTCGAACGCCGGCTCGTGGACGATCCGCACCGAGGGCTCTCGGCGTCCGTCTCGGGCCGGCCTCGCGACGCGGCGAGACATCCCAGAGACGGGCCGCCGCACCTTCTTCGGCGTCGTCGATTTGGCGGACGGCCTGCGGCGCTCGGGCTCCCGGGCGGGAAAATCACTCATCGAGGGCCTCCGACGGGGCTGGGGTGCCTTCGGGCACCGAGTCGAGGAGACGCTGACAGGCCCGACCGTCTGCCGTGTCGGGCGCCAGCGCTGCGCAGCGCTCTAGATCCGCGATGGCGTCGGTCCTCCGACCGAGCCGCGCGCGAACCTCCCCCCGGAGGCGCCATGCGTTCTGAAGTTGGGGCGCGTCCGAGCAGCTCGGGTCGGCCTCGAGGGCCTGCACGAGCGCTTCCTCGGCGTCCCGTAGACGGTCCAGCTCGAAGAGCGCCCGTCCGAGGAAGTGGTAGCCGACGCAGAAACGCGGCTGAATCTGGGTCGCGTTGCGGAGGGGCTCGATCGCCTCTCCGGGACGTCCCCACTCGAGGTACGCGCGGCCGAGCGTCCCCCAGGCGAGGTGCGGAGCGGTGTTCATCTCGTCCGAGGCGGCCGCGTAGAGGGTGGTGGTCGCCTCCTCGAATTTGCCCCGGGCGAGCAGGATGTTGCCCAGCACGTTGCGCGCCTCGGCGAGGGTCGCACCGCGGCGATCCTCGCGCACGAGCGTGTCGACCCCCTGCCGCGCGTGCTCCTCGGCGCTGGGCGTATTGCCGCGCTGCGCCTGGATCACCGCCATCAGCAGGTGAGCCTCCGCGTTGCCGGGGTCGAGCTCCAGCGCTTGTCGGAGGTGGCCGATCGCCCCAGGGATGTTCTGCTCTTCGTGCAACGCCGCCGCGAGCTCCAGCTCTCGTCGAGATCGGTCGATGTCGGCCGTGGACGGTCCACGGAAACACCCCGGGCCCAACGCGCCCATCGAAAAAGCCAACCCAAGGAGGAGCCCGAACCTGCGAGGCCCCGGCAAGTGGCTGGATCTACCGAGGCGCCGCGGTCGGGTCAAGCCCCCCCGGTTGGCTACGCGCACGCGGTCAGGAGCCGACGCCACGGACTTCTTCCTTGGACCCGAGCAGCTCGTAGAGGCGCTGCAGCGCTTCGAGGTCCGGCAAGACGATGAGCTCGTCGACGATCCGGAGGTAGCCACCGTCCCGGAGCTGCTGCACCGCTCGCTTGACCGTGTCCACGTCGAGGCCGACGCGGCTCGACAGCTCGAGCGGGGAGAGCTGAAGGGAGGCGTGGTTTCCCTCCCGGCCCTTGGAGGTCGCGGCGAGCCGCAGCAAGGTGTTGATCACGCGCGAGGGGTGATCGCGCAGCATCGCGTTCTCGAGCTGCTCCTCGGCGTCCCGCAGGCGCCGGACGAGCTGCTCGACGAGGCGGAGGGCCACCTCGCGGTTGCCCGCGAGCAGGACGGCGAAGGTCTCGCGGTCGAGGGCGAGCACCTGCAGGTCGGTCAGCGCCACCGCGGTCGCCGTCCGGGCGCTGGACGAGAGCAGGGCGTCCTCGCCAAAGAGATCTCCCGGCCTGAGGACCGTCAAGCTGCGCTCGGACGAGCGGATGCGCTTGACCAGCCGGACGCGCCCCTCCTCGACGAGGAAACACTCCGCCGCCGCGCTCCCTTCGGCGTAGATCGTCTGGCCGGCTTCGAAGCGGCGTCCGAAGCGCGCGAAGAGACGCTGACGCTCGTCCTCTCCGAGCTGATCCATGGCGCGTGGGTGTACAGCGGAACCGAACCCGAGTCGAGCCCGGAGGGCGGGGAGCCCGCCCGACCACCTCGGCCCCCCGGCGACAGGCGTCCGGGCCGGCCCCGCACGGCCGCCCCCACACGGCCGCCCCCAACCCCACCGAGGCGGGCGTCCCCGACGTCGGACGCCCCCCCGACGCGGCCCCCGCGTCGCCCCCCGAACGCACCTTCGACGACTTCGCTTGACCCAGATCGCGCCCCACCGACAACCTACGGGGGATGTCTCTTCGACACGCGCTCCTCGCGCTCGCCCCGCTCGTCCTCGTCACCGGGTGCCGCCCCGACCTCGGCGAGTGCAACGAGAACGCCGCGCGGCAGGTCGTCTTCTTGGGCGGCAGCGGCATCGACGACGGCCTTCCGCTCTACGCGGGCCAAGCGATGACGCAGCTGCACTGCGGCAACGGTGGGTTCTGCCACTCCCCCGCCGCCACCGGCGCCGGGCGGGCGGGCGCCCCCGCGGGGCTCGACTTCGACGTGGCGCTCGCTTGCCCGCCCGACGCCCCTTGCTGCACCGAGGCCTCGTGCGAGGCCTACGCCCGCACGAGCTGCAACTCACGGCCCGAGGGCGAGCGCGCGGCGTGTCAGATGGAGACCTTCGAGACCCAGATGGCCCGGGTGCGGCGGGCGTCGGCGCGCCTGGCCGCGAACCAGGAGGTCGTCTTCCGGTACCGGCACGACATCCTCCGCACGCTGCGGGACGGCTCGATGCCGCCCGGCGCCGCGGGCCAATCGGTGCGACCGAGCGTCGATTACTACCGCGAGTTCGACGGCGCGAGCTTCACGAACCCGCTCCCCGAGGCGGACACCCCCGAGGGCCGCGAGATCATCCGCAACTGGCTCGCGTGCGGCAGCCCAGTGCTCGAGGCGTCTCGCAACCCCGGCGCGATGGACCAGCCCGGCGCCCGCTGCATGGCCGAGGACGGCGAGGTCGGCCTCTGCGCCTTCCGCGCGGGCGCCATCGAGCCCCCAGACCCGACCTGGAACTCCATCTACGACCGAATCGTCCGGCCCCTCTGCCTCGACTGCCACCGCCCCGGCAACCCCTTCTTCGGCCCGGGGGAGCAGGAGCTCGACTACTCGGATCGGATGGGCGCGCTCACGGCGATGCTGAACGTCGCCGCCGAGGGCAGCGCGTGCGCCGACGACGGCGACCTGCTGATCTCGCCCGGCAGCCCGATGGACAGCGTCTTCTACACGAAGATGACGAGCACGCCGACCTGCGGCGACATCATGCCGCTCGGCCGGGAGACGGGCCTGCCCGACGAGGTCCTCGCCCCGATCCGGCAGTGGATCACGGCTGGCGCGAACCCCTGATGCCGTGAGCGTCGAACGCGGCGGTTGAACGCGGGCGGCGTTCGACCAAAGCTCCGGCATGGCCGACGAGGAGGTCTACCGACTCGCGCGGATCGACGGGCGGCCGCTGGTCGTACGGCTCGCGCCCGAGGGCGCGCCGATCGACGACGATCGCGTCGGCGATGGCCGCCAGCGAGCGCGACGCTTCGCGGGGCGCCTCTGGAACGCCGTCGAGCGCGGGCACCTGCGCCTCTCGTCGAGCGGCGAGGGCCCCGTCGCGCTCGACGCGCTGCGCGTCGCCGACTTCCACCTCGTCCGCGATCTCGCGGAGCGGCGCGGCGTGATCGCGCGGGAGCCCGCGTCGGGCCTCACCTGCCGCAACTGCGACGAGGCGCTCGCCCCGGATCCGGCGGGGGCGCCCCTCGAGCCCCTCCTCGAGGCGTCGGAGGACGACGCGCCCCCCGCGGGGCCCTTCCACCTCCGCGCGCCGATCGACGGCGTCGTCGCGCTCGAGCTGCGGCCGGTCACGATCCGGCAAGCCCGCCCGCTCTTCCGCTTCGCCGCGTCACCCCGCCTCCCCCTCGACGGCCGCGTCGTCCGCGCGCTGGGGGTCGGCGCGCTCCATACCGAGCGCCGCCGGATCCGGAGCCCTGAGGCGATCGCGCGCGTGCTCGCGCGCGACCCGGACGAGCGCCTCTTCGCGATCGTCGAGGCCCTCTACGCCGAGCTGAACTACCCGCCCAGGCTGCGCCTGCCATGCTTCTGCGCGCGCTGCGGCGCGATCCACGAGCTCCCGACCCCTTCGAGCCGTGAGGTGCACGACGATCCTTCGCTCCTCGAGGAGCTCCGAGCCGAGGGCGCCGCCCTCGCGCTCGCCGCCCCAGAGAACGACGAGGACGAAGACGACGCGCCCATCCCCGCGACCTTCCCGTCGCTCGAGCAGTTCGTCGAGCGCGCGATGACGCTCCGCGACGAGGTCTACGCGGCGCGGCGCGTCGCGAACATCGAGCTCGTCGTCGACGACGGCGTCCCTCCCGTCGACGACGGCGGCGAGCCTTTGATGGGGAGCTACGAGCCCCTCTACGAGGGCGACGTCGCCGGGTACACCGAGGTCCGCTTCGTCATCACGCTCTACTACCGGACCTTCGCGTCGATGTTCGAGGAGGCCCCCTACGACGTCGACGCCGAGATCCGCGACACGATCGACCACGAGGTCGAGCACCACCTCTATCACCTCGCGGGCCACGACCCGATGGACGAAGAGGAACGCCGCGAGGCCCGCCGCGATCTCGAGCGGACGTTCGGGCGCCAGACCGTGCGTCACGCCGAGCGCCGCGCGCTCGCGAGCGAGCTCCGCGAGATGGGCCGCTTCTTCCTCTGGGGCCTGCTCATCTGCGCCGCGCTGCTCGGTGGCGCGCTCGCGCTCGGGCTCATCGAGTGAGCGCTCGCGGCGTCCTCACTCGCAGAGGACGGGCTCGACGGTGATCCCGGGCGGCGGCGTCTGGCGGAAGACCGCGGCGTCGGGTGGGGCCTCGAGGAGCTCCACCGTCTTGAGGCGGACCTCGGTGTCCGCGCCCGTGTCGGGGTCCACGAAGCGGACGCGGTAGGGGATGGCGACCCCCCTGCCCTCGGGATCGTTGGGGTCCCGGACGAGCGTGTGGCGCTCGAAGGTCGCGCGCCAATCCGTGCGGCCGTCCGCGTGGAAGAGCTCCGAGCGGACGAGGCGCAGGTGTTGCTCGTCCGGCGGCGCCGACTCGTCGCCCTCACGCACCGCGAAGGCGAGCTCCTGACGCCGCCCGTCGGGCGCCGTCAGCGTGACGACGTAGCCCTCGCGGCCGCAGCCGATCGCCACCGCGTCCGTCTCGAGGCGCGGGGAGTCGCCGAGGAGGAAGCGGGCCAGCTCGGCGCCCGAGAGCGCGACGCCGAGCAGCCGCTCGATGTTCATGGGGCAGGTCGGCCCCTCGAAGAAGCGGTTCTCGCGCATGTCGAGGAGCTGGAAGTCCTCCCCGTCGCTCGTCAGCACGGCGGCCGGGCCGAGCTGGGTGAGCGCGTCGAAGCGCACGCGGTCGGGGCGCGCGAGCATGAGCATCACCGTGCCGCGGATGCGGCCGTTCTCGCCGCGCTGCTCGACCCGCGCCTCGGCGCGCAGGGCCCGCACCGTGCGGTGGAGCGAGCGATGGAAACGCAGCGCGCGGCGCGCGTCGACGTGCGGCGTCGTCGGACAAGCCGACCTCGGGCAGCCTTGGACCAAGAGCGCGACCGCCGCGAGCGCGACGCAGAGGAGGGAGTGGGCTCGCATGTGGGCTCGCATCGGAGGGCCCGAGCGTAGATCACGCGCGCCGCGCGCGCCCGGCTGGCGTCACCCGTTCTTCACGGGCGCGAGCACCTCGTCGAGCTCGCCGTTCTCGTACAGGTCGCGGACGATGTCGCAGCCACCGACGAACTTCCCCTGGACGTAGAGCTGGGGGATCGTCGGCCAATTGGTGAACTCCTTGATCCCCTGGCGGATCTCGGGGTCGGTCAGCACGTCGATCACCTCGAAGTCGACGCCGCTGCGCTTGAGCACCTCGACCACCGTCGCGGAGAAGCCGCAGCGTGGGAAGAGCCGGTTGCCCTTCATGAAGAGGAGCACGGGGTGGGTGTCGACGAGGGTCTGGATGCGTTCGCGGGTGGCGTCGTCCATCGGTGGCTCCTGCGCTTCAGCCGGCGAGCGCCGCCCAGCGCTCCGGGGTGTAGGTCTTGAAGGTGAGCGCGTGGATCGGGCCGTCCATCAGCTCGCCGAGCGCCGTGAAGACCAGCCGCTGCTGATCCACCCGGCTCTTCCCCTCGAAGGCAGGCGAGACGATGACCGCCTCGTAGTGATCCTTCGTCCCCGTGAGGTCCTTGACCTCGAGGTGGGTGACGTCTGGGATGTGGGCGCGCAGGCGCGCTTCGACGAGGTGAGCTTCGACCATCGGAGCGGATCGCTAAAGCGCGCGGGCGACCATGTCAACGGCCGTGGTCGAAGCGCGCGTTCCCCCCACCCTCGGCGGGGGATTGCTGAAGCCGCCGCTCCGGACGGCGAGCAACGGGCGTGGCGGCGGCACGTTCGCGGGCGGAGACACGGCGCCCTCCCTCTGGGCCGCGCATCGCTTGACATCTCGGGCGGCCCCGCGAAGAAACGCGCCATGCTCAAGATCGACCTCGAGGGGAAGCGCGCGTTCGTCGCGGGAGTGGCCGATGACGGTGGGTTCGGGTTCGCGATCGCCAAGAGCCTCGCCGAGGCGGGCGCGCGAGTCTCCGTCGGGACGTGGCCGCCGGCGATGGGCATCTTCGAGACGCTGCTCTCGCGCGGAAAGCTCGACGCCTCGCGCGCCCTCTCGGACGGCACCAAGCTCGAGTTCGAGCACGTCGTCGCGCTGGACGCCGAGTACGACACGATGGCGGACGTCCCCGCGGACGTGCGCGAGAACCGCCGCTACCGCGAGCGCGGGGACTTCACCATCGAGGGCGCCGCCAAGCGCTTCGCCGAGCAGCTCGGCAGCCCGTGCTTCGACGTCGTGGTGCACTCGCTCGCCAACGGCCCCGAGGTGAAGCTGCCGCTCCTCGAGACGAGCCGCCGGGGCTACCTCGGCGCGCTCTCTGCGAGCGCCTACTCCTTCGTGTCGCTCGTGCAGCGCTTCGGCCCGCTGATGAGGCCGGGCGGCTCGTTCTTGAACCTCACCTACCTCGCGGCCGAGCGCGTCGTCCCCGGCTACGGCGGCGGCATGTCGAGCGCGAAGGCGGCCCTCGAGAGCGACACGCGCGTGCTCGCCTTCGAGGCCGGCCAGAAGTGGGGCGTGCGCGTGAACTCGCTGAGCGCGGGCCCCTACGCCTCCCGCGCCGCGAGCGCGATCGGCTTCATCCAGAAGGTCGTCGCCTACTACGAGCAGAACGCCCCCCTCCCCGAGGCCCTCACCGCCACCGAGGTCGGCCACGCCGCCGCCTTCCTCGCGAGCCCGCTCGCGAGCGGCATCACGGGCACGGTCCTGCACGTCGACAAGGGCTACCACGCGATGGCGGTCCCCATCGACATCGAGGCCGCCCTCCGCCCAACGAGCTGACCTGCGACCCGCGCCGCAGGCACCCGCAGCCTCCAGAAATGAAGAAGCCCCGCAGAGCGGGGCTTCTTCATTTCGAGCGAGCTGGGCTTGTCAGCTCAGTTCAACCCGGCCACGCGAGTGGGCATGGTGCGGCGGATCCGGTCGGTTTGGCCGATCTGACGGTACTCGTTCCATCCCCAGCAGAACACGTCACCGTCGTCGGTGACGCCACAGGTCGACTTATAACCTGCGGCGACTTGGACGAAGCGAAGGTCGCCGACCACGCGGGTTGGCGCCAACGTGCAGACGACCGTGTTGCTATCACAGCGGGCTTCGGCGCTGTCGATATCGAGCCCGTCGCCCACCTGGCCCTCGTCGTTTCGGCCCCAGCACCAAAGCTCGCCATCGTTCCGGAGCGCACAAGCGTGGGCGTACCCGACGGCGATCTGGGTGATGTTCGCCAGGCCAGGGACCTGCCGCGGGAGAGAGCGCGGCTCGCTGAACTCGGGATCGCCAAGCTGGCCCATTCCGTTCGAGCCCCAGCACCACACGGTCCCATCCGCGAGCAACGCACACCCGTACAACGAGCCGAGTTCCACCTGCGTGACCTCTGCGGCGTCGAGGCCATCGACCGTCACCGGGGTTCGCCGACAGGGGATCACGGAGGGCGCAATGCCGCACTCCGAGTCGGGATCCTCTTCGGTTGCGAGCCTTCCGAGCTGGAGCGCGTCGTTCGCCCCCCAACACGACAGAGAATCCGCGGTCCGCGCGCAAGCGAACGCCCCGTGGGCCCCGTTGTCGATCTCGAGCACGGACTCGAGCCCGGGCAGGATGACCGCCTCTCGTCGATCCATGTCGTCCTCGCCCAGAAGCTGGCCGAAGCCGTTCGCGCCGGTACACGCGACCGTACCGCTCAACAACCGGACGCACGTGGTGCTCCCAGCGGCCTGGACCTCGGCGGCGGGTGAGAGCCCCGCGATGGGAACTGCAACGAAGCGCTGTTGCCGGCCCTCGGAGCCGGGAGGAGGTACGTCGGATAGTCCCCAACAACGGGTATCCTCGTCCGTGATCGCGCACGTCTGAAAGCCGGCACGGGCGGAGATCACGTTGGCGTCCACACCGACCACGACGACCGGACGGGCGGTGCAATCCCCCGGAGTAACGCCAGTCGGACGGCAGGCCTCGTGAACCTGGATCCCGTCTCCCAGCTCGCCCTCGGAGTTGTTGCCCCAGCACAAAACTTGGCCGTTCTCTCGGCGGGCGCACGTATGGCGGTGGCCGACCACGACCTGCACGATCTCGCAGCCCTCGGTGCAGCTCGGTCCAGCGTCGACGCCCGAGTCACGAGGCCGCGGCCCCGCGTCCTCGCCGCCACCGTCCACCTCCGGCGTGGTCGCGTCGGTGCCCGCGTCCGTCACCACCGTGTCGTCATCATCACCGCAGCCGAGCGCGAGCAAGGCGCCCAAGAGCAAGAGAGTCGAAGTACGAAACATGAAAAGCCCTCCACACCGCGCAAGCGCGCGCGAACGCGGTCACTTACCGCGGACGCCCCCGCGCGGTCAAACCGGCCCCCGTGAGCGCCCGCCCCAAGGCCCCTCGTCGCGCCTCGTGCGTTTCGGACGCAACTCGGTGGTGGGTGGGTCGAGAACGCGCCAGTATCACCAGCCACCAGGGGACTCTCATGCGAAGACTATTCCTTTCACTCGTCGTAGCCGCAGCAGGGACAGGGTGCTCGACGC
This sequence comes from Myxococcales bacterium, assembly GCA_019637115.1. Lineage (GTDB taxonomy): Bacteria > Myxococcota_A > Polyangia > Polyangiales > Houyiibacteriaceae > JACKEH01. The sequence goes on along the minus strand of JAHBWH010000012.1, from coordinate 32,761 downwards.
TCCCCGCCAATCCGTGCGGCGAGCTGATTCGGTCAGGCGATCGATGCGTCTGCCCTCCCGGAAGCACCGCGGACGAGGTCGAGCCCTGGGTTTGCCACTTGCCGGATGGCGGCACGATCCGCGACCCCAACGCCCCTGGCGCGGACGGCGGAATCGACGTGCCGGACCACGACCTCGACGCAGGTCCCAACACCGACGACGCGGCAACCTGCACCCCCTCCGAAGAGATCTGCAACGGGCTGGACGACGACTGCAGCGGAGAAGCCGACGACGCCTTCGACTGCGTCCTCGGCTCTCCGACGCAATCGTGCACCACGTCGTGCGGCTCCACGGGGACACAAGGTTGCACCGACTCCTGCGCCTGGGAGGCGTGCGAGCCACCGGCCGAAGTCTGCAACCACCGCGACGACGACTGCGACGGCTTCGTCGATGAAGGCCTGGCGAGCTGGAGTGACACCCCGCAGGTCTTGGACCAGCGTGGCTCCACGGGGACACTCGTGACCACAGCCGAGCATCTCGTCTACGTCACCGGACCGAACGATGGCCTTCGCTACCGGGTTCTCCACGCAGATGGGGGCGTGGCTGGCCCCACACGCTCGGTGCCCAACGTCGGCGGCTCCGTGCTTGCGTTCGACGCAAAGCCCGTTTCCGCGAACACACTCGCGATCGCCTGGATCGCGCGGTCGGGCACCAACGACACCGTATACCTCCGCACCTACGCGGTGGACGCTTCGGGAACGCTCGTCGGCGAAGCCGACCGGGTTACGGTGACGTCGTGGACAACCGAGTACTGCGATGCACAACCCGGAACACCGACATCAAGCTGCCCATCTTATATCCAGACACTTGGCACGGAATCGACAAATGTTGCGATGGCCGTCACCACGAACCGAGTATACGTCCTCCACGCACTTCGACACTCAACTTCATGGGCGGGCTCGACAATCACCATCGATCCTGGGTACTCCGCGGCTTCCGGCGCGAACGGATACGCGCTTCAGGTCTCCGCTCACCGAACAGAGGATCTTCGCCAAGAGTCGCAGTTCAGCCTTCCATTCTCGACCTGGAGAATGGCTTGGGGCACCGCGGGAACATCCTCCGGCGCAACCATCAACGACAGAGCGATCTTCGCGTTCCGGCAACCGGCTTCCACAACCAGAGGAATCTGCACGATCGGAATCCCTACCGATCCGGAAGACAACGAGCTCGTCGAGGGAGAGTGTTGGCTTGGGACCATGATTATGTCGCAGATTTCCAGCGGCACCTCGCGTGGCCTTCTGCTGACTCGACGAGGCTCCCATTTAGAGGCAGCATTTATTGATGGATCGGGAGCCATGATCACAGACGACGCCACCGGTTCACTGATTACGCTCGACCTCGGCCCTGTTGATTCTGGACGGCGACGCTTCGATTTGACGGATCTTTCGGACGGCTGGGACGTGGGATTCATTCGAGATGGTCGCTGGGTCCTACGGCCGATTCGGTCGAGTGGGGCAATGGGCTCGGAGGTGGTCGGCCCGAGTGTCGTCGTCGACAGCACGGTCAGCGTCGGGCGGAGTTCGAACGGACCCTTGGTTGCCGCTTCGGCGAGCTCCCCCTCAGCGGGCCATCGACTACACCGATTCGGCTGCTTTGGGGACTGACGGTCGAGGATGCCGGACGACGACGACTGCGCAGCAGAGCGCTCGGCTGCGACGCACCGTCGGGTCCGGCAGCCTCTCCGACCGAAGCGCCCCAGGCGTGGGAGGGGTGGCCCCGCGCCGCGAGGCGGAGAGCAGAAGATCCTCACTCACCTCGAGGTCGACCGCGCGCTTCGCGCGGTCGACCTCGAGGTGCCCGCTTCGCTCCACCGACTCGCGGCGCGGGGCCACCCCTCCCGCGCCGCAGCCCGGCCGCGCCCCAACCCTGCGAGTCAGTTCAGCGGATCCACGGCGCGGGGCTTCCTCCCGGGCAGCTCGACCGCCCCAACCCTGCGAGTCAGTTCAGCGGATCCGTGGTGCGGGGCTCACCCCTCCCGCGCCGCAGCTCGACCGCGCCCCAACCCGCAGCACGAGCGCGACCGCCAAGCGCGCGCTCAGTCGAGGGACTCGATCCACACCCGCAGCGCGTCGCGGCCCGCCTCGTGGACCTGCTCGGTCGCGAGCGGGGGCATCTGGCCGGCGCCCTCGTCTCGGAGGCCAGTCCGGATGAAGAGGGTGCTGTCTTCGGGCCGCCCCGCGAGCACGCGAAAAAGCGTCTGCTCCGGCCGCGTGGGGTCGCGCCAATTGCTCGTCACGCCGATGGCCGTCCGAAACACCCCCGTCGCCTCGAGGTCCGGGTGCGCGCCACGGAGCCAGAGGCTGAGCCCGGCCGGGGCCGCCCCCGAGTCTCCATGGCAGTGGCCACAGTTCGCGTGCAGGTAACCGAGCGCGGCGACCGCCACCTCGTCACCGGGGACGGCGCCCATCGCGTCCGTGACGGGGTCCGAGAGCCGCCCAGCCGCCGCCAGGGCGGCGAGCGTGAGCCCCGCGTCCTCGTGCGCGAGCTGCACCGTGCCGAAGCCGAGCAGGATGTCGGGCGAGCCGCCACCGGCGGGCGCGTGGCAGCGCACACACGCCGCCTGCGAGGGGATGTCGTGGGTCGTTCCGAGCACGTCCCGCTCGCCGTTCTCCACCTCCGTGACGTCGTCCTGCCCCTCGTTCCACCGGAACGTGCGGAAGGTCCACGACGCGACCCCCATCCCCGCCCGCACCTTCTCCATGATGCGAGTCTCGAGGCGCCTGCCGTCAAGCGAGAAGGTCTTCCAGACCTTCGTGCCCACGGGGAAGACCCACGCGTCCGGATCCCGGGTGTCGATGACGGCGGGGAGGTGGATGAAGCGCTCCTTGTCCGTGCCGTCGCTCCAGAGCCAGAATCGAGGCGCGTAAGGGTCGATACCCGCCCGCAGCGCGTCGCAGCCGTGATCGGCGTAGAGCTCGAGCGCTGGGGCGCAGGGGGGCGGGGGCGGCCCGGCGTCGAAGCCCGCGTCGGGCTCGTCGCCCGCGTCGTCCGGCGCGTCGACGGGCACCTCGGCGTCGCGCGCGCCCGCGTCCTCGCCCGGCGCGTCGTCGTCGCCGCAGGCGAGGAGCGCGATCATCAACGACCCCAACCAGACGTTCCGTAGGCGCGGATCCATCGTCCTCCCTCGATCCACCGTGGTGGCCCCAACATAGCTGGCCCGGGCGGCCACGCGAACGAGATTCGAGTCGGGCCCTGCCGAGCAGGGTGGGGCCCAATCTGGGACGTGACCAGGTCCGCCGAGAGCGAGTATGCTTCGGGCGCCGGACGGCGTCGTGCGACGTGCGAGGCATCGAAGGGGAAACAATGCAGCGATGGATCTGGGTCGGTGCGTGCCTCGCGCTGTCCGTCACGGGTGTGGTCCGAGCACAAGACGGGAGCGAGGCCGCTCCGCGCGTCGACGAGGAGCTCGATCAAGCAGCGCGCCTCACGTTCAACTCGGCGCGCGAGGCCTTCTCGCGCGGGGAGTACGAGCTCGCGCTCGAGCGCTTCGAGCAAGCCTACCGCCTGAGCCCGAGGCCCGTCCTGCTCTACAACATCGGTGTCACCCTCGACCGCCTCCGGCGCGACGAGGACGCCGTCGCCCGCTTCCGGGAGTACCTCGAGCGGGTGCCCGACGCGCCCGATCGCGAGGAGGTCGAGGCGCGCATCCGGGTACTCGACCGAGGGATCGCGGAGCGCCAGGCCGAAGAGGCCGCGCGCGCGGCCGCCGCGGCGACGACGCCCGACCCCGAGCCGATCGTCGTCACGCCCCCGCCGACGGAGCCTCCGCGCTCCTCCGGCCTTCACCCCGCCATCGCCCTCACCGTCGCGGGCGCCGCCGTCGTCGCGGGCGGCCTCGTGCTCTGGAGCGGCCTCGACGCCGTCTCCCGCAACGACGACTACGAAGCGTACGTCGCGCGCGACGACGCGGTCCGAGGCCAAGGGCAGTCGCTCTACGACGACGTCCGCAGCGCCGAGGTGCGCACGAACGTGCTCATCGGCGTCGCGGGTGGGCTCGCCGCCGCCGCGGTCGTGCTCGCGATCTTCAGCGATTGGAGCTTCGGCTCCGGCTCCACGACCGCGTCGTTCGGCGTCGGCCCTCGCGCCGCGCACGCCGGCGTCACGCACCGCTTCTGAGATGGACGACCACATGCGCACCCACCCTCCGACCCATCCCCCGGTCCAACGCGCGGCGTCCCCGGCGCCCGTGGTCGCTTGCCTGATCGCGGCGTCGCTCCTGGGCTGCTCACTCGCCGATCCGAGCCTCTACCAGGCCCTCCCCGAGACCCGCGACGACGGCGGCACCGGCCGCGACGGCGACATGCCGCCCGGCGACGCCGAGCAGGACGGCGGCGGCGTAGAGCAACGCGGCGTCGATCGTTGCGGCGCCGATGACGTCTACGTCATCCGCAATACGGAGGAGGACATCCTCATCGACACGCGCGTCTTCACGAGCACGGTCAACAGCCTACCCGGCAGCTGCAACGTCTCGGCGCCGGGGCGCGACGCCTTCTTCGCGGTCGACGTGCAGGCCGGCGAGTATTGGCACTTCCACCTCCGCGTCTCGCCCGACGATCCGGACGTGACGAGCCGGAACCCGATCCTCTACCTGCTCAACAGCTCCTGCGCGACGACGCAGTGCAACCGCGACCTCTTCGCGAACTACTGCGAGCAGAACCAGGACGAGCACTTCGGCTTCCAGTTCACCGAGTCCGGCCGCTGGTACGTCGGCGTCGACGACGCGAACACCGGCGGCGGCGTCTATCTGCTCGACGCGATCCGACCCGTCTGCGATGGCGTCCCCGAGCACGGCGAGGCCTGCGACGGAGACCCGGGTTGCAGCGCGGACTGCCGATGGATCCTCACCGAAGAGTCGATCCAGGAGAAGGGCTTCAACTTCAACTTCTTCGAGTCGAACGTCGTCCAGCTCCCGGCCTCGAACGAGCTCGTCATCGAGGGTGACATCGGCGGCTTCGAGGGCTGCGCGTATCCCGACGTCTTCGCAGTCACGGTCGCGGCCGGGACGCGGCTGGTGGTCGAGCAGCTCGGCCCCGATGGCAACCCCTGCACGGGGTCCGGCGCGGCACCGCTCGACATCGCCATCCAGAACCGGCGTGGCGAGACCCGCGGCACGAGCACCGCCATGAACGGCTGCGCCGTCGTCGACGTGGGCTTCGCCGCCGCCGGCGAGTTCTTCATCGTCCTGCGCGACGCCCGCGCCGATCGCCGCTTCCCGCTTCCATACCGCCTCCGCATCCGCAACGACTGAGGTCCGACATGCGCCGCTTCGTCGTCGTGCTGTACGCCACCCTCGCCTTCTCCTCGATCGCTTCGGCGCACGAGTTCTACGCTACGCGGGTGCCACGCACCGCGATGGCGCTGAGCTCCTCCGGCATGGCGAGGCCCTGCATCACCTGCCACGACAACGCCGACGGCGGCGCGGGCTGCGAGCCGATGGGAGGCACGCGGCCTTGCCTGAACGGCTTCGGGGCGGCGTTCCGCCTCAACTCGTTCCGCTGGGACGGGACGCTCGCGGGCCTGGACTCGGACGGCGACACCTTCACGAACGGCCAAGAGCTCCAAGACCCCGTCGGCAGCTGGCGGCCGGGCTTCGAGCCGCCCGGCAACGCCGCCTACGTCACGCGCCCGGGCGATGCGTCGAGCAACCCCGGCCAGACGGATATGGACGGCGACGGCTATTGCTGGTTCGGTCGCGACCTGAACGGCAACGGCCGCTGCACCGATCCCGGCGAGAACAACGGCGCCTTCGACTGCAACGACTCCGACCCGCAGACCCACTCGGGGGCGATGGAGATCTGCACCAACGAGGTCGACAACGACTGCAACGGCCTGACGACGCGCTTCGACCCCGCCTGCGCGGAGATCGTCGACCGGGACCGCGACGGCTTCTGCCCCGTCGGCCCCGACCTCAACCGCGACGGCTTCTGCACCACCGCCGCCGAACGCACGGGTCCGGGCGACTGCGACGACGACAACCCGACCGTCTACCCCGGCGCGCGCGAGAACTGCACCGACGGGCTCGACAACGACTGCAACGGGCTCATCGACCTCGCCGACCCGATGTGCCGAGCCGACGTCGACAACGACGCGGACGGCTACTGTCCGATCGGCCGCGACCTCAACGGTGACGGCGACTGCACCGACGACGGCGAGGACCTCGCAGGCTTCGACTGCGACGACACGAACCCCGCGGTGAACTCCGGCGCGGTCGAGATCTGCGACGACGGGCTCGACAACGACTGCAACGGCCTCGTCGATTTCCGCGACCCCGCGTGCGCGGGTTATTTCGACGCGGACGGCGACGGCTACTGCCCGCTCGGGGTCGATCTCGATCGCGACGGCAATTGCACCGGGCCTGGTGAGGCGAACGTCGAGCCCTTCGACTGCGACGACACCGACCCGACGGTGAGCCCCCGCGCCCCCGAGGTCTGCACCAACGACCGCGACGACAACTGCAACGGCCTCGTCAGCCTCGCGGACCCCGAGTGCGTCATCTACCTCGATCTCGACGGGGACCGTTACTGCTTCGTCGGCTTCGACATGAACCGAAACGGCCACTGCGCCGACCCCGGCGAAGAGGGCGGCTCGATCGACTGCGACGACACCGACCCCGCCGTGAACCCGACGGCCACGGAGATCTGCACCGACGGCATCGACAACGACTGCAACGGGAGCATCGACGCCTACGACCCCGTGTGCTTCGAGGACTACGTCGACCACGATCGTGACGGTTGGTGCACGGTCGGTCCGGATCTCGACCGCAACGGCGACTGCTCCGGCCCGGACGAGCAAGGCGAGATCGGCGATTGGGCGCCGCGTGATCCGACGATCTACCCGCAGGCGCCGGAGAACTGCTTCGACCTCAAGGACAACGACCAGGACGGGCTCATCGACGAGGGCCGGGTCGATCCCGGCACGTACTGCACGCGCGACGTCGACCACGATGGCGACGGGTGGTGCCCGATCGGCCGCGACGTGAACGGCGATGGCGACTGTCTCGACGACGAGCTCGGCGAGAACCTGGCCCGCTCCGACTGCGACGAGCGCGACCCCGCGCGGAATCCCGACTCGATCGAGTCGACGATCCCGACGTGCACGAACTGGATCGACGACGACTGCGACGGAGACGTCGATCTCTTCGATCGCGACTGCTGGATCTTCCTCGACCGCGACGGCGACGGCTTCTGCCCGATGGGCATCGACGACAACGGGGACGGGGACTGCCTCGACGAGGCCGAAGATCGCTTCGGGATGGACTGCGACGACACGAACCCCAACGTGAACCCGCGGGCGCGCGAGGTCTGCGACAACGGCATCGACGACAACTGCAACGGGCTCGTCGACGGCGACGATCCCTCCTGCCCGTGCCCCGCGGACCATTGTGACGACGGTGACCCGTGCACGGTCGACGTGTGCAACGACGATCGCTCGTGCTCGCACTCCCCGATGGCCGGCTGCGGCGACGGCGGCGTGGGCGACGGCGGCGTCGGCGGCGATCCCGATGAGGGCGGGTGTGGCTGCGCGACGCCTGGCGCGGGCGGGACCTCGGGCGGCGCGCTCGCGTTCCTGGGCGTCGCGGCGGCCCTCTTGCGACGACGCCTCCGTCGGCGTTGAGCCAGCGGCCCTGCTGCGGGTGTCGACGCCGGGTCGCGCGAGCGGGCGGCCCACCGCCGAGGACGCCGCCGCCGCCGAGCCGGCGGCTCGGCGGACGTGGCGTCGACGGGGTCGGCGCTTCGTCTGCTCGTCGCCGCATGAGATCCGTGCTGCGCGAATCGCCACGCCGTGGGAAGCTCCCGCGGGAGGAGAGAGCGAATGTATCGATCGAGCGTAGCCACCATCGACGACCTCGAGCCCCACGAGCAGCTCGCCTTCGGCGGCCTCATCAGGGTGCTCATCCGGCTCGACGGACACTTCTCGGAGCTCGAGGAGGAGCACCTCGAGCGCGTCGCCGAGGAGATCGGCGGCCGGGAGGCGCTCTGGGCGCTCATCTCGCGCTCGGCGCAGGAGCACCGGAACGACGACGCGATCCGCGACGCCGCGCGTGGCGTCGTCCGCTCCGACGCTCGGGTCCTGATCCGGGACGCGCTCGAGAGCATCGCGCGCGCCGAGACCATCGTCCCCGCCGAGCAGCGCCTGCTCGACTGGCTCGACGAGACGTGGAGCGCGTGAGCCCCTCATGAGCGACGACCGTCTGGACGCTCTGCTCGCGCTCGTCCGCTGCCCGCTCTCGGGCGCTGCCCTCACCTTGGTCGAGGGTGACGCGGACGAGGGCATCCTCAGCGCGGGCCTGCCGGGCGAGGACGCCGAGTCTCACGAGTACCCGCTGCTCGGGGGCATCCCCGTCCTCGTGCCCGACGCCGCCGCGTTCCTCGCGCGCCACCGGGACGCCGTGATCGCGGCCCTCGCCGAGGAGGGCCGCGTCTCACGCGCGACCGTCGCGCTGCTCCACGAGCTCGTCGACGGGGTCCGAGGAGACGACTACGAGGCCTTCGCCGAAGATTGGACCGCGCGCGAGGTCGACACGAAGGCGCCTGGCTTCGACGTTCCCGAGGGCACCGCGGGAGAGCTCGTCCGCGGGCTCGTCCGTCAGGGCAACCCGTGGCCGCGCATCGCGGACGCCGTCCCGGCGGAGGCACGCCACGTCGTCGAGGTGGGGCCTGGCGCAGGGCCGCTCACCGCGCTGCTCGGGCGCGATCGCCACGTGGTGTTGCTCGACCGCTCCCTCCGCGCGCTCTTCACGGCGTCGCGGCACGCGAAGGGCGCGCAGCTGCTCCTCGCCGAGGCAGAGGCCCTGCCGCTCGCGCCGCGTTCGACCGACGCGATCGTGGCGGCCAACGTCATCGACCTCTTGGGTGATCCCATGGCGTTCCTCATGCGCGCCTCCGAGGCGCTGCGACCTGGCGGGACGTTGGTCCTCACCACGCCCGACCCGTGGCCCTGGGAGGAGGACCCCGAGACCGCCGAGGCGATGCTCGCCCACGTCGGGCTCTCGCTCGACGTCTTCGAGGACGACCTGCTCTGGGTTCGGGAGCATGGACCGCGCGAGGTCCAGCTCTACCGGATGCAGCTCTTGGTCGCGCGGCGCTGAGGCTCGGCGCACGCCCGCGCGTGGCCGGGGGGCCTTCCCGCATCATCCGTCGTCTCCGACGGGAGATCTCGATGCCGCCGGACGTATGAGGCGAGCCATGCCCCCACACGCGGGCCGAGGCCCAATACCGCAACGGATGTCCAGTACGCCGGAAATACTTTCGTTCGTGCCGCCTTCGGGTAGCATGGTGCCGATGAAGCTCCGTTCGGGGATGTGGGAGGCTCGCGGCCCGCTCGCGTCGGGTCCGTCCATCCGCTCGTCGCAGGCTCCGCGACGCTGCGCGCGCGTCGCGCCGAGCGCGGGGGCTACCAGCGCGAGGCCCACGACCGCGAGGCCCACGACCGCGAGGCCCACGAATGTGAGGCCCACGAACGCGAGGCCCACGAACGCGAGGCCCACGAACGCGAGGCCCACTAACGCGAGGCCCACTAACGCGAGGCCCACTAACGCGAGGCCCACTAACGCGAGGCCCACTAACGCGAGGACAGTACGCTGATGGACTTCTGGGTTCGCTTCTGGGGGGTCCGAGGCTCGATCGCGTGTCCGTCCCCGAACCACGTCCGGTACGGCGGGAACACCAGCTGCCTCGAGGTCCACGCGGGCGATCAGACCATCATCCTCGACGCCGGCACCGGCATCCGGAACCTGGGCCAGTCCCTCCTGCAGCGGAAGATCCAACGCGCCGATCTCCTGCTCACGCACACGCACTGGGACCACATCAACGGCTTCCCTTTCTTCACCCCGGCCTACGCGCCCGACCACCACTTCAGCATCTACGCGGGCCACCTCTCGGACGCAGGTGGCGTCGAGCGGGTTCTGGCCGGACAGATGGCGCGCCCGACCTTCCCCGTCCCGCTCTCCGCCCTCCAGGCCGAGATGACGTACATCGACTTCCGCGCTGGGGACTCGTTCGAGCTCGGGGCGGTCAAGGTCCGCACGGCGCCCCTGCAGCACCCGGACGGCGCGACGGGCTACCGACTCGAGTACGGCGGCAAGGCCTTCTGCTACGTCACGGACACCGAGCACGTGCCGGGGGCTCCGGACGAGACCGTGCTCGCGCTCATCGACGGCGCGGACCTCGTCGCCTACGACTGCACGTACACCGACGAGGAGTTCGTGACCCACGTCGGCTGGGGACACTCGACGTGGCAAGAGGGCGTCCGGCTCGCGAAGCGCGCGAACGCCAAGCGCCTCGCGATCTTCCACCACGACCCCGATCACGAGGACGACTTCATGGATGGGGTCGCCGCCGAAGCCGCCGAGGCGATGGAGGGGGCGTTCGTCGCGGTCGAGGGCGAGACCGTCCCGATCTGAAGGCCGGCTGAAGGCCGGCCGTCCGGAGCCGGCCGGAGCTTCGTTCCTCCCCATGCGTTCCTCACGCGGGGCTCTCGCGGCCGTCCGCCGGATCGGCGTAGGCTTCGTCCATGACGGACGACAGACGGCAGGCGCCCCGGTTCGTGATCTGGTTTCCGATGCAGCTGACGAACGACGGCGATTCGATCCTCGCCATCAGTCGCGACGTGAGCGAGGTGGGGGTGCTCGTCGTCGCGGCCGCCGCTCCGGAGGTCGGCGCGCGCGTCAGCCTCACCATGCAGCTCCCCGACGACGAAGCCGGCGCGCGCGAGCTCGAAGGCACCATCGTCCGGGTCGAGCCGAACGAGCAAGACGCCGAGGGCTTGTGGCGCCACCGGGTCGCGGTCGCGCTCGACGCTCGCGTCGAGGGGCTCGAGGCGCTGCTCGAGCGCGTCAGTCGGAGCTCGCAGCCACCACCCGCGTCGTGAACGCGCTCACCGGCGACGGATGACGATGACGGCCGCGGCGGTCCAAGCGTGCGGCTCGGGCAACGCGCCGACCTCGCCCACCACGAAGCGCGGGCGCGTGAGCGCGCCGCCGATGAGCCCGATGATGTCGACGTCGACGCGCGGGCCCTGGATCCCGAGGAAAGGCCCCATCGCCACGCTCACATAAGGGGCGCGCGCGCGCTCGTTGGGCTCGGTGAAGAAGCGCGCGAAGAGGAGCGCGCCCGTGACCTCGACACAGATGCCGAGCCGGACGGGCTGCTCGGTCGCGCCACACCCGCGCAGGAACGCCCGGCCCGATCGGAGCGTCACCTCGACGCGGTCCTCGACGACGCCTCGACCGAAGGGGTCGACGCCGAGGCCGAGGTCGAGCCGGAGGCCCGCGCGTCGAACGCCGATGAACGCGTCAAGCCCCGGCGTGAACGAGGGCAGCGCGCCGAGCGTGACTCGGGCGCCGCCGCCCGCGGTGACGCGCCACATGCTCGGCGCGCGAAGCGGTGTGAGCTCGCCCTCCTGCGCGCTCGCACGCGTCGCGGGACCCAGGCCCGAGGCGAGGAGGGCGAACGCGAGCGCCGCCACCCACGCACGGCCCGCTCGCGGGCGCGCGGCGTTCATGGGGCGTCCGCCCCGCGCGGCGAGATGACGCCGGGAGAGGCCGGAGGCGCCGCAGGTGCCTCGTCGCGCGAGAGTGCCCACACGAGGGCGACCGCGGAGGCCACCACGACGAACAAACCCGCAGCCAGCACGTGGCGCTTCGGACGTGAGGGTCGGCTCGGCTCGCTCATCGGAGGGCGCAGCGTAGTACACCCGCCCGGAAGTTCGAGGCCGCCGCGGCAACGTCGCGGACGCACGGGGACGACGCCGGGTGGCCGGGGAGCGAGATGATCGTCGGGGAGGCGTTGGGGCCCCGAGGCCCGCGCGCGGCGGCGGGGAGCGCCGACGTCGCCGTCACGCGCGAGGCCGCAGATAGACGCAAGCGAGCGGCGGCAGCGTCACCGACACCGAGAACGGGCGTCCGTCCGCGCCCTCCGCGCGCGCCTCGACGCCGCCGAGGTTCCCGACGCCCCCGCCACCGTACTCCGTCGCGTCGCTGTTGAAGAGCTCTTCCCAGTACCCGCCTCGAGGCACACCGAACACCACGTCGTGACGAGGCACCGGCGTGAAATTGCACGCGACGAGCAGCGGCTCGCCCGCCTTCGACCACCGCAAGAACGCGAGCGTGCTGGACTCCGCGTCGTCGCCCCGCACCCAGTCGAAGCCCCGCGGCAGCTCCTCGGGTCGCAGGTCCCGCTCGTGGAGCGCGGGCTCCTCCCGATAGAGCGCGTTCAGGCGCGCGACCGTCCGGCCGATCCCAGCGTGCGCGGGGACGTCGAGCAGGTGCCAGTCGAGGCTTCCGTCGTGGTTCCACTCCCCCGGCTGGGCGAGCTCTCCGCCCATGAAGAGCAGCTTCTTGCCGGGCACCGCCCACTGGTAGGCATAGAGCAGCCGCAGGTTCGCGAAGCGCTGCCACTCGTCTCCTGGCATCTTCGAGAGGAGCGAGCCCTTCCCGTGCACGACCTCGTCGTGGCTGAGCGGCAGCACGTAGCTCTCGGTCGAGTGGTAGATGGCGCGGAAGGTGATCTCACCGTGGTGATACTTCCGGTGAACCGGCTCGCGCGACACGTAGAGCAGCGTGTCGTGCATCCAGCCCATGTCCCACTTCAGGCCGAAGCCGAGCCCGCCGAGGTAGGTCGGCTGCGTGACGGCGGGCCACGCAGTCGACTCCTCGGCATAGGTCTGGATCCCCGGGTACATCCCGTAGAGGTGCTCGTTGAGCCGCCGCAAGAAGGCGACCGCGTCGAGGTTCTCGCGGCCGCCGTGCTCGTTGGGGATCCACTCCCCTTCGTTGCGCGAGTAGTCGAGGTAGAGCATCGACGCGACGCCGTCGACGCGGATCCCGTCGACGTGGAAGAGATCGATCCAGCACGCCGCGCTGCTGATGAGGAAGCTCCGGACCTCGTGGCGACCGTAATTGAAGATGTACGTCGTCCAGTCCGGGTGGAAGCCCTTGCGCGGATCGTCGTGCTCGTAGAGCGCCGTCCCGTCGAAGCGCGCGAGCCCATGCACGTCGGTCGGGAAGTGCGCGGGGACCCAGTCGACGATCACGCCGACCCCGCGCTGGTGCAGCACGTCGACGAAGTACATGAAGTCCTGCGGTGTGCCGAAGCGGCTCGTGGGCGCGAAATAACCCGTGACCTGGTAGCCCCAGCTCCCGTCGAAGGGGTGCTCGGACACCGGGAGCAGCTCCACGTGCGTGAAGCCATGCGCGACGCAATGGTCGGCGACGACCGGCGCCAGCTCTCGGAAGGAGAGCGAGCGGTTGCCGTCCTCCGGCACCCGCCGGAACGAGCCGAGGTGGAGCTCGTAGATCGAGATGGGCGCCTCGCGGTGGTTGTGCTCGGCCCGCCTCGCCATCCACTCCGCATCGCCCCACTCGTACGCTGTCGGCCATACGATCGAGCCGGTCTTGGGCGGCGTCTCGTGGTGCACGCCGACCGGATCGGCCTTCTCGAGGATCTCGCCGTCTCGGGTGTGGATCGCGTATTTGTAGATCGTCCCTTGGCCGACCCCCGGCACGTGACCTGCCCAGATGCCCGAGCTGCCCTGCGGTTGCAGCGGGTGACTCGTGCGGCTCCAGCCGTTGAAGTCTCCCATCACGTGGACGGCTCGCGCGGAGGGGGCCCACACGCCGAAGCGGGTCCCCGAGTCGTCGGGGTGCGCTCCGAGGATCTCCCAGAGACGAAAGTGGCTCCCCTCGTTGAAGAGGTAGAGGTCGTGCTCGGTCGGCCAGGTCACGCACGCGTGACTATCTCATGCGGCACGCCCCGCCAAGAGCTCGTTCGCGTTCCCCGGCGAGCGCGCCGTCCCGTCCTCCGCTCGCTGTCGACGGGATTGCCCCCCACCCCCTGGTGCGCTGGGGCAGACTGAGGTAGTACCGCCGCTCCGAAGCTCGTTCCAGGTATCCGCGGCCCTCGCCCCGGATCTCGCTCGACGACCTCCTCGAATAGGCTTCGGCCTGTCCTTCGTCGGCGCGGCAAACGACCTCCACGCCGATCATCCACGGCAACCCGGAACGCGCTTCGGAGCGGGGGTACAGTCCCCGAGACTTTCGATGTCCCACGAGATCTGGCCAGGCCGCGGTGTCCCCGTCGGAGCGACCTTCGACGGCGCCGGCACCAACTTCGCGCTCTACTCCGACATCGCCTCGAAGGTAGAGCTCTGCCTCATCGACCGCGAGGGTCACGAGACCGTGCTCCTGCTCCCCGAGAAGACGGGGCACGTCTTCCACGGCTACGTGCCCGCGGTGCTCCCGGGTCAGCGCTACGGCTACCGCGTGCATGGGACGTACGACCCGGCGCGCGGCCACCACTGCGATCCGAGTCGGCTCTTGCTCGACCCCTACGCGAAGGCGATCGAGCGCGGCCGATGGTCGCTCGTCACCTCACCCTACTTCGACTGGTCGCAGGACCACCACCCGAGCGTCCCGTGGCACAACACGGTGATCTATGAGGTCCACGTCCGCGGGTTCACGCAGCGGCACCCCGACATCCCGCCCGAGCTCCGCGGCACCTACGCAGGGCTCGCGCACCCGGCGGCGATCGAGCACCTCCGCTCACTCGGCGTGACCGCGGTCGAGCTCCTCCCCGTGCACGAGTTCGTCCACGAGCGCTTCCTGCGTCGGAAGGGCCTGCGCAACTACTGGGGCTACGCGTCGATCGGCTACTTCGCGCCGCACGGCGAGTACGCGGCGCGCGGGAGCGACGGGCACCAGGTCTCCGAGTTCAAGGAGATGGTGCGGGCGCTCCACGCCGCCGGCATCGAGGTCATCCTCGACGTCGTGTACAACCACACGGGCGAGGGCACCCCCGACGAGCCCGCGATCTCCTTCCGCGGCATCGACAACGCCGCGTACTACCGCCTCGATCCCAACGATCCGAGCAAGTACGTCGACTACACGGGCACGGGCAACTCGCTGAAGATGCGCAACCCGCACGTCATGCAGCTCGTGATGGACTCGCTGCGCTACTGGGTCACGGACATGCACGTCGACGGCTTCCGCTTCGACCTCGCGCCCGTGCTCGCGCGCGAGCTCCACGAGGTCAACCGCCTGTCGACGTTCTTCCAGATCATCCAGCAGGACCCCGTCCTCCAGCGGGTGAAGCTCATCGCCGAGCCGTGGGATCTCGGTGAAGGCGGTTACCAGATCGGCAACTTCCCGCCGCAATGGTCGGAGTGGAACGGCAAATACCGCGACACCGTGCGCGACTTCTGGCGCGGCCGCGACCAGACCCTCGCGGAGCTCGCCCATCGCCTCACCGGGAGCTCGGACCTCTACGGACCGGTCAACGGTCACGGCGCCGAGCGCCGACCGAACGCCAGCATCAACTTCGTCACGTGCCACGACGGCTTCACGCTCGCGGACCTCGTCAGCTACGAGCGAAAGCACAACGACGCGAACCTCGAGGACAGCCGCGACGGGACGAACGACAACCGCTCGTCCAACCACGGGGTCGAGGGTCCGACGAACGACCCCGCGATCAAGGCGTTGCGCGCTCGGCAGCAGCGCAACTTCCTCGCGACCCTGATGCTCTCGCAGGGCGTGCCGATGCTCTCGCACGGCGACGAGGTCGGCCGGACGCAGCAGGGCAACAACAACGCCTACTGCCAGGACAACGAGCTGTCGTGGATCGACTGGACGGGGATGGATCGCGGGCTCCTCGGGTTCACGCGCCAGCTCATCGCGCTGCGCACCGCCCACCCGGTCTTCCAACGACGCAACTGGTTCCAGGGCACGTCGATCCGCGGCAGCGGCCTGCGCGACATCGGCTGGTTCCGCCCCGACGGCCAGGAGATGACCGAGCGCGACTGGCAGGTGGCGTACGCCCGCTCGCTCGGCGTCTTCCTGAACGGCGAGGGCATCCCCAGCGTGGACCCTCGCGGCCGCCCCATCGTCGACGACTCGTTCTACCTCATCATCCACGCGCACCACGACGCGATGGACTTCTTCATCCCGGAGCTCGGCGCGGGGCTCTGGAAGGTCGTGCTCGACACCGCGGAGCCGAGCACCGAGGGCAGCGAGTACGCCTGCCTCGAGCCGGTCTCCGTCATCGGCCGCTCGATGCAGCTCCTGCGACGCGCCCGCGGCGATCTCCGACGCACCTCGAAGCTCCCCGAGCCTCCGCCGCCGCCGGGTGACACCGCGAGCCGGGTACGCCCCCCTTCGGTCCCCCCCTCCAAGTGATCGCGGAACGCCGTCGATTGACAGCGCGGGCTCGGACGCGCTAACCCCGCGCAAGCCGCGCAGCGAAGGGCTCCACGGGGGCCTCCGAGCGGCCCTGGACGGTGTCGATGGACGACGTGCAAGACGAGATCTTCGAGCTCGACGCGATCGACGCGCAGCTCCTCAACGAGCTGCAGGACGACGCCAAGATCTCGCTCAAGCGCGTCGGCGAGAAGGTCGGCCTGAGCGCCCCCGCCGTCATGGAGCGGGTCCGCAAGATGGAGCAAGCCGGCGTCATCCAGGGCTACCACGCGAAGATCGACGCGCGCCGCGTCGGCATCGACGTGGCGGCGTTCATCGGCGTGACCATCTCCGACCCTCGACGAGTCGAGGCTTTCGAGCGTTGGGTCGACGAGGTGCCGTCGATCCTCGAGATGCACCACGTCACGGGCGGCCATACGCTGCTCATCAAGGTGAAGGTGCGGAACACCTCGGCGCTCGAGGGGCTCATCCGGAGCATCCGCTCGCTCGACGGCATCTCGCACACGGAGACGATGGTCATCTTGTCGACACACACCGAGCGTGTCCCCGTGCGCCTCGATCTGCCGGACGACGAGGCCATCGCCCGCCGGCGCCGCAAGCGGCGGTGAGCGCGCGAAGGACGGCTGAGCCGCCGCGCGCGCAACGGCCCGAGCGCCCGCCGGGCTGCTCTGGGCTCAAGAGAGGGCGGCGCGCCGGGGGCGGAGGACGGAGAGGGCGACCTTCGCGACGTCGCGGAGCTCCTCGGTCCTCACGCCCGCGCGATGAAGGATCCCGAGCCCGTTGAGCGTCGCGGTGAGGTGGCGGGCGGTCGCCGCGGTGTCCAGCGGCTCGATCTCGCCGCGCGCGCTCGCCTGCTCGAGCGCGGTCTGGAAGGCGCGCACGGTCCGGTCGAAGAACCCCTGGATGCGCGCAGAGACCTCCGGGTCCTCGGCGCCGAGCTCCATGCAGCTCTTGCCGATGAGGCAGCCTTGGCTCGACGCCTCGCAAGTGTTCGCGCGCTCGAGCCCCGCGAAGAAGGTGTAGATGGTCGCGAGGCCGGCGCTCGGCGCCTCGAGCGCCCCGAGCATCTCTTGCGCGCGACGATCGACGTAGCGATCGAGCGCGGCGAGGAAGAGGCGTCGCTTATCGCCGAAGGTGTTGTAGAGGCTCTGTCGGCTGATGCCCATGTGCGCGACGAGCGCCTGAAGCGAGGTCGCGGCGTAGCCGTCGCGCCAGAAGAGCTCGAGCGCCCTCTCGAGCACTGCGTCTTCGTCGAACTCTCTCGGCCTTCCACCTCGCATCACGATTCCTTGGCCTGCGGGGCCATGCTCGGGCCCTGCTCGGCTGCCCCGACGGCTGGGGCCGACGAGTCGTCGCCCAATCGTGGGGTGCCCTAGGCGCTCGATCAGGATGGCGCCCACGTCGACGCCGGTCAAACACGAGTCGTCCGGGAAAACCATACGTTACGTGCGGGTCGTCTCGCCGTCGTGGGCATGAGTCCGCCACCGCACCGCTCACGCCCAGGCCCGAGACCGCGTCCGAGGCCGCGTCCGAGGCCGCGTCCGAGGCCGCGTCCGAGACCGCGTCCGAGGCCGCGCCCGAGACCGCGTCCGAGACCGCGTCCATGAGCGAGCCGAGCCGACGACCAGCGCAGAGGGCGACGAGGGGCGCACTAGACACCGCGAACTAGGTTCGCTACACCCGCGGCCATGGGAGACCGTGGGAGGTTCGGGAGGCTCGTCGGGCTCGTGGGGCTCGCGCTCGGGTTCGTGGTGGTCGGCTGCTCGGGGCGCGACGCGCCCCCGGACGTCGACGCCGGCGTCGACGCTGGCTCCACCGACGCGGAGGTCGACGCGGGCGGCGTCGACGCGGGCGTCGACGACGCAGGCGTCGACGCGGGCCCCGTGGACGCGGGGCCGCTCACGGGCGAGAGCTATTTCTACGTGCTCGACCGCCTCGATGTCGGCGCGCCGGACCCCGACGGCGACAGCACGATCGTGCCCGGCTTCGACCTCGACGGCCAAGACAACCGGACGATGCTCGATCCGAGCAGCTGCCGCGTCCGTGACCACACGTCGCCGCCGCCCGACGACGAGGGCGGCGTCGACAACGCGCTCGGGCCCATCCTCGGCGCGAACGAGGAGCGCTTCGGCCTTCGCCGCAACCTCGAGCTCAGCGTGCAGGCGGGCACGCTGCTCGTGCTCGCCCAGGTGCGAGGCGTCGACGACTTCGTGAACGACGACCGCGTCGAGCTCGACATCCTCTTCGGCGTCCTGCCCGAGGGCGCGTTCGCGCCGCAGCTCGAGGCGTCCGGCCGCTTCGTCCCGGGGCAGACCTTCGACGTCGACGCGCGCTCCCTCGAGCCGATGGTGACCCTGCCCGGTCGCATCGTGAACGGACGGCTGGACGCCGGCCCCGGCACGTTGTCGCTCACCGTCCCCTTCGGGCCCGAGGTGATCACGCTCGGCCTCGACCGCGTCCGCATCCGCTTCGACATCACGGAGAGCGCGCTCTCGCGGGGCGTCGTCGGGGGCGCGCTGAACGTCGACGAGACCGTCGAAGAGCTCGCGGGCATCGAGGGCATCGACGAGGGCGCCGTGCGCGCGTTCCTCCCGCTCGTCGCGGACCTCGACCGCGACGCGGCGGCGGGTCGATGCACGAGCGTCTCCATCGCCCTCGTCTTCGACGGCGCCTCGGCGATTCAGGGCGACGTCGTCACGCCGTGACGCGCGCCCGCTGCAAGCCAGGGGTGACGAGAGCGGCGAGTCCGCGGTAGAAGGTAGTCGCATGCGTTGGTTGCTCGCCCTCCTCGTCGTGCTCTCGGCCGCCTCCGCGGTCGAAGCGCAAAGCCGTCGTGGCGCCCTGCTCGAGTTCCGCGGGTGGCGCGGGAGCCAGGCCCGCGCGGCCGCGCTTCGTGGGGTTCGGGACCGACTCGACCTCGTATCGACCGCCGAGATCCGCAACACCGGCGCCGACACGTCGAGCGCGGAGGGGCTCGCGAGCGTCGCCCAACAGCTCGCCGTCACCGTGTTCATCCGCGGCGACGTCCAGGGACGCGGCGCGCGCGCGCGCACGACCGTGCGTGTCTACGACGCCTCCGGCAACGAGGTCGCGCAGCGGCAAGGCCCCGCACCGCTCGGGGGCGCGCGGGTCTCGGCCATCGCGCGCGCGGCGTCCGAGGCGCTCGATCAGGCGCTCGTCGGCATCGAGCGACGCGAGGCCGAGGCGCGGGAGCGAGAGCGGCAGCGTGAGATGGAGGAGCTCCGACGCGCCCAAGAGGCCCGTGACACCTTCGACGACGAGCCGCCGCCCTCGACGGAGGATGACGGCGTCGAGGATCCGCACCGGCTGCCGCTCATCGTGGCGCTCGTCGGCCTCGACGGCCGGACGCGCCGCGCGAACATCGACCTCGCGGCGGGTGGAGGCCGCGAATACCAGGCGGGCATCTTCCCGTCGCTCACCCTGGCGCTGCAGCTCTTCCCGCTTCGCGGTATGCGCGGGGCGGCGCGTGGGCTCTACGCTCAGGTCGACTTCGGCTACTCGCTCGGCCTCTCGTCGCAAGAGCTCGACGCAGCAGGCAACCCCGGCCCCACGCTCGCGACCACCGCGATGCAGTTCGGCGCGCACGTGGGCTACCTCTACCCGCTCGATGAGGACGTCGCCCGCATCGGCGCCATCGTCGGCTACGGGCTCGACAACTTCAGCATCGAGTCCAACGGGACGATGGCGTCGTCGAGCTACGGCTACCTGCGAATCGGCGCGGTCGCCGACGTGAAGCTCTACGAGCGGCTCCTCCGCGCGCGCCTCGACGTCGGGTATCGCATCACGCTCGGCACCGGCGAGCTCTCGCCGACCTTCGGCGAGGACGTCGGGGTCGGCGGCTTCGACATCGGGGTGGCCCTCCAGGGCAGGCTCGACTTCGGCCTGACCTACGGCGCGCGGCTCGGTTTCACGCGCTACGGCCTGACCTTCGAAGGCCCGGCCAGCGGTCACCCCGCGGCCGCGCAGGCGACCGAGATGGTCGACAAGGCGCTGAACTTCGGCCTCCAGCTCGGCTTCGCGTACTGACGCCTTCGGTGCGGCGCGCGGCCTCGGTTTGACGCGCGGACAGGCTCGGATACCTTCGCGCGCGATGCCCTCGAAGGACCTCACGCCCGCGCCGGGTGAGATTACGGCGCTGCTCGGTCGCGGGACCGAGTTCCGAGGCAAGCTCGTCTTCGAAGGGCGCGTGCGCGTCGACGGCCGATTGATCGGCGAGGTGCACGGCGACGGGATGTTGGTCGTGGGCGAAGGCGCCGAGCTCGAGGCCGAGGTCGACGTCAGCTCGCTCCTGGTGCTCGCGGGCGGCACCGTCCGCGGGGCCGTGCGTGCGCGGGAGCTCGTCGAGCTGCACGCCGAGAGCCGCGTCGTCGGCGACGTCGAGACGCCGCGGCTCTTCATCGACAAGGGCGCACACTTCGACGGCCGTTGCCGCATGAGCGATGGGACGCCGAGCGAGCGTTTGCCGCTCGCCGACGAGGCCGCGATTCCCGCGGCGCAGAGCGAGCGCTTGCCGCTCGCCGACGAGGCCGCGACGCCCAGCGCTCCTCCGGACGCGAGCGCCGACCGTCCCGGCGTGGCGGTCGCGCCTCACGACGAAGACACCGACGAGGTCGTGCTCCCCGAGCGACGCCTCGCGGCCGCGGGCCCCGATCTCTTGGCCGCCGTCGCGGCGGCGCGAGCGGCGCGGATCGACATCCAGACCGACGGCGCGACGCCGAACGAAGAGCGCGCGACGACGCAGGTCGCGGCCGAGGCCGAGGACGCGCCCCGCCCCGAGCGGAGCGGCGACTGAGTACAGTTCCCCAGGAGTTCGTGACCAGGTGCAGCAGATCCATCCCGTCCAGCTGCGTTGCTCCTCAGTCACGGGCCAACAGCCCGCTCCTTCGTCGCGCCTTGCTGGACGCGCGCCTCTTTGCACCTGGTCACGAACTCCTGGTTCACTGTACTGAGCGACGCCGGCCGTCGCGCGATGCCTTCCCGCGCTCCTCGGCGGCGCGTCTGTGGTGGGGCGAGAGGGCGCAGCCGAGCGCGGGACGTCTCGCGAGCCGACGTCTCACGCGCTCCACGACGCCGCGACGCCGTTCACGCGACGCAGCAGCGGTTGCGCCCCTCGTCCTTCGCCCGATAGAGCGCACCGTCGGCGGCCCCGAGCAGGGCCGCGACGTCCATCTCACCGCTCCAGGTGGCGACGCCGACGCTGACGGTGACGCGGAGCGTCGCCCCCTCCCACGGCATGCTCATCGCCTCGACGCGGCGCCGGATGCGGTCGGCCAGGATGAGCGCGTTGACCGCGTCGGTGCCGCGCGCCGCGATCGCGATCTCCTCGCCGCCGTAGCGCGCGACGAGATCCTCGGTCCGGAGCAGCTTGGTCAGGAGCGCGCCCAGCACCCGGAGGACGGCGTCGCCCGCCTGGTGGCCGTGGTCGTCGTTCACGCGCTTGAAGTGGTCCACGTCGAGCAAGAGCACGGAGAGCGGTGTCCCGTGCCGACGGGCGAAGGCGACCTCTTCCTCGAGCCGCGCGTCGAGGTGTCGGCGGTTGTGCAAGCCAGTGAGCGGGTCGGTGACGGTGGACTCGTAGAGCCGGCGGCTCGCTTCGTGCTCGAGGGAGTCCTGCAGCGAGACGCGGAAGATGCAGCCGCGCCCGATCTGCAAGCGCGCGCCGTCCTCGAGGATACGAGAGCCCGTGATCCGCTGACCGTCGACGAAGGTGCCGTTGATGCTGCCGAGATCCTCTACCCGCCAGACCCCCGCGAGCCGAAAGATCCGAGCGTGGCGCCGCGACAGCGCGGCGTCGTCGAGGCGGAGCTCCACGTCGGGATCACGGCCGATGACGCTGTCGACGTCGATGGGGATCCAGGGTCGGCCGTGCTCACCGACGAGCGCCACGAGCGCGAGGCGATCGCGCGCTCCGATCGCGACCGGTCGCAGACTCTCGATCGCGATCTTGCCCGTGACCTCTTCACCGTCCCGCACGCCTAGAGGATAGCAGCCTCGTGAACGACGCTACCCCGCAATCGCGGGGGCCGGGTGGTATGCTCCCGCGCGGAGGGACCATGTCCGAAGCGCAATCGGCGATGACCACTTGGATCGGGACGCTCGCCCACGGGGGCCTGCTGCGGACACCACTCGAGGAGGCCGGCGTGACCGTCGCGGCCTACGTGGTCGGCGAGGAGCGCCTCGCGGAGCTGCGGGAGTGGATGCTCGGGCAGTCGAAGGAGACGCTCCGCGAGCACCAGATCGCGGCGATCCGCATCTGCATCTGGATGGCGAACGCCGACCGGGAGCTCGACCCCGAAGAGTCGCATCTGCTGCGCGAGATCATCACGAACAGCGATCTCGACGAGGACACCCAGGACGCGCTCGTCGCGGAGGTCCACGATCCGCCGAGCATGGTCGGCATCGAGGATCAGCTCGTCCATCCAGTGCTCCGTGAGCTGATGGTCGCGCTCGCGTGGGAGCTCGCCTGCTCCGACGGCAGCGTCGCCCCGAGCGAGGAGGCGTTCGCGGCCGGCATCGGCAAGCGCCTCGGGGTCGACGCTTGGCGGGTCGACGAGCTGCGGCACGCCGTCACCGACCGCGTCAGCCAGCCGCCGAGCGCTTGAGCGTTCGCGCCCTCGGTCTCGGGACCGACGGGTTCGCCGCGCGCGGAGGGCAGCTCCCCCACCAGGTGAGCGAGCGGCGGTTCCTCAGACGCTCGAACGTCGCGGGTCCGACCAGGGGGTGGGGAGCAGCGCGCCCACGGTGGCGGCATAGTCCATGCGCATGTGGCGGCGCGGGAAGGTCGGCGGCAGGCCCAGCAGGCTCGCCTCGAGGATGGCGCGGTCGATGCCGTCCATCCGCTCGAACCGGATGCCGAGCGCGGTCCCGCAATCTCCGAGGCGCTGACCCACGATCGCGCGCGCGACGCGACCCTCGGCGTCGATCCAGGTGGTGCCGCGTGGGACGCGGAGGCTCAAGAGGACCGGCTCGCCGATCACCACGGGGGCGCCGCTGTCGAGCAGCAAGCCGTCCGCCGAGAGATCGAGGGTCCAGGTGCCGAGGAGGCGGAAGCCCTCCTCCGCCACCACCTCGCACTCGGTCCGGACCGCGCGCCGGAGGGAGCGCCGCTCGGCGGCGCGAAGGATCGCGAAGTCCGCATCCACCGATGCGAGATCCAAGTCGACGTCCAACCCCATGACACACCTCCTCGCACTGACACCTACACCAAGGGTCACATGCCCACCGGGACGACGCAAAGTTTCGGTGGCGAGCGGAGGGGCTATGCTTGCGCGATGTACTGCCAAGCCTGCGGCGCCGCGAACTCCGAGGACGCGAAGTTCTGTAACCAGTGCGGGAAGGGGATCGCCCGGGCTGGGGACGTCGGCGGGCCCGTTGCGGCGGGGTCGGCCGCGGCGCCAGCAGCCCCGGCAGCCCCGGCCCCGGCAGCCCCGCCCCCGTCGACGCCAGGCGCGGCGCCGAGCGGCGGCGGGGGCCACGTGAACGTTTGGGAGCAGCAGAGCATGCACGGGGGCGGGACCTCGATGATGAGCGTGTCGCTCGAGGCGATCGGGGTCCGCTCGTCGAAGAAGGTCTGGGCGATGTTGCTCCTCGTCGCGCTGGGGCTCGTCGCGCTCGGCGCGCTCGCGAGCTGGTTGCTGCGCGCTGATCCGAAGGTCGCGGAGGGGCACGCCCGGCCGGAGGATCCCTTCGTGATCGGCGTCCCGCTCCCGGCGGGTGAGGCGCTCCCGGAGACGAGCGAGGCCTTCGACGAGCCCGCGGAACCGAGCGCGACGATGACGGCGATGACGACAACGACGCCGACCTCGACGACGGGCGCGACCACGATGACGTCGACGGTCATGGCGACGACCAGCACGGGCGGCGCGGCGACCGGCGGAACGACCATGGGCGGGACGAGCACCACGACCGCAGCGACCGGCGGCGCCACGACGGGGACGACCGGCAGCACGATGACGGGAACGACCGGGAGCGCCACGACGGGGACGACCGGCGGCACCGCAACTGGCGGCACCTCGGCGGGCGGCGACGCAACGGGCGGCGCGACGGATTCGAGCGCGACCACGATGGACTCCACGACGGGCGGCTCGACGCTGCCGCCGACGACCGGCCCGGTCGAGCGCGACTTCGAGGCGGACTTCTACGCGAGCCGCGTGCGCTCGGTGATCAACACGTATTACGCCGCGCGCGCGCAGGCGTGCTTCGACCGAGCGACCCGCAACAACCCGAACGTCAGCGGCACGGTCGTGGTGTCGATGACGGTCGGCGCCGATGGGCACGTCCGCAACACGCGCGTCATGCGCAACACGACCGGCGACGAGACCCTCGGGAACTGCCTCTCCTCTCAGGTCGCGAGCTGGCAGCTCCCCCCGCCCCCAGGAGGAAGCCTGGAAATGCAGATGCCGTTCTCGAGGTAAAAAGAGCCAAAAGTCCCCTGCCCTTGCCCCTGCCCCTGCCCCTGCCCCCCTCCTCTTGCCCCTCCTCCCTCTGGGCCCTCTTCCCTCCTCCCTCTCGCCTCTCCTCTTCCCCTCGCTCCCCCTGAGACCGCAACCAAGACCGCGACCGAGATCGATCCGACCGCGACGCTGCCGGTCCCCGTCCCCGTCCCCGTCCCCGTCCCCGTCCCCGTCCCCGTCCCCGTCCACGTCCCCGTCCACGTCCCCGTCCCCGTCCACGTCCCCGTCCCCGTCCACATACACGTGCGCGTGCCCGACTGTCGGAGCTCGCGATGGCAGAGACGCGGACGACGGAACCCACGCCCGTCCGACCGACCGATTCGGGCAGGGGCACCTTCCTCTGCGGGCACCCTCCGCGTGCACCGCGTGCTACCGTCCGCCCGTGCGCTCCCCGCGATCGTTCGCGTGGCTCCTCTTGCCCCTCCTCGCTCTCGCCGCCGCCCCCGCGGAGGCCCAACCAGGTGACGGCGCGTACCGGCGATGGGACGCCTTCGTCGGGCTCGAGGTCGGCGCCGGCGCGGCCGCGTCGCGACGCCAGGACGCCTGGTCGGCGGGGCCGGTGGTGGAGCTCCGCGCGCGCGTGCTCGACGCGGCCGGCCCCTTCGTGAGCTTCGGCTGGGACGCCGACGCCACGAGCGCCCTCGCGTTCGGCGTCGAGCTGCGCCCGCTGTGGCCCGCCCTCTTCCTGCTCGACCGCTCCACGGGGCGCGAGCGCCTCGATCTTTGGTTGCAGTCCTGGTCGCTCGATCTCGGCGCCGCCCTCGGCCCGCTCGTGGGCGAGGGCCGCGGCCTCGCGATGATCTGGGGGCTCGCCTGCGACGTCCCTCTCTCGAGGCCCTCGCGCTCGCGCGGCGCCTTCCGCGGCGCCGGCCTGCGCCTCTTCGCCCGTCAGACCATCGTCCGCGCGAGCGCGCCCGAGGCGCCGACCGCGTCGATGGCGGGGTGGACGATCGGCGCCACCCTACGCCTGACGCTCGGGCTCGGGCGAGGCCTCAGCGGCGGCCCTCGATGGCGGTGAGGCCGCGGCTCACATCTTCGCGATGGTCCCGATGCCGAGCAGCGCGAGCCCGAGCTCGAGCTGCTTGGCGGTGAGCGCCGTCAGCGCGAGGCGGCTCTCACGCACGGGCTCGTCATCGACGAGCACCTTGCACTCCGTGTAGAAGCCGCTGAACGCCGACGCGAGCTCGTAGAGGTGCTCGCACACGTAATGCGGCAGGTAATCCTCCGCCGCGCGCTCCACCACGTCGGGCCAGCGCACGAGCAGGCGGACCAGCGCGAGCTCGGCCGGGTGCTCGGGGCGGACGTCCGCGGAGAACGACTCGAGCCGGAGGTCCCCCGCGGCGTTCTCGAAGATCGAGCGGCAGCGCGCGACCATGTACTGCAGGTAGGGCGACGCGTTGCCCTTGAAGCTGATGAGCTTGTCCCAGTCGAAGCGGTAGTCGCTCGCGCGGTTCTGCGCGAGGTCGGCGTACTTCACCGCGCCCACGCCGATGACGCGCGCGGCCTCCTCCCACTCCGCCTCGGGGATGCGCAGGCTCCCCTCGCCCGCCTTCTCGCGGATGAGCGCGAGCGCGCGCTCCTCCGCCTCGTCGAGCAACGACGCCAGCGTCACCGCCTTTCCGTCGCGGGTCTTGATGGGCTTGCCGTCATCGCCGAGCACCGTGCCGAAGTGCACGTGCTGGAGCTGCATGCGCGCGACCGGGCGGCCGTCGGCGTCGGCGCCGGCGTAGCCGAGGAGGATCGCCGCGGCGAAGACCTGCTCGAAGTGCAGCGCCTGCCGCGCGTCGACGACGTAGACCGAGCGATCGGCGCGGAAGTGGTCGCGGCGGTACTTCAGGGTCGCCAGATCACTCGTCGAGTAGAGGAAGGCGCCGTCCTTTTTGCGGATGATGAAGGGCTCCTTCTGCTTGGCGAGCTTCGCGAAGCGCTTCTCTTCGCCTGCCGGGACCCGCTCCTTCGGGATCTCGCCCCAGAAGATGCAGATCGCGCCGTCGTCTTCGCGCGCGATGCCGGCGTCGAGCAGCTCCTGCACGACGCCCGCGAGCATCGGGTCGTAGAAGCTCTCGCCGAGCCACTCGTCGAAGCTCACGCCGAGGCGCGCGTAGCTGCGATCGAGCGCCCCCCGCGTCGTGGCGACGAAGCGCTCCCAGAGCGCCCGCGACTCGGGGTCGCCCGCCTGCAGCTTCGCGAGCTCGGCGCGCGCGCTCGCCGCGAAGTCTTCGTCCGCCTTCGCGCGGTCGCTCGCGAGCCGGTAGACCCGCTCGAGCTCGGAGATCGCGTCCGCCTCGAGCGCCGCGGCGTCCCCGAAGGAGCGCATGCCGACGATGAGCAGGCCGAACTGCGTGCCCCAATCGCCCAGGTGGTTATCACCCACCACCTCGTGCCCGACGAAGCGCAAGAGCTTCACGATCGCGGCGCCGATGATGGTCGAGCGCAGGTGGCCGACGTGCATCTGCTTGGCGATGTTCGGGCTCGAGAAGTCGACGACGATCGTCTCGCCCTCGGTCAGCGAAGGAACCCCGAGGCGCTCGTCCGCGAGGGCGTCGCTCGCGAGGCGACCGAGCCAAGCAGCGTCGAGCGTGAGGTTCACGAAGCCCGGCCCCGCGACCGAGGCGTCGGCGATCTCCGGCCGCGCCTTCAGCGCCTCCGCGACCTTCGCGGCGAGCTCGTGCGGCGGGCGACCGAGCTTCTTCGCGAGCGCGATGGCCCCGTTGATCTGGTAGTCGCCGAACTTCGGGTCCTGCGTCGAGCGCAGGAGGGCGTTCGGGGTCTCGTCGAGCCCGAGGGCCTCCTGCAGGGTCTGCGCGGCGATCGTGGCGAGGTGTCGCTCGAGGAACATCGCCGCTCCATAGCCACTCGCGCCGCGCGCGTCCACGCGGGACCTCGGCGAGTCCGTGTCCGTGTCCGGGTCCGGGTCCGTGTCCGTGTCCGTGTCCGACCGAGTCGTGCGAAGAGGCCGCGCTTTTCGATCCCCGCGGAGCCCCGACGGACGTTCTGATCGCTCACGCGCACGCGCACGTGGACGTGGGCGTGGGCGTGGACGTGGACGTCGTGGACGTGGACGTACGTGGACGTGGACGTGGGCGTCGTGGATGGGGACGTGGACGTGGACGGGCACGCACGGGCACGCACGGGCACGCACGGGCACGGGCAGGGGCACGGGCAGGGGACGTCTTTGTCCTCTGCGCTACGCGCTACCAGACGCTCGTATGATCCTCGACGACGCCGAAGACCTCGTCGATCTCCTGCCCGCAGACCTTGCCGCGGAAGGTCCCGTAGGGCTGCACGAAGTCGCTCCGCACCATCTTCAGGTCGAGGTGCTGCGCGCGCGCGCCGAGCGGTGTGAAGACGAGCTCCACCTCGTCTCCGCGCCGACTACGGATCCGCCAATCCTCGACGCCTGGCTGGCGAGGCACCTCGAACTGGACGCCGCCGAGCGGGCGGACGCGGCCATCGAGCCAGAAGGCGTTCTCGAGCGAGTCGCCGCGCTCGTCGTCGTAGACCTCCGCCGACAGGTTCAGGCCTACGTTCCTCGCGCCGCTCCGCCCCGCGAAGCTCGCCCACTTCCACCGGGTCTCGCGCGCCGCGAGCGAGCGTGTCCAATCGATGATCGCGAGCCCCCCCGAGAGGTCGACCGACTCGTCGCCGAGCCGCAACGATCCGCTCGCGCGTAGCCCGGCCGCCTTGTGTGTATAGGCCGGCCGCTCTCCGCCGAGGTCGGCGAGCAGCGCGAGCGATTCCCCGGCCTCGACGTGGAAGCCGCCCGCGACCGGGAGCTCGCCGAGCACCACGTCGAGCCGCACGTCCCAGCCGCCGCTGCCTCCAGCGCCGGCTGTGTCGCGCGGCGGGCGGGCCGCGATGCGCACGTCGGCGTCGCGGTGGCGCCAGACGGTCTCGCCCTTCACGGAGCTCTCCGCGAAGCGAAGCGCCCGGCCGAGCACGCTGAGCGACTCGTACTCGCGCGCGACCGCCGCTTGTTTGCGATCGACGAGGTAGAGGAAGGCGTTCGCCGCGTAGCCGAGCTGCACGAGCCCGAGCGCCACGTAGAGTCGGTCGGTCACGACCGAGACGTAGTGCCACTCCTTCAGGCGGAACCGGCGCACCCAGCCCACCCCGAGATCGGGCGACGGAATCGGGTGCCGGAAGCGCCCCCACTGCCACACGCCGTTGACCCGCGCGGCGCTCGGAGGATCGGGCAAGGTGCTCACGCGCTCTCCGTGGTCGACGATCGCCGTCATGGCCGCTCCGTGGGATCGCTGCCCGCCGCGCCAGGCACGAGCGCCGCCTCGAGCGCCGCGACCTCGGGATCCGTGAGCGCCGCCGCCAGCGCGTCCCCCTCGAGCGGCGCCGGGCGCGCTCGCGCGTAGAGCCGCTCCGCGCGCTGGGCCGCCACCTCGAGGCGCGCGCGAAACCTCGGGTCTCGCTCGGCGCACCGCGTGAGCGCCTCGCGCGCCGCGAAGCACGCGTCGACGTCACGGCAGACCAGCAGCACGTCGCAGCCGGCGTCCACCGCCGCCACCGCGCTCTCGGGCACCGGCCAGCGATCGGAGAGCGCCTTCATCTCGAGGTCGTCGCTGATCACCGCGCCATCGTACCCGAGGTGGCCCCGCAAGAGATCTCC
This sequence comes from Myxococcales bacterium, assembly GCA_019637115.1. Lineage (GTDB taxonomy): Bacteria > Myxococcota_A > Polyangia > Polyangiales > Houyiibacteriaceae > JACKEH01. The sequence goes on along the minus strand of JAHBWH010000012.1, from coordinate 3,438 downwards.
CAGCACGCGGCGCGAGAGGGTGGCCGGGACGGAGGGGTCGAGCGCCTCGAAGACCACGTGCGCCGTCATCAGGGCCGGGAACGCCCGCGCCGCCCGGAAGGGGGCGAGCTCGACCGCCTCGAGGCGCGCGGCGTCGTGCCGAAGGATCGGCAGCGCGAGGTGGCTGTCGAGGTCGGTGTCTCCGTGGCCAGGGAAGTGCTTGCCGCATGGTGAGACGCCCGATCCGTCGAGCCCCGCGGCGAAGGCGAGGCCGTGGCGGATGACCCGCTCAGGCGTCGCGCCGAAGCTGCGATCGCCGATGACCGGGTTCGTGGGGTTGGTGTCGACGTCGAGGACGGGGGCGAAGTCCATCGTCACGCCGAGCGCGCGAAGCTGTCGGCCGAGCACCCTCCCCGCGCGCTCGGTCAGCGCCAGATCGTCCCGGTCCCCGAGCGCACGCATCGGGGGTAGCCGGAGCACCGGCGCCCCGAGCCGGGCGACCCGGCCGCCCTCCTGATCGATCCCGACCAGCACGGGCTGGGAGACCTCCTTCGCGAGCGCGCGCACGAGCGACGCGAGGCCCGCGGCGCCCTCCTCGAGGTTTCGTTTGAAGACGATGATCCCGCCGAGGCTCCCCTCGGAGAGCGCGCGGCGAAGGGCGATCGGCAGAGGCCCCGCCGGGAACCCTGCCACCAACACGCGACCTGCGAGCGCTTCGAGCACCACCGGGGGACCCTACCTCATCGCCCGTCTCGGGCGCCGGAAAGGTGAAGACGCGCGAACCCCAGCGAGGGAGTCGGCCACAGCCGCGATGGATCCGCCGCCGCCGCGATGGATCCGCCGCCGCCGCGATGAATCCGCCGCCGCCGCGATGGTTCAGCCGCCGCCGCGACGGCGGCGACGCCGCCGCCGACGCGGCCGCAGCTCGTCGTCGTCGGCCGCGGCCGTGGCGCCTGGGCTGACCGCCCAGTCGGGGATCGGGAGCCCTCGGGCCTCGAGATCGAGCGCGTGAAGCGCCGCCGCGTCCGCGAAGAAGTCACGGCGGGCGAGGGAGCCCACCTTGCCCGCGCGCAAGCGGCGCTGGCTGCCGACGAGCAGGCGGATGCGGTCCTTGATGCGCCGGGGCAGCGTCAGGCGGAGGGCCAAATCCTCCATGAACTCTTCGTAGACCGCGCCCGGCTCGCGGGCGCCGTCGAGGGCCTCCTCGATCGGACCGAGCAGCAGGGCCGCGAGCAAGACCGCGTCGTCCGGCAGCCGCTCCGCGCGCTTGAGGCGGTCGATCGCCTGCAGGCGGCCCCAGAGCTCGGCCGCGCCGGGGGCGTCGTCGTCGAGGAAGCTCGTCACCTCGGGGAGCAGCTCCGCGAGCACGCCGAGATCCCACGCGAGGTAGATCGACCGCTGCGCCGCGCCCCCGCGCATGAGCCGGAAGAGCTCCTCGAGCAGGCGCGGCCGCGCGGCCCGCGTGAGCTCGTCTCGGAAGTCGACCATCGCATCGTAGAGGTCCGGCGCGACCCCGAGGTCGAGGCGCGCGCTGAATTTGATCGCGCGCAGGATCCGGACCGGGTCCTCACGCAGGCGGACGTCCGGCTCACCGATCGTGCGCACCGTGCGATCCGCGATGTCCTGCATGCCGCCGACGTAGTCGATGACCTCGCCGCGCTGGACGTCGTAGAAGAGCCCGTTGATCGTGAAGTCGCGTCGGACCGCGTCCTCGTGCGGCATGCCGAAGACGTTGTCATTGCGGATGAGCAGGTCCGAGTCGTCGTCGACGGCCTCGAAGATCGGCGTCAGGCGGACGGGGTCGGGGGTGTCGGCCCGCGCGGTAGGCGGCCGCTGGGCGTAGGGAGTGACGCGGTGGGTCTGCCCGGGATCCCGCCGGAAGGTCGCGACCTCGATGATCTTTCCGCCCGCGAAGAGGATGTGGGCGAGCCGGAAGCGGCGCCCGATGACCCGGCAGTTGCGGAAGAGCCGCCGGACCTCGCTTGGGCGGGCGCTGGTGGCGACGTCGAAGTCCTTGGGCCGCCGGCCGAGCAGCAGATCGCGCACGCAGCCGCCGACCAAGTACGCCTGGTGGCCGTAGCGGGTGAGCCGGTAGACCACCTTCGCGGCGTCCGGGTCGACGTCTTCGACGGGGAAGGTGATCGGGTAGATCGCCGGTGTCGGCCCCTCGAGCAGCACGGGCGAGAGCGGCGGGACCTCGTCGATGTCCTCCTCGTCGTCGTCGTACATCTCAGCTTGGGTCTCGGACCAGGCGTCCACGGGAGTGGAACATAGCGCGCTCGAGCGCGGAGGGCGCCTATTTCTCGTGCGCCGGCCCTCATCGACCGGACGCGACGGCTCCCGGCCCGGGCTCGCGCCCCCGCGCGCGGCTGGGCTCGAACAGAGCGTTCCCCCGGCCCCCGTTGCGGACTCGGCAGGCTGGCGCGAGGATTCCCCCATGGATCGTCGCGATTTCCTCGGACTGGCCGCCGCGGCCCCCCTCGTGGCCTGCGCCGCCCCCTCGGCCCCCGCGGGCGCGGCTCGGCCCGCCCAGCGGCTCGCCCGCGTCGCCGTCCGAGCCTCGGCGGAGCGGGGTCACGCCGATCATGGCTGGCTCTACGCGAAGCACAGCTTCTCCTTCGCGCGTTACCTCGACCGCGAATGGATGGGCTTCCGGGGCCTGCGGGTGATCAACGAGGACCGCATCCGCCAGGACCGCGGCTTCCCGACCCACCCGCACCGGGACATGGAGATCGTCACCTACCTCCTCGATGGCGGCCTCGAGCACCGCGACACCCTCGGCAACGGCGGCGTCATCGTCCCTGGCCGGGCCCAGCGCATGAGCGCCGGCACCGGGATCCAGCACAGCGAGTACGCGCGCCTCGCGGACGCCCACCTCTTGCAGATCTGGATCGAGCCCGCCCGCCGGGGGATCGCGCCAGGCTACGAGGAGCAGCCCATCGCCGCCGGCGATCTGCGCGGCCGCCTCGTCCCCCTCGCCGCCCCTCCGGGCGAGGCCGCGTCCGTGACGATCCACAGCGACGCGCGCATCCTCGCGACGCGCCTCGACGCTGGCCAGCGCGTGACCCACACGATCGCTCCCGGCCGGGCCGCTTGGGTGCAGGTGGCGAGGGGCGCCGTGACCCTAAACGGCACCCGCCTCGAGCAGGGCGACGCCGGCTACACGCTGAGCGACGGCGAGCTGGAGCTCACGGACGGCGCCGACGCCGAGCTCCTGGTCTTCGACCTGGCCTGAGCCGGCTGCGGCGCGGATCGGCCGACGCGCGACCCCACACGAGCCCCCAGCTACCGCCTCATCGGAATTCGACACCCACGCCAACCAGAGACGTTGCCGTCGGCGCTCTGGTCGGGAGAGAATGCGCTCGGCGAGGGCTGGAGCACGGCCCTGCTCGGTGGCGGCCGGCCGTGCTGAGAATACCCGAGGCGCCGGCGCGTCCGTCGTCGAGCGACTCCGAAAGA